>DASTRL010000297.1:0-32338 GCA_035761265.1 Steroidobacteraceae bacterium
TGTCGAAGCAGTTCGGGCCGCTGCTCGACATCACGCTGGTGGAGTCAGAGGAAATCGGCACCGTGGGCGTCGGCGAATCGACCGTCCCGCCGATCACCACGTTTCACAACTTGTTAGGCATCGACGAGCGCGAGTTCATGCGCGAGTGCGCGGCCACGTTCAAGGTGGCCATCTGGTTCGAGAACTGGGGCCGCATCGGCGACTGGTACCTGCATCCGTTCGGCCGCCACGGCCAGCCCACCTGGGTGGCGGAGTTCTACAACTACTGGCTGGCGGCGCGCGCGCAGGGGCTCAAGGTGCCGCTCGGCGAGTACTGCTACGAATGGCTCGCGGCGGTCAAGGACAAGTTCGCGCTGCGCGAGAACCCGCGCGTCAACTATGCCTATCACTTCGATGCCGCGCTGTACGCGCGCTACATGCGCCGGCTGGCCGAGGCGCGCGGCGTGCAGCGCGCCGAAGGCAAGATCCGGCAGGTGCGCACGCGCGCGGGCGACGGCCACGTCGAGTCGCTCGAGCTCGAGGACGGCCGCATCATCGCGGGTGACTTCTTCGTCGACTGCACCGGCTTTCGTGCGTTGCTCATCGAAGGGGCGCTCGGGACCGGCTACGAGGACTATTCTCACTGGCTGAAGTGCGATCGCGCGGTCGCCTTCCAGACCATCGTGGACAAGCCGGCGGCGCCGTACACGGCGTGCTATGCCCATACCGCCGGCTGGCGCTGGAACATTCCCGTGCAGCATCGCGTCGGCAACGGTGTCGTGTACTGCAGCCGCTACATGTCGGACGACGAGGCGCGTGCCCGCCTGTTGAGCGAGTCCGGCGGCACGCCCGTGAAGGAGCCCTGGCTGGTGCGCATCAAGGCGGGCCGGCGCGTGAAGGCGTGGAACAAGAACGTGGTGTCGATCGGTCTTTCCGCCGGCTTCATCGAGCCGCTGGAATCGACCAGCATCCACACCATCACCACGGCCGTGCTGCGCCTCATGAATCTGTTCCCCTGGGGCGGCATGGCCGAGCCGCTGGTGAACCACTACAACGCGCAGGCGCAGTACGAGATCGAGCGCATCCGCGACTTCGTCACCTTCCACTATCACTACAACCAACGCGACGACGCGCCGTTCTGGAAGGAATGCCGCGAGATGCAGATCCCCGACTCGCTGCGCGAACGCGTCGAGCTGTTCCGCCAGGGCGGGCATCTCTACAAGCGGGACGGCGAGTTGTTCACCATCGACTCCTGGGTGTCGGTGCTGATGGGCCAGCACGTCGAGCCCGCGAGCTGGCATCACATCGCACAGCTCGAGCCGCGCGAGGTGAAGGACTTCATGGCGAAATATCGCGCCAAGGTGGCCGAGGTCGTGAACGCGCTGCCGCAGCACGCCGAGTTCGTGAAGCAGTACGCGCCGGCAAACCCCGCGGTCTGGGCGGTGTCAGGCAGGGAGAATCAGGGCCGCGCCGGACAGAAGTGAGGCTGCCGGTGCCCCGTGCATGCAGGCGAGTCCGACGTTTTCCCTGCCTGACACCACCGTGATCTTCTTCCTGCAGATGTTCGTGATCCTTGCGACCTGCCGCATCTGCGGCTGGGCGATGCGCCGTTTCCTGCACCAGCCGCAGGTCATCGGCGAGATGATCGCCGGCGTGATCCTCGGTCCATCGCTGCTGGGCGAGCTCGCGCCTGGCGTGCAGCAGTTCCTGTTTCCGCCCGAGTCGAAGTCGCTGCTGTATGCCGTGGCGCAGACCGGTATCGCGCTCTACATGTTCCTGGTCGGGATCGAGTTTCGCGGCGACGATTTCAAGGCCAATGCCAGGGGCGCCGTGGCGGTTTCCGTGTCGGGCATCGTGGTGCCGTTCATCGTCGCGGTGGTCGCAACTCCGTGGCTGATGAGCATCCCGGAGCTCTTCGTCGGGGGTGTGTCGCGCTTCAACGCCACTTTGTTCCTGGGCGCCGCGATGGCGATCACGGCATTTCCGGTCCTGGCGCGCATCATCCACGACCGCGGACTCGAGGGAACTTCGATCGCGACGCAGGCGCTGTCGGCCGCGGCCATCGGTGACGCGGTGGCCTGGTGCGTGGTCGCGGTAGTGCTCGCAAGCCTCGGCGCAGGAGCGGGCGTCGCCCTGCTGGCCATCGGTGGTGGTGCGCTGCTTGCGGCGGGGCTGATCGCGTACGGACCCGGGCTCCTTGCGCCGCTCGGGCGATGGGCGCAACTCCAGCACGATGCCGGCCAGCCGCTCAGCCCCACGGTGCTCGCCGTCGCGTTGATGCTGTGCACGTTGTCAGCCTATGTCTCGGACGTCATCGGGCTGCACGCCGTGTTCGGCGCCTTCCTGATCGGCACCGCCATGCCGCGCGGCGTGTTCGCGCAACGGATACGCGCCTTGCTGGAACCGTTCACGCTGGTGTTCCTGCTGCCGGTGTTCTTCACATACTCGGGCCTCAATACGCGCCTGACGACGGTCGACACACCGCAACTGCTGCTGATCGCCGGCGCGATCCTGGCTGCATCGATCTTCGCGAAATTCGTGGCCTGCTGGGCCGCGGCGCTGGCCGCGGGCCAAGGGAATGCCCGCGCGCTGGCGCTCGGCGCGCTGATGAACGCGCGCGGGCTGACCGAGCTCATCATCATCAACATCGGGTTGCAGGCCGGCATCATCGGTCCGGCCCTGTTCTCGGTGCTGGTGCTCATGGCGATCGTCACCACGCTGATGGCCGCGCCGCTGTTCGAATTGCTGTACGGGCGCGCGGCCCGGGCGCGCGGAGAGATTCCGCCCGCCCGATAGCCTGCCTGACACCACCAGCCGCAGGCCAAAGGCAATTGCAGGAATCAATCGCCGCGGCCGACTCCGCGATCGCTGGCGCGTGTAGCTTTGCCACTCGTCGAGACCAGGAGCCCGGGCGTTCGCCGGCGGAGTTTGCGACCTCGTCGATTGACGCGTGCCTCCCCCCACCGTGCACCGTCAGTCGGCGAGGGGCGCAGCCGCTCTCAGGCCGCCGTGCCCATCGGCGGCGCGGCGCCACCCGGCACCAGCAGCACGTCGCAGCTCGCGGAATCCGCCACGTCGCGACCGACGCTGCCTAACAAGGTTCGCAGCAGCGCACCCTGCGTGCGCGTGCCGACCACGAGCAGATCCGGCTGAACCTGTTCGGTCACGGCCAGGATGCCGCGCACCGGGCGATCCTCGGCCATGATGAGCCGATAGCGCCACGGATCCTTGCTGTGGCGGCGCAGGAACTCCCGCACGCCGGTCGCGAAGTCCCGTCGCCAGGCTTCCGCGTGCGAGTCGATCTTGTCGGTGCCGACGCCGACGGAGGCCAGCATGCCTTCGTACGGCGGATGGTAGGCGTGCACCGCGCAGGCGATCTCCTCGCCGGCGAACGCCAGCGACTCGGTGAGCGCGAGCGCACCGGCGGATTCCTCCGACAGGTCGAGCGCGATCATCACGCGGCCGTACTCGAACTGCGGTTCGTTGCGCACGATGAGCACCGGGCGGCGCGTTTCGTCGAGTACGCGCTCGGCCATGCCGCGCTGGAACAGCGGCGCTTCGCCGGGGACGGAACGCGGACCGAGCACCACGAGGTCGGCGCCGGACTCGGTGATGGCCTCGACGACGCGGCGCGCCGGATTGCCGACGCGCACGCGCACCTGCGGCTTGCCGTCTTCATCGGATACGCGCGCGCGCAGGTGCGAATCCGCACGCCACACGCGCTGTTCCAGCGCCAGCCCACGCGGCTCCTCGGGCGGCACCACGTGCAATACGGTGAGCTTTCCCTGCAGCTTGCGTGCGAGCCAGCTCGCGCGGCCGATGACGGCGCTGGCCCGCGGCTGCAGATCCGTGGCACACAGGATCTTCATGCCAGGCTCGCGGCGCGCGAAGCCGGCGGATGAATCGCGGTGGCGGCGCGCGGCTCCTGCATCACCCGCTCGATGCGGATCGAGCGCAGGCCGCCCGGCGTGCGCCACTCGACCGTGTCGCCCTCGCAGCTCCCGAGCAACGCCACGCCGAGCGGTGCGAGCACCGAGATGCGGTGCGCCGCGGGATCGGCCTCGCGCGGATACACGAGCTGGAAGCCCTCGACGCGGCCGTTCGCGAAATTGCGCACCTGCACCTTGGATCCCATGGTGATCACGCCGTGCGGGACTTCGCCCGCGGGCATCACGATGGCCTGTTCGAGCTCCGCGTGGAGCTCATCGCAGCCCGCACCGAGCAGGCCGCGCAGACGGTAGATGTCGACGTCCGAGACGATGATGGGGTATTCGCGCATGTTGCTCTCCTGTGGTCGGAGAATCTTTTAGCCCAGGTGCGCAGTTAGGACAATTTGAATTACTCTCCCAGATGCTTTGTGTTTTCCGAACGATGGAGGACTGCTCATGGCCCAGCTGCGACGCTTCAACTACCAGCATTTGTTGTATTTCTGGGCCGTGGTGCGCACCGGCAGCCTGCGCCGCGCCTGCGAGGAGCTCGCGCTGTCGGCGCCGACCGTGAGCGCACAGCTGCGCACGCTCGAACACCGGCTGGGCGAGAAGCTGCTGACCAAGTCCGGCCGCACGCTGGTGCCGACCGAAGTCGGCAAGATGGTGTTCGGTTACGCGGACGAGATCTTCGGGCTCGGGCGCGAGCTGATCGATGCGCTCGAGAACCGGCCGAGCCGCCGACCGCTGCGCCTCGTGGTCGGCATCGACGACGTGGTGCCCAAGGAGACGGCGCACCGCCTGATCGAGCCCGCGCTGCGCATGGAGAATTCAGTGCGCATCGTATGTCGCGAAGGCACGCTCGATCGGCTCGCCGCGGACCTGGCCGTGCACGAGATAGACGTGGTGCTGTCCGACGCGGCGCTCACGCCGAATCTGAACGTGCGCGCCTACAGCCATCACCTGGGCGAGTCGGCCATCACCTGGATGTCGATGCCACAGACCGCGGCGGTGTTGCGGCGTGGATTCCCGAAGTCCCTGGACGGCGTGCCCATGCTGCTGCCCACCAGCGACACCGCGATCCGCCGCGCCATCGATCAATGGCTGGCGCGCCTCGACATCCACGCTCTGGTGATCGGCGAGTTCGAGGACTACGGCCTGTTGCGCGAGTTCGCGCACGCGGGCCACGGGCTGATTCCCGTTCCCTCGCTGCAGGTCGACTACTTTCATGAGCTCTACGGCCTGGTGCCGATCGGGGTCGCCGAAGGCGTCAGCGTGCAGTTCTACGCGCTTTCGATCGAGCGCAAGATCAAGCATCCCGCCGTCGCCGTCATCGTGCAGAACGCCCGCCGCATCTTCGCCGAGAGCGGTGCCGGGGAAGGAAAGCCGGGAAAACTCGCGACCCGCGCGCGCACCAGGCGCCGCTAGCGGCTCGTCGGTTGCCTGACTCGCAGGACAATCTCTACCATGCGCCGCTCGTCCACACATTGAGGATGCGCGATGCGCCGTGCTTCGATCCTGCTGGCAATGCTCCCCATGTCGGCATTGGCGGCCGATGATTTCACACTCAACGCGCAGGAGTATTTCGAGCGGCCCGGCATCAACGTGATGTACGGCCAGGACTACTATCCAGAAGGCCACCAGGGCGGTCTCAGCATCATCATGCACGACGAGCGCATCGCCTCGAACGGCGACGTGCGGCTCGAGCCGTCCCCAGGCCAGTGGGCGCCGATTCCCAAGCCCGGCAAGCGCGAAGTGAACGCGGCCACGCAGGAGATCCGCGTGGCGCTGTCGTTCCCGGATCCCGAAAGGGATCGCAAGGGCTTCAATCCCATCGAATATCCCGACCTCAAGCTCGACTACACCGTGCGCGCGCGGCCCGACGGCGAGTCGATCCGCGTCAGCGTGGATTTCGACCAGCCCATTCCAAAAGCATGGGTGGGCAAGGTGGGTTTCAACCTCGAACTCTTCCCCGGCCTGCTGTTCGGCAAGTCCTACCAGCTCGGCAAGAGCGACGGCGTGTTCCAGCGTCAGCCCAGCGGCCCGGGCGAGACGCCGGTGCTCGCGCACGGCCGGACGCTGGAGGTCGCGCCGGAGACCGAGCTCCATCACCTCACCATCGAGGCCGTGAAGGGCGGCGAGCTCGAGCTGCTCGATGGGCGTGGCAATCACAACAACGGCTGGTTCATCGTGCGCGCGCTCGCGCCGGCCGGCGCCACGGCGAACGCCATCGAGTGGCGCGTCACGCCGCACGCCAAGCCCGGCTGGATGCGCACGCCGGTGATCCAGGTGTCGCAGGTCGGGTACCACCCGCTGCAGCCCAAGCAGGCCATCATCGAGCTGGACCCGCGCGACACGCGCCGCGACGACGTCAAACTACTGCGCATCGGCCTCGCCGGCCAGATGAAGACCGTGATCGACCGCAAGCCCGAGGAGTGGGGCCGGTTCCTGCGCTACCAGTACGCGCGGCTGGATTTCACCGACGTCAAGGAGCCCGGCGTCTACGTGATCCGCTACGGCACGCAGACGAGCCAGCCGTTCCGCATCAACGACCAGGTGTTCGCGCGCGAGGTGTGGCAACCCACGCTCGAGTATTTCCTGCCCGCGCAGATGTGCCACATGAAGGTCATGGAGAAGTACCGGTTGTGGCACGGCGCCTGCCATCTCGACGATGCGCGCATGGCGCCGGTGAACCACAACCACTTCGACGGCTACCTGCAGGGACCGAGCACGCTCACCAGTTACCAGAGCGGCGAGCACGTACCCGGTCTCGACCGTGGCGGCTGGCATGACGCCGGCGACTGGGACATGCGCGTCGAATCGCAGGCCGACACCATCTACGGCCTGGCGCTGGCCTGGGAGCTGTTCCACGTCGACTACGACGACACCAGCATCGACCAGAAGAACCGGGTCACGGAAATCCATCAGCCCGACGGCAAGCCCGACGTGCTGCAGCAGCTCGAGCACGGCCTGCTGTCCGTGGTCGGCGGCTATGAATCCATGGGCCGGCTGTATCGCGGCATCATCGAGCCTACGCTGCGGCAATACGTGTTCCTCGGCGACGGCGCCGGCATCACGGACAACGTGGTGTTCGATCCGAAGCAGACACCGGAGGCGAGCGCGCCGGCCGTCGGATTGCCTGGCTCGGCCGACGATCGCTGGGTGTTCACCGAAGAGAACGCGCGCCGCGAATTGCTGACCGCCGCGGCGCTGGCCGCGGGCTCGCGCGCGCTGCGCGGCTACGACGACGACCTGGCGCGGCGTTCACTGCAGGCGGCGATCGCGATCTACGACCGTGCGAAGCCGCAGGATGATTCCTGGCGGGTCGGCGCGGCCGCGGAGCTGCTGTTGACCACGCGTGAGTCGAAGTATCGACAACTGCTGCTCGACCAGCGCGACGCGATTGCCGCGCACATCGATCGCATCGGGTGGGCCGTCGGCCGCACGCTGCCGCTGGTGCGCGACGCGGCGTACAGCAAGACCATTCGCGACGCCGTGGCCGGCTATCGGGCCAAGGTCGAGCAGCAGGCGAAGGAGACGCCCTACGGCGTGCCTTACAAGCCCGACATCTGGGGCGCGGGCTGGAACATCCAGCGCTTCGGTTGGGACCAGTGGATGCTGCATCTCTCATTTCCGGACCTGTTCCCGCGCACCTATGCGTTGCAGGCGCTGTCGTTCATCCTGGGCGTGCACCCAGGCTCGAACACCGCCTCGTTCGTATCCGGCGTGGGCGCGAATTCGCTGACCACCGCCTACGGGTTCAATCGCGCGGACTGGTCTTACATTCCGGGCGGCAGCGCCTCCGGCACCGCGTTGATCCGGCCGGATTTTCCCGAGCTCAAGCACTGGCCATTCTTCTGGCAGCAGACCGAGTACGTGCTCGGCCGCGGCACCACCGACTATCTACTGCTGGTGCTGGCCGCGGATCACGTGCTCAACCAGGAGAAGTAGCGATGCGACGCGCGCTGTGGCTGCTGTTGCCATCAGCCGTGCTGGCGGGGCAGCCGCAGGTGCGCGTCGACCATCACCAGCATCTGATGAACCGCGCCATGGTGGAGTCGGCGCAGAACGCCATCGACGCGCGGACGCTGATCGCCAGGCTCGATGCCGCCGGCATCCGGCGTGCGGTGGTGTTGTCGAATGCGTTCGTCCTCGGCAATCCGCGCCCGGTGGCATTGGTCGATGAATACGCGCGCGTGCAGGCCGAGAACGACTGGACGTTGTTCGAGGCCATGCCATACCGGGACCGGCTCGCGGTGCTCTGCAGCTTCAACCCGCTGAAGGACTATGCGCTGGCCGAGCTCGAGCGTTGCGCTCGAGATCGTCGTTACGGGCGCGGCATCAAGCTGCAATTCGCAGCCAGTGATGTGAACCTGGACGCGCCGGCCGACGTCGAAAGTGTCCGGCGCGTGTTCGCGGCCGCCAATGCGCAGCGGATGGCGATCGTGGTGCACATGCGCACGCGGCGCGCCCGGCCTTACGGCGCCGCGCAGGCCCGGGTGTTCATCGACCGGTTGCTGTCCGCCGCGCCCGACGTGCCCGTGCAGGTGGCGCATTTCACGGGCGGCGCCAACCCGGACGACACGCCGGCCGACGAGGCGCTCGCAGTCTTCATAGAAGCGATCCGGCGCCACGACCCGCGCGTGAAGCATCTGTACTTCGATCTGGCGCTCGTGTTCGATGCGGGTACGAGCCCGCAGCGCAGGGAGTGGGTCGCGCAACGCATCCGCGAGATCGGGCCGCGGCGCGTGCTGTACGGCACCGACGGCGGCGACCCCACGGATCCGCCGCCCGAGGCGCAATTGCGAGTCTTTCAGCAATTGCCGCTGACGCCCGCGGAGTTCCGCGCCATCGAGCGCAATGTCGCGCCCTATCTCGGGCGCTAGACGCGTTCGAGTCGCGCGGCGGGAGCTGGTTGTCTTGCCGCGGTCGACGCGCGACGATGCGCGCCCATGAATCTCCTGCGACTGGCCCTCTGCTGCTGCCTGCTGACGTTCGCGTCGGGTGTCACCGCGGCAGCCAAGCCCGCGCCGGCACCGTACGATGACGCACTGACCGCGCTCGCGCGCAAGTGGCTGGCGGACTACGGCGGCATCGGACTCTCGGTCGGCATCTACGACCGCGGCCAGCGGCACTTCTACAACCTGGGCTCGACGCGCCTCGATGGCAATCGCGCGCCCACCCAGGACACGATTTACGAGATCGGCTCCATCGGCAAGACCATGACCGGCCAGTTGCTGGCGCGCGCCGTGGTCGAGGGCCGCGCCACGCTCAATGACGAAGTCGAGAAATATCTCGGCGCGCCATATCCGAACCTGGCGAACGGCGGCGAGAAAGTGCGCCTCATCCACCTGGCGAACATGACCTCGCAGCTCATCGACAACGTCCCCGACCTCACGCAGGTGCGGCGCGTGGCCGGCGAGCCGCTCGATGTCACGCGCATGCGGGTACTGGGCAAGTACACATCGAAGGAATTCCTCGCGCAGCTGCATCGCGTGGCGCCGCGCCTGCCACCCGGCAGCCCGCCCGTGCATTCGAACGTGGCGAGCATGCTGCTCGGCGTCGCGCTGGAAAAGATCTACGGCGAGCCGTTCGAAATCATCCTCTCGCGCGAGATCGAGAAGCCGCTGCACATGGGCAGTGGCACGCAGCCCGACGGCCGCCGGCTCGCCACCGGTTACACCAACGACGGCGAGGAGCTGCCGCCATTCGAGGCGAAGATGGCCTGGCCGTCGACGTCGTTGCGCTACAGCGCCGACGACCTGCTGCGCTATGCGGCCTGGCAGATGGTGGAGCGCGATGCCTCGGTGAAGCTCGCGCACCAGCCGACCTGGTACACGCCGGATCGCCAGCAGTCGGTGGCCATCTACTGGATCTGCACGGAAACGCCGCGCGGGCGCCGGCTGCACTACTCGGGCGGGACGTACGGCTTCGCGAGCGTGGTGGAGCTGTTCCCCGAGGCGCAGCTCGCGCTGGTGCTGCTGTCGAACAAGGCCTCGAACGGCGCCCAGGACACGCTGCGCGTGCTGGCGGCGCAGATCGTCGAGACACTGCGGCCTGCGCCGCCCGCCGCTGAATCGCCGGACGGCTAGCGGGCGCGAGCGAGCCGCAACGCTTCTTCGAGCGCCTGGTCGGCGGGCACGCGTACGTCCGGAAGCACACCAACACCTTCCCAATCCTTGCCGGTGACGGGATTGACCGAGCGCGCTTCAGGCAGCGACAGCACGAAATGCTCGCTGATCTTCCGGTATTCGAATGGGTGCGCACCGCCGCCGCTCGGCTCGCCGACGACCGTGACTCGCTTCACGGCCTGCAGGTCGTAGGTGAACGCCTCGGCGGCCGAGAACGTCTGCCGGGAGATGAGTATGTACACCGGCTTGTCCGGACCGAATCGCCGCCCCGGCACCCAGGCCGGCGTCGAAGCGGGAGTCAGCGTGTCGCTCGGGCGGTCGTAGACGCCGCTCATCTGCACCGGTCCATCGAGTAGATAGCCTGAGAGGAACAATGCCATGTCGCCATCGCCGCCGCCGTTGCGCCGCAGGTCGATGATGAGCGCGCGCGCCTCGGCGAGCAGTGTCATGGCGGCAATCGCCATGTCTGCGGCCATCGCCGGTGGGGCGAACACCCGCAGGTCGAGGTAGCCGATGTTGCCCTCGAAGCGCCGCACCTGCTCGAAGCCGTGGTTGACTGCCTTGCCGTAGAACTTCTCGTATTCGGCGGCGCCGAAGGTCGGCTCTTCGGTGGCCGCAGCACCATGTTCGCGGAAATCGACCTTGAAGTGACCGTCGCCCGACGAGCTGCGCAGCTTGTGGGTCAGCATCGACGCGAATTCCACTTCACTCGTGACGCCCACCCAGGGCGCCTGGAGCTCGCGCCGCAATTCCCTGGCGAGCTTCTTGCCACGGTCGGGGTGGACGTAACGGGTCTCCAGCAATTGCGCCGTCTCCTCGATCGCCGCGCGTCGCTCGCGGAGGTCCGCGGCGCCTCGTGCCGTTGCATGCATGCACAGCAATGCGAGCATTGCGGCCTGGAATCCATGCTTCACGGGCGACTCCATTGCATGCATCTGACGATGCGCCTGCGCAAAGGGTAGCTCGCGGCGCAAAAAAAAAGGACGCCCCTCCCGGGGCGTCCCGTTCGCAGTCTGCAGTCCGTGGACTAGCTGCCGCTGGCCAGCAGGCGTTCCGCCTGCGGGTCGCTGAGCGACTTGCCGGCGGCGAGATCGGCCTTCGAGGCCACGCCCTTGTGGTTCATGTCGATGCGGCCCGAGAAGTGCGCGCCATCGGCGATGCCCACACGCGGAGCGAAGATGTTGCCGTTGACCTTGGCGGTCTGGCGCACCGACACCGACTCGGTGGCGTACACGTCGCCTTCCACCTTGCCTTCGATGATCACGAACTTGGCGCGGATGTTGCCCTTGACGCTGCCTTCCTTGCCGATGCTCAACGAGCGCGTGTGCTCGATCGAGCCTTCGAGCTGGCCCTGGAATTCCAGGTCCTCTTCGCCGTAGAGCTCGCCCTTGAAGTGCAGGGTCGGGCCGAGCACGCAGGGCGCACCCTGCGATGACGGCGCCGGCGCGGCCGGTGGGGGAGCCAGCTTGCTCTCGCCGAATCCTTTGCTCATGTTCTTCTCCTTCTTCTCCGGCTCAACGGCTCGAGGCGCCGGGGGTGGAGGGTCCTGACGACCCAGCATTCGACTCCATCGTGACTCCGCCATTGAAATTTGCTCCCTCTGTGATGCTGACGCTCGGCGCGCGCAGATTGCCGCGCACCACCGCAGATTGACTGACCTTGATGCTCTTCTTGGCGTTCATGTCGCCCTGCACGCGGCCATCGACGTCGATGGAGGCGGCGTTGACCTTGGCGACGACCTCGCCCTTGGAACCCACGACGACACGCTGCTGATGCTCGATCGTGCCTTCGATGCGGCCTTCGATCTTGATGTCTTCCTGGGCTCGGAGTTCGCCTTTGAAACGCAGCGTCGGGCCGAACACCGACATGCGCTCGCTGGATGCACTGCTCATTCGACTCTCCCTTGGGTTGCCGGTGCGCCTGACGAAAGCGCGGCATAGATTGCGCCGTGGGTTATGCCCAGGACCGTGTCGCAGGTCGCAGCGTGGGCGATTGCGTGGGTGTTTGCCTGATCCCGGCGGCAATATGTAACGCGGGAAATGGGGACATTCCTCGTTTCCTAGCAAACGGGGACACACTTGAAGCAGGTACGTGCCGGTTTGTCCGCGTGGCGGGCAACTCGGGATGATCCCATCGCATTTTTCACGGCTTTCCTTCCCCGGCACCGTTCTCCCGTTTTCCTTCCCCGGCACCGCTACTTCGGCACCGCTACTTCCGAACCGCGGACATGAGTCCGAGCGGCCGGCCGTCAGGGTCCTGGAAGAACGCCATCCATTCCTCGGTGCCATCGGGATGACGATGGATCATGTGCGGCACATGCGTGAACTTCACACCGCGCCCACTCAGCGCCTCGTGGGCCGAGACGATGTCGGCCACGCGCAGGTAGAGAATCGACTCATTCATGGCAGCGCCGGAGCTCTGCGAGAGCATGAGGCGCGTTCCGCCACAGTCGAAAAAAGACAGGGTCCCAAACGTGTAGAGGTGAGGCAGTCCCAGGACATCGCGATACCACTGCTCGGATGCCACGATGTCACTGACCGTGCGGGCAATTTGTCCGAGGGGGCCGAGCCTGACATCCGTCATCGCCATTCTCCTGTGGTCAGCCATGGCGCTATCGACCGGCGCGCGAAACCACGCGCGCAGCGCCTTTCGATCACGCAGACCGAGCTTGGCCAGCGCGTTGGCGACATGGAATTTCACGGCATCGACGCTCACGCCTCGACGCCGCGCGATCTCGGCATTCGTCATCCCATGCTGCACGGCATGGATCGTGCGCCACTCGCCGGGAGTCAGCAGGTCAGGGTGCCTGGGACGACCCCTTTGCCGTTTCATGTGCGCATCGTAGTGGCCGGCTGACTCATTTTCCCTACCCGCGTGCAGTTCAGCGGTGCCGGGGAAGGAAAACGGGAGAACGGTGCCGGGGAAGGAAAGCCGGGAAAAATGCGATGGGACCACACCGAGTTGCCCGCCATGCCGGCAAAACCGGCACGTACCTGCTTCAGGTGTGTCCCCGTTTGCTAGGAAACGAGGAATGTCCCCATTTCCTACCGCGGCGCAGTGCGCTACCGTGCTCGCGATCGAGGGGGTAGTGATGCAGGAACTCGAAGGCGACGTCGAACCGGCGTCCAGTACCGAGTCCCAGGTTCCGGGGAGCACGGTCCGCAGCGCAGGCCTTGCGCTGGCCGGGGCTGCATTGATCGCAGCCTGCGGCGGTGGCGGCGGAACCGGCGGCGCGCCGTCGCCCACACCCGGTCCGAGTCCGACGCCGACCCCCGCACCTCCCGTCGCCAAGCCCGCCAACGACACCGAAGCCGCACGCTTCCTGCTGCAGGCGCAATTCTCGGCGCCCGACGCCGACCTGAACTCGCTCAAGTCCGACGGCTATCTCGCCTGGTTGAACGCGCAGTACAGCGCCGCGCTGGGCCAGAGCGGCGCTGCCTGGCTGGACTCGCGCGGCCACAACTCGATCACCGCCGAGCAGCGCTACTTCTGGCCGCAGTTCGGCGATTTCATGATCTGGAACCAGCTGCTCGCGGGCCCGGACCAGATGCGCAAGCGCCTCGCGCTGGCGCTGTCGGAATTCTTCGTCGTCTCGCTCAGCCCCATCGACGGCTTCTATCCACCCTACGTCATCGCCGCCTACTGGGACGTGCTGTGCGCGAACGCCTTCGGCAACTTCCGCACGCTGCTCGAGAAGATCACGCTCAACGCGGGCATGGGCTTCTTCCTCAACACCAAGGGCAATCTCAAGGAAGACGCCAACGGCCGGCAGCCCGACGAGAACTATGCGCGCGAGGTGATGCAGCTCTTCACCATCGGTCTGTACGAACTGAACCCCGACGGCACCCACAAGCTCGACGCCAACAACCAGCCCGTCGAAACCTACGGGCAGAGCGACATCACCAACCTGGCGCGCGTGTTCACGGGCTACGACTGGGACTATCTATCGAACGGCGGCAGCTTCACACCGGTCGCCTGGGTGCCGTACCCCATCCCGAGCACGCACTTCGCCACCAACCCGATGAAGTTCACCGCGGCCGACCACTCGAGCCTCGAGGTGAACTTCCTCGGCACGAACATCCCGGCGAATACGCCGGGGCCACAGGCGTTGCGCATCGCGCTCGACCGCCTGTTCAATCACGCCAACGCCGGCCCGTTCTTCGCGCGGCAGATGATCCAGCGCCTGGTGACCAGCAATCCCTCACCCGCGTACGTCGGGCGCGTCGCGGCGAAGTTCGCCGACAACGGCGCGGGAGTGCGCGGCGACCTGCGCGCGGTATGGACCGCCATCCTCATGGACGACGAGGCGCGCGCCATGCCCAACGCCGCCGACACGCTCGCCGGCAAGCTGCGCGAGCCCGTCGTGCGCCACGTGCAGATGCTGCGCACGGCCGGCTTCCGATCGAGCAATGGCGCCTACGAGATCTACGACACTTCCGCGGCCGATACCGCGCTCGGGCAATCGCCACTGCGTTCGCCGTCGGTGTTCAACTTCTTCCGCCCCGGCTACGTGCCGCCGAACACCGGGATCGCCGACGCCGGCAAGCAGGCGCCGGAGTTCCAGCTGCTCAACGAGACCACCACCGCCGGCTACATCAACTGGGTGCAGTGGACCAGCCGTTACGCGTACAACGACGTGGGCCCGACCTATGCGCAGCTTCTGCCGAACGCGCACGACAGCGAGTTCGTGCTCGCGTGGCTCAACCTCAGGCTCAGCGCCAACCAGCTCTCGACCGAATCTCTCACGGTGATCCGCGCCGTCATGAACGCCTTCGGCATCACCGCCGCGAGCACCGAGGAGCAGAAGCTCAACATGCTGGCGACCGCCACCTTTCTCATCATGATCTCGCCCGAATACCTGGTGCAGAAATGAAGCGGCGTCACGACGGCGGGAACAACTGGACCCGGCGAATGGTCCTGCAACGCGGCCTGCAGCTCGGCGCCATGGGCGTGGCGACGCCGCTTGCGATCAACCTGGCCGCCATGGGCGAAGCCGCGGCCTTCGACAACACCGACTACAAGGCGCTGGTGTGCGTATTCCTGTACGGCGGCAACGACTACGCCAACACCGTCGTGCCCTTCGATTCGCCTAACTACGCGAAATATCACCAGATCCGCGCCGGCGGCGCGGGCGAGGACCAGGCGGGTATCGCGCTGGCGCGCGCCGATCTCGCCGCCACGGCACTGACGCCGAAGGATGGCCAGACGCTCACGGACGACCTGCAATACGCCCTCGCGCCGCAGCTCGCCGGCCTCAAGGCGCTGTTCGACGCGCAGAAGCTGGCCGTGCAGCTCAATGTCGGCCCGCTGGTCCAGCCGACCACGCTGGCGCAGTACCTGTCCACCAACCGCGGCGCGAATCCGCTGCCGCCGAAGCTGTTCTCGCACAACGACCAGCAATCGATCTGGCAGAGCAATGGCAGCGAAGGATCCACCATCGGCTGGGGCGGCCGTCTCGGGGACATCGCGCTGTCCAGCAACGTGACGAATTCCCTGCTGACCTGCATATCCGCCACGGGCAACGCGGTGTTCGTCGCGGGCCGCGAGGCGCTGCAGTACCAGGTGAGCCCCGGCGGCGCCATCAAGATCAACGCCACGGGCGGCCCGCTGCGCGATGCCGTGAACGCGTTGATCACGCGCAACAGCAATCACGTCTTCGAAAACGAATACGCCGTGGTCACGCGCCGCTCCATGGCGCTCGAGGGTGTGGTCAACGGTGCACTGGCGAACGTGACTCCCGCCACGCCGTTCCCCGGCGGCAATCCGCTCGCGAGCCAGCTGAAAATCGTGGCGCGTCTCATCGGCGCCGGCGGTGCGCTCGGCATGCGCCGCCAGGTGTTCTTCGTGTCGCTGGGCGGCTTCGACAATCACAACCTGCTCATGCAGGATCACCCGAACCTGATGCAGCGGCTCAACGACGCGATGTCCGCGTTCTATGCGTCGACCGTCGAGCTGGGCGTGGCCAGCCAGGTGACCACGTTCACCGCGTCCGATTTCGGCCGCACCTTGTCATCGAACGCCGATGGCTCGGATCACGGCTGGGGTTCGCATCACTTCGTCATGGGCGGCGCCGTGAACGGCAAGCGTTTCTACGGCACCGCACCGCACGTCTCCGTGCAGAGCGACGACCAGGTGGGGCAGGGCCGGCTCCTCCCCAGCACCAGCGTCGATCAATTCGCCGCGACGCTCGCGCGCTGGTTCGGCTGCGCGCCCGGCGAGCTGCCCGGCATCCTGCCGAACATCGGCAACTTCCCCACCACCGACCCCTTTGTCTAATGGGGACATTCCTCGATTCCTAGCAAACGGGGACAGACCTGGCAGGCATGGCGCGAAGTGTAACCGCGTCGCGCGGGACTCCCGGCGCGCGATTTTCCGCTATTCCGGTTTCGCCGCCCGCGACCATGAACTATCCTCCAGGCCTCTCAGAAGGGGGAGTTCCATGCGTTCCAGTCTCGTCACGCTCTTGCTGTTGTTCGCGGGGGCGGCGGTCGCCTCCGAGCAGCCGCCCACTCTAACTATCGGCTCGCCGCTGCCTTCGTTCTCGCTGCCGGGCATCGACGGCAAGACCTACACCGACCAGTCCTTCAAGGACGCCAAGATCCTCGTGATCGTCTTCACCTGCGCGCACTGCCCGACGGCGCAGGCCTACCAGGAGCGCATCAAGAAGCTGGTGGCCGATTACTCGCCGAAGGGCGTGAAGCTGGTGGCCATCAACCCGAATCATCCGGACTCCGTGCGGCTCGACGAGCTGGCGTACTCGGATCTGTCGGACTCGTTCGACGAGCTCAAGGAACGCGCCAAGCAGGAGAAATTCAACTTCATCTGGCTGGACGACGGCCCGAAGCAGGAGCTGGGCCACAAGATGGGCCCGGTGGCGACCCCGCACGTGTTCATCTTCGACAAGGCGCGCAAGCTGCGCTTCGAAGGCCGCATCGACGATTCGGAACGCGAGTCGCTCGCGACCGCGCACGAGACGCGCGACGCGTTGGATGCGCTGCTCGCCGGCAAGGAGCCGCCCGTCACCTCCACGCGCGTGTTCGGCTGCTCGGTCAAGTGGGCCGACAAGGTGGCCGAGTACGCCAAGTTCAAGGAGCGCTGGGCCGCGGAGCCCGTGACGCTCGAGAAGGCCGACGTCGCCACGATCAAGGCCATCCGCGCCAACCAGGACTCCGGCGGCAAGCTGCGCTTCATCAATGTCTGGGCCACCTGGTGCGGCCCCTGCATCGCGGAGTTCGATGAACTGGTGGAGCACAACCTGCGCTTTCGCATCCGCCCATTCGAGATGGTGACCATCGCCGCGGAATTCCCGGACCAGGAGGCCACGGTCAAGGAATTCCTCACCCAGAAGCATGCGTCGATGAAGAACTACATCCTCGCCAGCGACAAGAAGGACGAGCTGTTCGACGCGCTGGACCCGGCGACGGTGTGGAAGGGCGAGCTGCCGTACACGCTGATCGTCAACGAGAAGGGCGAAGTCGTATACCGCGAGCGCGGCGCGCTGTCGTTCCTCAAGATGCGGCGCGCCATCGTGCCGGAGCTGAATCGCATCAAGCCCTGGGGCGGCCTGAGCCCGATCAAGCCGAACGGACCGTCGACCGCGCAGAACTAAAGCCTGCGCGCAGGTACTAACAGGGCGGGAGGCCACATGAAACACGGTACCCTCGCCCTGGCCATCGTCGCCGCCGGCTGCGCCGCGGCGTCTATCTACCTGAGCGCCGAGTTGTCCGCCGCCCGCGGCCAGATCGCGCAGCTCGAGCAGGCACGCAGCGCGGACCACGGGCGCATCCGGGAGCTCGAGGAAGCGCAGCGGCGCCTGGCCGTGAAGCCGGCGCTGTCGGCGCAGCTCGACCGCGCGGTGCCCAAACCCGCGGCGCCGTCCGGACCGCCGGTCGCGGAGCCGGTCAAAGCCGAGAGCACCGTGTCGCCACCGCGGTTCGGAACTGGCAATTTTCCGGCCACGCCCGCGGAGCAGAACATGCGCCGACTGCAGCTGGAAATCCGGCTGCGGCGCGCGTATGCCGACATGCCTGCCGCGCTGGCGCTCGACGCCAATCAGGCCGACAAGCTCTTCAACCTCCTCGCGGAGAGCCAGCAAGGTACGCGCGAGGCGATGCGCGACGTGGAGGGTGGCCGCGAAGCGCGCCAGGCCGTCGAGGATGAGCGGCGCCAGCAGCGCGATGCCGCGATCGCGGACTTGCTGGGACCCGAAAAGGCGGCCCAGTTCCAGAGCTTCGAGAAGAGCGTCCCGGCGCGCATGCAGGTGAATCGCATCGGCGAGAGCATGGCGGCCGCGAACGTGCCGCTCAGCGATGCGCAGCGCACCTCGCTGATCGCGGCGGTGATGGCCGAGCAGGAAGTGGCGCCGCCGCCGAGCCGCACGGAGTCCGCGAGCCTGGGCGATGCGGATTTCCAGGCTCGCTATCTCGACTGGCAGGCCGACTACTCGAGCCGTGTGCAGGCGCGCGTCGAACCGTTGTTGACCGCCGAGCAGGCCGCGCAATACCGCCAGGCGGTCGAGGTACAGAACGCGCGGCGCGCCAACCAGCGCGCGCGCGTCGAGGCGCGACGCAATGCCGATGCGGCGACCGGCGGCCCATGAAGCAGACCCTGGGGCTGGTCTCGCTGGTGGTGCGCGACTACGACGAGGCGCTGGCCTTCTACGTCGGCAAGCTCGGCTTCACGCTGGTGGAAGACAGCTTCGTGCCCGAGCAGAACAAGCGCTGGGTGGTCATCGAGCCGCCCGGCGCGGCGGGGCAGGGCGCCAAACTACTGCTGGCGCGCGCCGCCAACGCGGAACAGGTCACGCGCATCGGCAACCAGACCGGCGGGCGCGTGTTCCTGTTCCTCTACACCGACGACTTCTGGCGCGACTTCCACGCGTACAAGGCTCAGGGGGTCGAATTCGTGCGCGAGCCGAGCGAGGCGCCGTACGGCACCGTCGCCGTGTTCAAGGATCTGTACGGCGCGCTCTGGGATCTGGTGGGACCGCCGGGTGGTGTCGGGCAGGGATAACAGTGAGCGAGGGCATCCCTGACTTGCCCGCTTCGCGGGCAAACGGGGACGCGCCTGCCGCAGGTGTGTCCCCGTTTGCTAGGAAATGAGGAATGTCCCCATTTCCTGATCACCGCATCCCGGCCAGCGCCTGGTCGAGCGCGGCGGCGAACTTCTCCGGCTGGTCGAACATCACGAAGTGGCGCGCCGGTGAAACCGAGATCACGTCCAGCTTTTCGATGCCGTCGAGCAGCATGCGGTAGTAGTTGGTCTTGCCGGCTTCATCCACGCCCATGGCGGCGAAGTCCGGCGCGTGGAACGGGGAGATTTCCACCACCGGCACCTTGATCGTGCCCAGCTTCGGGCGCAGGTCGAGCATCAGCAGCTGCGCGGCGAAATCGGCGACCGCCTTCGGATCGCTGCGGCTCGAGAGCTCCGCGATCCGCTCCGCGGTGGCCTCGTCGATGGCGCCCACCTGCTTCATGTACGTGTGCTGGTAGGCCCTGAACTGCTCCGCCGTCTGGTTCTGGATCTGATCACGCGCGCGCTGCGCGAACGCGCTGCGATCGCCGCTGGCATTCTCGGTTCCCGGGAAAACGGGCAGTCCATCGACCGCCACCACGCCCGCGATGAGATCGGAATGCTCAGCGGCGAACGACAGCGCCAGGGTCCCTCCCATGCTGTGCCCGATCAGCACGGGCTTTTCGATGTGCTTCGATTCGATCAGCTTGCGCAGGTCGCCGGACAACGACTCGAGCGTCGCACCCGGCATCGCCTTGCGGCCATCGAAGCCGGCCACGGTCACCAGATAGACGGCGTGGGTCTTCGCGAGCCTCGCGGCGTCTGCCTTCCAGGTCCAGCTACCGCTGGCGAGCCCCGGAATGAAGATCAGCGGCGGCCCGTCGCCCGCGGGTTGCTCGACGGCCAGGGCGCCCACCTCGTAGGTGGCGGCGTGCTTCGCTTCCGCGGAAAACGCAGGCGCGAGAAGGGCCAGGGCGCAGGCTGCGCCCGCAAAAATCGCAGTTCGCATGGGAATTACTCCGGTTGGAAGATCTTTTCGATGGGCTTGCCGAACAGCTTTGCCAGCGCAAAAGCCAGCGGCAGGCTCGGGTCATACTTGCCGGTCTCGATCGCATTGATGGTTTGTCGCGAGACCTCCAGCCGGTCCGCGAGATCGCCCTGGCTCCAGCCACGGTCGGTGCGCAGGTCGCGGACCAGGTTCTTCATTTCGACACCAGACAGCGACCGCAGGCCACCACGCCCCAGACGAAGCCCATGACGGGCCATACCCAGAACATGCTGAGCTTCGGAAAGCCCGCGCTCTCGAGGAAGCCGTACGTGAACGTGACTCCCGCGGTGACCGCGCCGGCGATGGCGAAACTCTCGAGCGTGCGCAGCCGCACGAACTCGTCCATGCGGCCGAACTGCCGCACGATGGCCCAGATGGACAACAGGATGGGAATGATCGGCGTGAGCAGCAGCGCGGTACGCGCCGCCCCGGGCTCCATGGGCTTGCTCAGCCAGATCGAGGTGAACAACACCACGACGTACAGCGCCAACGCGCCAAACAGCTCCTTCTGGTACTTCCTCTTCGCTTCGCGTTCCAGCATGTCTGTGCTCCGGATGACTCTGTAAAGGTTCCTTGACAGGCTATCGCGGCAGAATGCGCCTGTCAAGCAACCTTGACAGTCAAGCGGACTTTACATGGAAATGCGCTGTTTTCAGCCCTTGCGGGCCTGCGCCTGGTGGTTCTGCAGGTTGGCCAGGAATTCCTGCGCCTGCGCCGACTCGCCCGTGCGTTCCGCGGGCACGTCCTCGCAGAACTTCACCCATGGCAACCGGCTCTCGATGCCGTACTGCTTGATCAGCTCCACATCCTCCGGCCGATCGAGCGAGCCGATGGTGGTGTAGATGCGCGCGGTGGGCGTGTCGTACTTGAATGACAGCGGCGTGCCGCACCGCTCGCAGAAACCGCGCTTGGCGAGATTGGAGCTCGCGAAGAAGGTGGGCGTGCCGCGCGTCCAGGCGAAATTCTCCGGCTTGCCGCCCGCCAACGAAGCAAACACGCCGCCGGTGGCGCGCTGGCACATGCGGCAGTGGCACACATGGGCATTCTCGAGCGGCGCATAGAACGCGTAGCGCACGGCGCCGCATTGGCAGCCTCCGGTGGCCAACGGCTTGCGCGTCTCGCTCGTCATCACTTGAAAGTATTGCAGTCGTCGACCGACCCGGTCGAATAGCCCTTGCGGAACCATTGCTGGCGCTGCGCGCCGGAGCCATGCGTGAAGGATTCCTGGTTCACGTTGCCCGTGATGCGGCGCTGGATGGTGTCGTCGCCCACGGCCGAGGCAGCGTTCAGCGCTTCATCGATGTCGCCGGCTTCGACGAGCTGCCGAGCACTGTCGGCGTAGTGTGCCCAGATGCCGGCGTAACAGTCCGCCTGCAGCTCGACGCGCACCTGGATGGCGTTCGCTTCCTCCCCGGAGGCGCGCTGCTGCGCGGCGTGCGCCTGCTCCAGCGTGCCCAACAGGTTCTGCACGTGGTGCCCGACTTCATGCGCGATGACATAGGCCTTGGCGAAATCGCCTTGTGCGGCGAACTCGGTTTCGAGCTGCCGGAAGAATGCGAGATCGATGTACACCTTGCGGTCCGGTGGACAGTAGAAGGGGCCCGCCGCCGACGTGGCCGCGCCGCAGCCGGTGTTGATCCCCTGGGAGAACAGCGCGAGCAGCGGCTCCTCGTACTGGCGCCCGCCCTGCGCGAATACCGCCGTCCAGGTTTCCTCGGTGTCACCGAGCACGTGGGCGACGAATTGCCCGGCCTCATCGCCGGGCCTGCTGGTTTCGATCGGAGCTTCCTGCAGCGGCGCGGAGCCACCACCGCTGAACAGGCTCATCACGAGGTCGGGCCCGCCGACGAAGTACGCGATGACGGCGAGCACGATGCCGCCCAGGCCGAGCTTCAGCCCGGCGCCTCCGCCGGTGCTGCGACCACGGTAATCCTGGACGTTCTGGCTTTCGCGACTCTGGCGCCAGCGCATGGCACGGATGTTAGCAGAGGCCCTCGCGTATCATCGCGTGCTCGTGAAATCCGGCCTGCCTATCGACGAAGTCCTGCCCGAGCTGCGGGCCGTGCTGGCGCGCGGGCGCAATGCCGTCGTGGAAGCGCCGCCCGGCGCCGGCAAGAGCACCGTCGTGCCGATTGCATTGCTGGACGAGCCGTGGTTGCGCGACGGCCGGCTGATCATGCTCGAGCCGCGGCGCCTCGCCACGCGTGCGGTGGCCACGCGCATGGCCAGCACGCTCGGCGAGGCGGTGGGCGAGACCGTGGGCTATCGCATGCGCATGGAAACGCGCGTCAGCCGGCGCACGCGCATCGAGGTGGTCACCGAAGGCGTGTTCACGCGCATGCTGCAGAGTGATCCGGCGCTCGAGGGGGTGGCCGCGGTGTTGTTCGACGAGTTCCACGAGCGCAGCCTGCACGCGGACACCGGCCTCGCCTTCGCACTGGACTCGCAGGAAAACCTGGCGCCGGAGCTGCGCCTGCTGGTCATGTCGGCGACGCTGGACGGCGCAGCGGTGGCCAGGTTGTTAGGCGATGCACCGCGCGTCACCGCGGCCGGTCGCATGTTCCCGGTGGACGTGCGCTACACGGGATCGGGCCTGCCGGCGCTGCCGGGCGGGCGCGACGAGCCGCTGCTGCTGGTGGTGCGCACCATCAGGCGCGCACTGGCCGAGACCGAGGGCGACGTGCTGGTGTTCCTGCCGGGCGCCGGCGAGATCCGCCGCGTGCAGGGCATGCTGGACGACCTCGGCGCTCACATCGACGTGTCGCCGCTGTACGGGGAGCTGGCGCCCGGCGAGCAGGACGCGGCATTGAAGCCGGCCGGATCCGGACGTCGCAAGATCGTGCTGGCCACGAACATCGCCGAGACCAGTCTCACCATCGACGGCGTGCGCGTCGTGGTCGACGCCGGCCTCGAGCGCCGCAGCCTGTTCGACCCGGCGAGCGGCATGAACCGCCTCGAGCTGCAGCGCATCTCGCGCGCTTCGGCCGAGCAGCGCGCGGGGCGCGCCGGCCGCACCGCGCCGGGCATCTGTTATCGGATCTGGGGCGAGGGCGCCGAGCGCAGTCTCGCGGCCCATGCGCCCCCCGAGATATGCGTCTCGGATCTGGCGCCGCTGGCACTCGACCTGGCGGTGTGGGGAACGGCCGCGGAGCAACTGCGCTGGCTGGATCCGCCGCCGGCGGCCACGCTCGCCAGCGCGCGGGATCTGCTGAAGCGGCTGGGCGCGCTCGATGCGGCGGGCAAGGTGACGCCACATGGTCGCGCGATGCAGGCATTCCCCGCGCACCCGAGGCTCGCCCACATGCTGCTCGAGGGGCGCGAGCTCGGCGCCGCTTCACTCGCGGCGGAGCTGGCCGCGCTGCTCTCGGATCGCGATCTGCTGCGTGGTCCCGGCATCACGCGCGACAGCGACGTGCGCACGCGCCTGGAGGCGCTGCATCGCGGCGCCGGCGCAGAGCGCGGCGCGCTCGAGCGCGTGCGACGCGCGCAGCGCGCGTTCGAGCAGCAGCTCGGCTCCTCTTCACGCGAGGCGGGACCGCGCGTGGCGGCGGGGGTGTTGCTGGGCTTTGCCTACCCGGACCGTATCGCGCGGCGCCGCCCCGGCGGCGAGGCGCGCTACCAGATGAGCAACGGCCGCGGCGCGGTGTTCGCCGCGAACGAATCCATCGCGCGCCAGGAGTTCATCGTCGCGGTCGACGTCGACGATCGGGAGCGCGAGGCGCGCATCCAGCTCGCGGCGCCGCTCGACCGGGCCGACCTGCTCGAGCACTTCGCCGCGCAGATCGTGCGCGCCGACGAGCTCACCTGGGACGAGCGCACCGAGTCCGTCGTGGCGCGCCGCGTGAGCCGGCTCGACGAGCTCCTCGTCGAGGAGAAGCCGCTGCACGACGTGCCGCGCGAGGCCACCGCGGCGGCCATGCTCCAGGGACTGCGTTCCATGGGTCTCGACGCGTTGCCCTGGGACGAGGAGGCGCGGGATTTCGTCGCGCGCGCCGAATTCGTGCGCGGGCTCGCGCGCAAGGACCTGGAAGACTGGCCCGGGTTCTCGATGGAAGCGCTGGCGCGCGATCCATCCTGGATCGAGCCCTTCCTCGACGGCATCACGCGCCGTTCGCAGCTGTCCCGCGTGCCCTTGCTCGAGGCGCTGCGCTCGCGACTGAGCCACCAACAACAACGCCGGCTCGACGAGCTGGCGCCGACGCACATCGGCTTGCCCACCGGCACGCGCGCGCGCATCGACTACCGCAGCGACAATGCGCCGGTCGCGGCGATGCGCATGCAGGAGGTGTTCGGGCTCGCGGCCACGCCGCGCATCGGCGGCGGCACCGTGCCCGTGACCTTCGAACTACTGTCGCCGGCACGCCGCCCGCTGCAGGTGACGCGCGATCTGGCCAGCTTCTGGCGCAATGCCTACGTGGAGGTGCGCAAGGACATGCGCGGCCGCTACCCGCGGCACTACTGGCCGGAGGATCCGCTGCAGGCGGAGCCCACGCGTCGCGCGAAGCCGCGCGCCTGAGAGCTGCAGCCCATCGGGTGCACCGCACGGCCGTCTTGTGGCCTATCATGTCGCCGCAGGGACAGGACAACGGGGTCGAAAGACACTCATGAACGAAACATCGACCGTCCAGGGGCTGCGCGCGCGGTTGCCGCTCGCGCCGAAACACGAAGACAACTTCCGCTGGCGCGGCACCGAGGTCTCGCGCGTCGAGGGCTTCACGGACGCGGTGTTCGCATTCGCGGTGACCTTGCTGGTGGTGTCGCTGGAAGTGCCGCATACCTTCGATGGCCTGCTCGACGTGGTGCGCGCATTGCCGGCGTTCATCATCTGTTTCACGCTGCTGATGACCTTCTGGACGGCGCACTTCCGCTATCACCGGCGCTACGGCCTGCAGGACGGGCTCACGCGCGTCACGACCATGGCCATCCTCGTGCTGGTGCTGTTCTTCGTCTATCCACTGAAGTTCCTGTTCACCATGCTGACGGTGGGCCTCTTCCAGCTGCAGTTGCACGATGCGCCGAAGATCGAGAGCCCCGCGCAGGGCGACATGCTGTATCTCATCTACGGCCTGGGGTTCGCGGGGGTGTGGAGCCTGTACGGCGTGCTGTACTGGAACGCGTTGCGCAGGCGCGAGGAGCTCGGCCTCGACGCGAAGGAAATCCTGCTGACGCGACTGGATCTCGCCGGAAACTTCATCTACGTCGGCGTCTGCCTGTTGTCGATCCTGCTGGCGTACACGCTGACCGACACGGCGATACCGGGCTTGATCTACTTTGCGCTCGGGCCCTTGCACGCGCTCAACGGCTGGTGGTTCGGCCGGCAGGTGCGCGCGCTCGGCCGCGTCACAGCCGGATGACCACCTTGCCGAACAGCGCGCCGGAATCCATGTAGTCATAAGCCGCCGGCGCGTTCTCGAATTCGAACACCTTGTCGATCACGGGCTTGACCGGGTGCTTGCCGAGAAACGCGTTCAGCGCCTCGAAGTCCGCGCGGGATCCCACGTAGATGCCGGAGGCCGTGGCGTTGCGGCCCATGAGCGAGTAGGAAGGAATGTCGCCGCCGAATTCGCTCAAGCCCCCGATCAGCGCCACGTGCGCGCCGAAGCCCAATGACGCCAGTGTCTTCGGCAGCGTCTGCTTGCCGCCGACTTCGAGCGCCTGCTGCACCCCGCCGGTGGCTTCGAGCACGGCCTTGTCCCAGTCCGGCGTGCTGCGGTAGTTCACGATGACGGCGGCGCCGAGTTGTCGGGCGCGCGCCAGCTTCTCGTCCGAAGAGCTGGTGATCACGGGCCGGGCGCCGAGCGCCAGCGCGAGCTGCAGGCCGAACGTGGACACGCCACCGGTGCCCAGCAGCAGCACGAAATCGCCGGGCTGCGTGCGCCCGCGCGTCACCAGCGCATTCCAGGCGGTGACGCCGGCGCAGGGCAGCGTTGCCGCCTCTTCGTAGCTGAGACCGGCGGGGATGGCGACCAGCCCCTGCTCGCTCAGCGTGACGTACTGCGACAGCATGCCGTCGATGGCGCCGCCCAGCGCGGTCGCCATGTGCTCGGGCCTGGGGCGTCCCTCTAACCACTGCTGGAAGAAGATGGACGCCACGCGATCGCCCGGGCGAAAGCGCGTAACCTTGGCGCCGACGGCCACGACTTCCCCGGCGCCGTCGGATAGGGGCACGAGTTGGGCGTGCATCGGCCCGGGGTACCGGCCGAGCTTCACGTAGATGTCGCGGCGATTGAGCGAGGTCGCGTGCACGCGCACCAGCACTTCGGCATCGCCGGGCGGGCGCACGGCGGCATCGACGAGTTTCAGCGCCGGCGGTGCGTCGCCGGTCTTCTGCAGCTGGTACTGCTGCTGCGTGCGGGGCGCCTGCATGCTCATGCAGGAATTCTAGGCGAGGCGCGCTACAGGTTTCGCGCGCGTGAGCGCGCGTCTTCGTAGGCGCGTTCCGCGTCATTTCGCTGATATGCGAGTTGCCCCAGACGATAGACCAGCGCCAGTCGCTCCTTCTTCTCCACGTCCTCGTCGTCGAGCCGGTCGTTGATGCCGGCGATCTCCTCGTCGATGGAGGCGAGGTGGCCGGCCAGGCGACTGACCTCGCGGCCTTGTTCGTAGGCGTTGATCAGGCGGTCCTGGTCGTAGTTGCGGCAGACGGCCGCATCGAAGCCGCCGCCGAACTCGCCGAGCTGGTACATGCGGTAGGGCACGCAGAAGCGGTCCAGTCCCTGCTCGCGGCCGTGCAGCCAGGCGCCGCGATCCGGCACCACGGCTACCTTGGCACAGGCCTTGGAATGCTGGATCAGGTATTCCTCCGGACGGCCGTTGGCGCCATCGCGGATGCCGATGTCTTCCCAGTTCGCCGCCAGGCATTCGTTCTTGGAGAGGCTGGCGCAGCCGCCGACGGATGCCAGTAACGCGAGCGCGGCGACGATGCGGATGAGTGACCTGTTCATGGCGCCAATCTAGGGCAGGCGCATTGAACGGCGGCTGAATGCCGCGATTTGACCTAACAACCGGCGGCGCGCCGGCCGCAGGTCCCGCTACACCGGCGCGCCGTCTTCCCGCTCGACAGCCAGCAGCGACGCGCGCGCGGGCAGCCCGTTGCCATCCGGCCAATGACTGTGCGGATGGTCGAGCGTGCCGCCTTCGCCGGGATGCTGGATCGAGAGAAACAGCGTGCGTCCGTCGGGCGTGAATTCGCAGCCGCAGACTTCGCAGCCGACCGGACCGCTGGCGAGCTGCTTCAACATGCCGCGTTGCGGACCGCTGGTGGGCACGACGAAGCAACCATTGTTGGGCCAGCGGCTGTCGTCGGTGTCGGAAACGATCCACAGCCGGCCCGAAGGATCGATGCCGAGATTGTCAGGGCAATGCACGCGCGCGAGGTCGGCGGGGTTCGGATAGCCCGCGAAATACGTGTCCTCCGACCCGAGCTTGCCGGGCACGAGCTCGCGCGCATCCACTATGTAGCGGCCCTGCGCGGGATCGCCCGCCAGCAGGAACACCTCCCAGCGAAAACGAGTGGCGGTGGCATCGTCGCCATCCTCGGTGATCTCGATGATGTGCCCCGAGCGGTTGTCGGGCCGCGGATTGGCCGCGTTCGGCGTCGGGTCCACTTCGCGCCCGCTCCACTGCGTGTCCGACTCGCCGCGTTCCCCGGACTTGGTGCAGGCCACGTAGATGCGCCCGGTGAGCGGGCTCGGCTCGACGTCCTCGGGGCGATCCATGGGCGTGGCGCCTAACAAGTCCGCGGCGGCGCGCGCCTTGATGACGACGTCGCCCTGGTCGGCGAAGCCCGCGGCCGCGTTCAGCGGCCCGTTCTCGCCCTGCACCAGCGGCAGCCATTCGCCGGTACCGTCGGCATCGAAGCGCGCGACGTACAGCGTGCCGTGATCCAGCAGGTCACGGTTCGCCTGCGGACTTTTCGGATCGAAGCGCTCGCGCGTCACGAACTTGTAGACGTACTCGAACTTCTCGTCGTCGCCCATGTAGGCCGCCACGTGGCCGGTCTTCCCGACGATGGTGTTCGCGCCCTCGTGCTGGAACCGGCCGAGCGACGTGCGCTTCCTGGGCGGCGAGTGCGGATCGTGCGGATCGATCTCCACCATCCAGCCGAAGCGCAGCGGCTCGTTCGGCTCCTGGCGCATGTCGAAGCGCGCGTCCTGGTAGTCCCAGCCGTAGAAGCTGTTTTCGCGGAACGGAAACCGGCGCATGGCAGCGATCCAGGCCGCGTCCGGATTCGCGCCGTGCACGCTGCGCGAGCCCGAGAAGTAGTCGTCGACGTTTTCCTCGGCGGTGAGATAGGTGCCCCACGGCGTCTTGCCGGCCGCGCAGTTCGCGAACGTGCCGAACACGCGCGTGCCGGCGGGATCCGCCCTGGTGCGCATCAGTACGTGGCCGCGCGCGGGGCCCGAGATTTCCATCGGCGTGAGCGCCGTGATGCGTCGCGTGTAGCGCGAGGACTTGTCGTGCGACCAGCCATCGCGGCCGCGGTGCAATTCCATGACGGCGACGCCATGCGCGGTCTGCATGAACTTCGTGGCGTGCGGATGCTGTTCCATCCAGCGCCTGCGCTCGTCGGGTTTCATGCCCGCGCCGCGATGTCCGGTGAACACCAGCTCGGCGCTGAAGTATTCGTGGTTCACGCAGAGGAGGCCGCGAGACGCACGCTCCAGGGGAAAGTACTGCACGGCGTCGCAGTTGCTGCCGAACTGCCGCGCCTGCGCGTCGACCGCATCGGCGGTCAGCCAATCGTTGTTCACCATGCGGCGCGTGTCGAAGTCGGGCGTGCCCGCGACCAGGCTGTCGCCCCAGCGCGCGACGACGTTGTAGCGATAGCCCGCGGCAATCGTGAATGCGTCGTCCTTTTGCGGCGCAATCCCCCTGAACGGCGCCGGTGCGACGCCGGCGTCAGCGCGCGTCGGAATCCGCGCACACGCGGCAAGCCCGAGGCTCGCGGCGGAACCGAGCACGGCGCGGCGCGTCAGGCGGGCTGCCAGGATGGAATCGAAGGAGGGCTGTTTCATGGCCGCGCATGCTAACGTGACGACCTTGCAGCGCCTAGCGCGCAGACACCCTGGTGGAAAAATGCGTCACGGCTTTTCATTCATGTCCGCGGTGGCATTCGTCATCGCTTCCGCATTCGCACACGCCGCGTCGACCACGCCGGCGACCAAGCCGGATCTCGCGCGCATCCACTCCGACGCGCCGGGCATCGCCTGGTTCAACGGCGACGTGGACGCGGCCTTCAAGGCGGCGCAGGCCGCCAACAAGCCGGTGTTGCTCTATTGGGGCGCGCAATGGTGCCCGCCGTGCAAGCAGCTCAAGTCCGCCGTGTTCAGCCGTCCCGACTTCATCGAGAAATCGAAGCTGTTCGTGGCCGTGTATCTCGACGGCGATCTGCCCGACGCGCAGAAGTGGGGCGACGTGTTCCGCGTGACCGGATATCCCACGGTCGTGGTGTTCAAGCCGGACCGTACGGAGATCACGCGCATCGCCGGCAACATGGATCTCACGCTGTACGCGCGCGTGCTGGATGACGCCTTGGGCGACGTGCGGCCCATCAAGGACGTGCTGGCGCTCGCCACCCGGGGCGAGAAGCCACTGGCCGCCGCGGATTGCCGCCGCCTCGCGTACCACGCCTTCGATCTCGAGGACGAGGGCGTCTTCAAGTCCGAAACCCTGCTCAGCGCCTTCGAGAATGCCGCGCGCATCTGTCCCGCGAATCTCGCCAAGGAACGCGCCCGCTTCAGCATCCTGGCGGCCGCCGAAGCCGCGACGCTGCAGCAGGCCGCCATCGAGAAGGGCGGCAAGGCGGACAGAGAGCTCAGCGTGCTCATCGTGCGGATCAACGAGCTGCTGGCGGACCAGGAGCTGGCGGTCGCCAATGCCGACGCACTGCGCGGACTGCCGAAGGCGTTCTACCTGGCCGCGCGCCAGACGCTGCCGCAGATCGCGCCGGGCATTCGCACGCGCATCATGGCCGTGGCCGATGCCACCACCGCGAATCCGCAGTTCGCCCCGGCGGATCAACTCGCGGCGCAGCTCATGAAGATCCGTGTGGCGCAGGCCTTCGCGGCGGACGGCAAGGTGCCCACCGACGTGCGCAGCGTCGCGCTGCAGACGGCCACGAAGATGCTCGCCGTGAAGCAGCAACCCTACGTGCGCGCCGGCGTCGTGAACTCGGCGATCAACATCTACATTGCGCTCGATGACTGGACGCGCGCGCGTGACCTGCTGCAGCTCGAGGCGTCGACGTCCAACACGCCTCACTACTACCTCGGTGACTGGGCCGACGCCGAGGAGCACCTGGGCAACGAGCAGCGCGCGCTCGAGCTGCTGGCGGAAGCCTTCGCCAAGGCGCGCGGTCCCGCGTCCCGATTCCAGTGGGGCTATCAGTATCTCGACGGCCTGCTGCGCCTCGCGCCGGACGATACGGCCACCATCGAGAGGGTGGGGCTCGAGGTGATCCGCGAGCTCGACGGCCCGAACCGGATTCATCGGCGCACGCTGTCGCGGCTCACGCGCCTCGACCAGGCGCTGCGTGACTGGAGCAGCACGCCGCAGCGCGCCGCCGTGGTCGCGAAGTTCCGTGCGCACGTCGCGGCAGCCTGCGCCAAGACGCCGGGCGATGTCGCCACCGACGCGGGTTGCCGCAATTTCGGCGCGCCGGTGGCTGCACGCAGGTGATCGACCTCGAGCGCATCACCGCGATTCATGAAGCGGGCCATGCCGTGGCCGCGATCCGCGCGGGACTGGTATTCGACCAGGTGTCGATCATCCCGGACGAATCGCTGGAGACGGACGGCGCGCTGTACTGGAACGAGATGGAAGAGCTCGGCGAGATCGTCATGCCGCCCGAACTCCTCGCCGTGGTGCTGCTCGCCGGTCCGTGCGCCGAGGCGCGCGCCCGCGGTCTGCGATCCGACCGCATGTTCGAGGGCGAAGCCGCGACGCAGGACCGCGAAGCCATGGCGACGCTCGGCCTGACGCAATCGCAGTTCATGGCCGCGAGCCGCGAGGCGGTCGCGCTGGTCGAGCGCGACTGGCACATCATCGAGGCGGTGGCGCAGGAGCTCACGGAAGTGGAACGCCTCGACTACGAAGAGGTCGAGGCCATGGTCGATGCCGGCGCAGATCCGGCGGCTGGCTAGTCTTCCTTCCTGATGCGGCGCGCATTGGTGCGCGACGCGGTATTCACCGGGCGTCCGCGTTTGGCCAGCGCCTCGCGCAGCAGCCACTCGATCTGGCCATTGACGCTGCGCAGCTCCTGCGCCGCGAGCGCCTCGATCGCGGCCGCGACGGCCGGATCGAGGCGCAGCAGGAACGCCTTGCGATTTGGCGGCTCGCTCAAGCCATCCCCTTATGAATAGAGCGTGCCCGCGTTGATGACCGGCTGCGCCTCGGTCTCCGCGCACAGCACCACCAGCAGGTTGGACACCATGGCCGCGCGCCGCTCGGCGTCGAGCTCGACCACGCCGCGCTCGGTGAGGCCCGTCAGCGCCATCTCCACCATGGTCACGGCGCCCTGCACGATCTGCTTGCGCGCGCTGATGACGGCTTCGGCCTGCTGCCGGCGCAACATGGCGCCCGCGATCTCCGGCGCATAGGCCAGGTGCGTGAGACGCGCGTCCTCGACGCGCAGGCCCGCCTTCTCGAAGCGCTCCTGCAGCTCGCGCTTGAGGCGGGAGATGATTTCGTCGCCGCCGGCCCGCAGGGTCAGCGCGCTGTCCGCCTCGTCGATGTGGTCGTAGGAGTATTCGTTGGCGAGGTGACGCAGCGCCGCCTCGGCCTGGATGGGCACGTACTGCTCGTAGTGGTCGATGTCGAGCACCGCCCGCGCCGTGTCGCTGACGCGCCAGACCACGGCGGCGGCGATCTCGATCGGGTTGCCGCGCTTGTCGTTCACCTTGAGCTTCTCGCTGTTGAAGTTGCGCAGGCGCAGCGAGACCTTGGTCTTGTTGAAGAAGGGATTCGCCCAGCGCAGGCCGGTCGAGTAGTCCGTGCCGCGATAGGAGCCGAAGAGCATGAGCAGCGCCGACTGGTTCGGCTGCAGCATGTACAGGCCCTTGGCGAGGAATGCGGCCAGCAGTACGCCGACCACGACCGAGATGGCCACCAGCGCTTCGTTGGGTTCGCCGGACCTGACCTCGTTCACGATCAACGTGGGTATGCCAAAGACGATGAGCAGGATGGCGAGTGCCGGTATGTAGCCGTTGACGCTCTTGAATTCGATTTCTTCGGTTCCGCCA
>DASTRL010000298.1:0-13569 GCA_035761265.1 Steroidobacteraceae bacterium
GGCAGGCGATCCGAGGCGGATTTCGACAAGTGGGTCGGCGACTTCTACAACCAGCGCACGCCCGAGCCCTTCGTGCCGCTGCTGCGCGAGGGCAGCGTGGTCGTCATCGAGGAGGCGCCCGAGACCGACGTGGGCTCGATCGGCTCGAACAACATCATGAGCTGGAAGCTGCACGGCGCGGTGGGCGTCATCACCAGCAACACCTGCCGCGACACCGACGAGATCATCGCCGAGAAGGTGCCGTTGTATCTCAAGCAGGTGGGCCGCGGCATCCGCCCGGGCCGCAATGAAGTGGAGTCGGTGAACCGGCCCATCGTGCTCGGCGGCGTGCTCGTGATGCCGGGCGACGTGGTGGTCGCCGATGGCGACGGGGTCATCGTCGTGCCGCGCGCGGTCGCGCTCGAGGTCGCCGCGTATGCGCACAAGGTCATCGACACGGACAAGAATGCGCGGCGGGATCTCTACAAGAAACTTGGACTGCCCGCGGACCAGTCCACCCGCTGAAAGAGGGACAGTCCCTCTTTCCTAGCAAACCGGGACGGAGCTGGTGTTCCGGTGCCTCAGGCCACGGGCCTCGCGGACAGCGCCACCTTCGATTCGGCGCCCGGAATCTCGCGCACCAGTTTCGGCACCAGGTAGCCGGAGAGCCGCCGCGTCAGTTCGGTCACCAGCAGCATGGCAGTGCCTTCGTCGACGTCGAAGTGGGCCGTGCCGCGCACCCGATCCGGCAGGTGCAGGTAGTAAGGCAGCACGCCAGCGTCGATCAGCGCGACCGACAGGCGCTCCAGCGTGCCGGCATCGTCGTTCACGCCGCGCAGCAGCACCGACTGATTGAGCAGCGTCGCGCCGGCCCTGCGCAGCGACGCACAGGCCTGCCGCACGTCGGCATCGATTTCGTCCGGATGATTCGTGTGCAGGACCACGATCGTGGGCAGGCGGATCCCGCGCAACCACTCCAGCAGGCCCGCATCGACGCGCGCCGGCAGCACGATGGGCTGGCGCGTGTGCACGCGCAGTCGCTTCACGTGCGGGATGCCCGCCAGCGCGTCGGTGAGCTGCGCCAGCCGGGAGTCGCTCAGTGACAGCGGATCGCCGCCGCTCAGGATGATCTCCTCGAGGCCCGGGTCCGCGGCGATGGCGGCCAGCGCCTCGCTCCAGCGACCGCCGGCGTTCTGCGCGCCCTCGGTGTACGGATACTCGCGCCGGAAGCAGTAGCGGCAATGCACCGCGCACGCCTCGGTGGTGACGAGCAGCGCGCGGCCGGCGTACTTCTGCAGCAGCTGCGGCGCGCGGCGCGCGGCGCGCTCTTCGAGCGGATCGGGAGAATAGCCGGGCATCTCGACCAGCTCGGCATCCAGCGGCAGCACCTGGCGCAGCAGCGGATCGTGGACGTCGCCGCGGCGCATGCGCGCGACGAAACTGCGCGGCACGCGCAGCGGGAAGGCACGCGCGGCGCGTTCGGCCGGCTCGAGCCACGGCGCCGGCAGCGCCAGCACGGCGAGCAGCTCGCGCGGATCGGTGATGGCCTGCGCCAGCTCGCGCTGCCAGCGCGAGCGCTCCGGCAGCGGCATTTGCGCACTCGATGCGTTCATCCGGCGCGCGACTTGCCGGCGTTTTCCCCGCCTGACACCACCAGGCCGAGCTCCATCTGTTTCATCTTCTCGATGGCGTCGCGCAGTCGCGCGGCCTCCTCGAATTCGAGATTGCGCGCACGCTTGTACATCTCGGCTTCCATGCGCTTGATCTCGCGCACGATCTGCTCGGGCCTGAGCAGCGCCAGGTTCGGCGCGGCCTCCTCGGCGCCGCGCTTCCTGCGGCCCATCTTGTAGCCGAAGTCGGTGGTGTCGGCGCGCGCGCCCTCCATGATGTCGCGCACGTTCTTGCGGATGGTCTGTGGCGTGATGCCATGCTTCTGGTTGTAGGCGAGCTGGATGTCACGCCGGCGCTGCGTCTCCTCCATGGCGCGCTTCATGGAACCGGTGATGGTGTCGGCGTACAGGATGGCCTTGCCGTTCACGTTGCGGGCCGCGCGGCCGATGGTCTGGATCAGCGAGTTGTCGCTGCGCAGGAAGCCCTCCTTGTCGGCGTCGAGGATGGCCACCAGCGACACTTCGGGCATGTCGAGCCCCTCGCGCAGCAGGTTGATGCCCACGATCACGTCGAACTTGCCGAGCCTCAAGTCGCGGATGATCTCCACGCGCTCCACGGTCTCCACGTCCGAGTGCAGGTAGCGCACCTTGACGCCGTGTTCATGCAGATATTCGGTGAGGTCCTCGGCCATGCGCTTGGTGAGCGTGGTGATCAGCACGCGCTCGTCCTGCGCGACGCGCAGGTTGATCTCCGAGAGCACGTCGTCCACCTGGGTGGCGACCGGCCGTACTTCCACCTCGGGATCCACCAGGTGCGTGGGCCGCAGAAGCTGCTCGACGGTCTGTGCCGCGTGCCGCGACTCGTACTGGCCAGGCGTGGCGCTGACGAAGATCATCTGCGGCGCGAGCTGCTCCCACTCCTCGAACTTGAGCGGCCGGTTGTCGAGCGCGCTCGGCAGCCGGAAACCGTACTCGACCAGGGTTTCCTTGCGCGAGCGGTCGCCCTTGTACATGGCGCCGAGCTGCGGAATGGTCTGGTGCGACTCGTCGATGATCAGCAGCGCGTTGCCGGGAAGATAGTCGAACAGACACGGCGGCGGCTCGCCGGCCTGGCGGCCCGACAGATAGCGCGAGTAGTTCTCGATGCCGGCGCAATAGCCGACCTCCTTCATCATCTCCATGTCGAACAGCGTGCGTTGCTCGAGCCGTTGCGCCTCGACCAGCTTGTTCTGCTCGCGCAGCACCTTCAAACGGTCGCGCAGCTCCTCGCGGATGTGGTCGATGGCGCCGATCAGGCGCTCCTTGGGCGTCACGTAGTGCGAGCCCGGGTACACCGTGTAGCGCGGTACCTTGCGCAGGATCTCGCCGGTCAGCGGATCGAACAGCGCGATGGAATCGACGGTCTCGTCGAACAGCTCGATGCGCACCGCTTCGCGCGCGGACTCGGCCGGGAACACGTCGATGACGTCGCCGCGCACGCGGTACGTGCCCGCCTGCAGATCGAGCTCGTTGCGTGTGTACTGCATGTCCGCGAGCCGGCGCAGCAGCCGGCGTTGATCCATGATCTCGCCGCGATTCAGGTGCAGGATCATCTGGTGGTACGACTCGGGATCACCCAGGCCGTAGATCGCCGACACCGTGGCGACGATGATGGAGTCGTCGCGCTCGAGCAGCGCCTTCGTGGCCGAGAGGCGCATCTGCTCGATGTGCTCGTTGATCGACGCGTCCTTCTCTATGTAAGTGTCGCTCGAAGGCACGTACGCCTCCGGCTGGTAATAGTCGTAGTACGAGACGAAGTACTCGACCGCGTTCTCCGGGAAGAACTCCCGGAACTCGCCATAGAGCTGCGCGGCCAGCGTCTTGTTGTGGGCCAGGACCAGCGTGGGGCGCTGCACCTCCTGGATCACGGACGCGACGGAAAATGTCTTGCCGGAGCCGGTCGTGCCGAGCAGCGTCTGGTGCCTGAAGCCATCCCGTATCCCTTCCACCAGCCGCGCGATGGCCTGGGGCTGGTCGCCCGCGGGCTTGTAGTCGGCTTTCAGGACGAAGGGCTTGTGTTCCATGACGTGATTGTAGAGAAGCGGCCACGCGGGCAGGCAGGAATCCCGCGTGCATACAGTGGCGTTTGGGAGGTCCTACTGTATGGCCGATCGCGGCCGGGACAACCGCCTACTCCGCGCACGCCGCCGATTCGACCGGCGTCAGCGTGTAATCCTCGCTGCCTTCGCGCGTCTGCGTGCCGATCGGCGTCACCACCGACCCGGGGCCGGTCGCGCGGATGCTCACCGCGGCGTCATCGCGGTAATTCACCCGGTACGTTCCGTTTCCATACACGCGAAAGCCGCTCATCGTGCCGGAGTAGCTGTAGCGCCCGCCCTCCGCTGAACTGGGCTCGAAGCGCACGGTGACGCCGTTGCCCTCGATGAAGAACTGCTGCCCGAGGTCACAGGCGATGCCACTGCCGTGGAATTCGTCGGCACCGCCTTCGACGCGATAGGCCGAGGCAACCCTGGTGTCGAATTGAAGCGTCGCCCGCCCCACGCCGCGCCGGCTGCGCGACTCGAAGGCGATGCTGGCTTCCTCGTTCTTCTTCCCGGGCGCGGCATAACTGTAGCGTGCATCGGCGCGCACCTTGCCGCTGGCGGGTTGCAGTTGCGTTCCGCCCGTCAATGTCGCGGTCACGGTGCCGCCCGCCGGCTTGCCGTCACCCTTGACGCGAGGCGCTGCCTCCAGATCGAACGCGGCGCCCGGCTTCGATCCACTGCGCTTTGCCGGGCTGCTCGTCACCTTGAGATCGATGCAGCGACCGTTCTCCCACGGCGGACCCGACGCCATGCCCCGCAACATCGATTCGGCCACCAGCGTCTGCAACAACTCGACGCCGTCGAGCAGCTTGCGCGTGCGCTCGACTTCATCCGGCCGGAAAATGCTGAAGCCCTGTTCGCCGTGCCAATCGTAGATGGGCTGGCCGCCGCGTTCGCGCCCCGTCGTGATGTCCAGGGATTGCTGCCGGAAGTTCTCATAGCCGCCCATGCGCACGTGCAGGTTCGAGGCGCTGCCGTCCGCGGTGCCGATCAGCCGCGCATCGTCGTCGAGCCAGCGCTCGTACTTCATCTGCGTGTGCACGTAGCCGCCGGTGCCATCTCTGCCCTTGACGGTCATCTGCGAGTCCACGTCGAGGTCGATCGAGACCTTGCCGTTCTCGTCCGGGCAGGTGTCCATCCGGGTCTTCATCTTCACCTTGCCATTGATGCCGCCCTCGTTGACCTCGAACTCCGTGGCCTGCGTGACGGACCCGTCTGCACCGAACTGCATCTCGAAGGAACCGTGCTCGCTGCCGTGCCGGATCGGTCCCGCCTTCATCAGATCGGCGATCTGCTCGTTGGAGAGACTGCTCACCAGGCCACCGGTAACCATGCCGACGAAACTGCCCGCGCCCATGCCAAAGAAGCCGCTCGCCAAGCCTTCTCCGGTGAAATCCGTGCGGATCAGCTTCGGAATATCGGTTGCGGCGCCGCGCGCGCGCCGCTCGTATTCCTCGCCGAGCGCCTTGAGCGCCTCCACCGCCCGCGCTTCGCCGCCCAGCGCCTGCTCGATGCCCGTCGCCTGCATGAGCTTGTAATGCAGCCAGTAGTCGGCCACCGCGATCTTGCGCAGCGTGGGATCCGGACCCTCCGCGCGAAAGCGCTCGAGCTGTGCCGGGGTGGGAATCCGCGTGGATCTTGCGGCCGGCGGCGGCGTCGTCGTCGCGGGGCTTGCCGGCGGCTCCTGTCGCGCGCAGCCCGCAAGTGCAGCCAGCAGGAAACAAACGTAGTTGCGCATGTGAGCCTGATCAATGGCGCTTGAAGGTCCAGTTCACCGTGAGCGTGCCGGATTCGGCACCGGCGCCCGTGCCCTTGATGGTCTTCGTGCCGGAGGCCTGAAGCGCGTCGCCGGGGATCGCGAAACTCAGGGACTCGGCGCCTTTCAGGATGCGCACCGGGAGCGTCTGCGCGGCCTCGTAGTCGTCGTCCGGGATGTTCGATTGGACCTTGGACTCCACCCTGAGCCCCTGCAGCGGCACCGGCATCTTCGCTTCCATGTCCTTCTTGTCGCTGTCGATCTCGAGCAGCGACGCGCCCTCCACCGATCCGCGGGGCGGAGGCGGGATCGGCCCCTTGCCGCGCGTCGTGACCACGCGCTTGCAGACCTGCGTGCGCGTGCAGGTCATTTCGAACACCTGGCGGGTGGTGGTCTCGTCGACCTCGTACGTGCCGCTCTGCGCAACGAGCTTCCAGAGCTGATAGCGCGGCGCGCCGGGTTTGAGCAGGGCCTGGCCCTCCGCCTTGCGCGCCTGGACCTCCTTCACGTCCATCTGATTGCCGTAATCGGAGATCGCCCTGGAGATGCAGTCCTCGTCTTCGCCGCAGCGCTCCGCGATCTTCATCATGTCGGCGACGGTGGGTTCCATCTTCTTCGCGAATGCCTTCACCTGCGTGCGCTGCGTCTCGATGGCCGCCTGTTGCACGGCATCGGGTTTGTGGAGCACGCCGAGAGCCATCGGCTCCTCGGCCACGTACTGGGCCGTGATGTTGACGACGCGCCGCACCTTCCACTCATCGATGGCGCTGGCGCTGTAACTGCCCGAGGTGCCCGCGGCGGTGTACAGGTATTCGACCTGCAAGGTGGCCTTGGCGCCCTTTGGCGCCAGTAGCTGCGCCTGCGCGGACGCGGTGAGCGAGATGAGCCAAAGCGCAAACAGATATTTCATGTGCGTTCTCCCGGAAGCCCTGCTCGGGCTCTTGCGGGTCAAACGCGGAAAATCGTGCCGCACCGGCTCACCAACCCGCAGGCCGGGCGACAACGAGCGTTGCAGTACTTTGATATTCCTAGGGTTATTGGCACATCTGGCCCGTGGCCTGCGCGTGCGGATCAAGTAAGATACGCGGCCGTTCGAACCACCCCATCCCCGACACTTTTCAACAAGAGTCCACCGCCGTGCCCAATCCGCTCAGCCGACGCGTCCAGCGCGTCAAGCCCTCGCCCACTCTCGCCGTCACCGCGCGCGCCGCGAAACTGAAGGCGGAGGGCAAGGACATCATCGGCCTCGGCGCCGGCGAGCCGGATTTCGACACGCCCAAGCACATTGCGCAGGCGGGCATCGAGGCCATCAACAAGGGCTTCACGCGTTACACGAACGTCGACGGCATCGTCGAGCTCAAGGACGCCATCATCGAGAAGTTCAAGCGCGACAACCAGATCAGCTACGAGCGCAACCAGATCCTGGTGAGCTCCGGCGCCAAGCAGACTATCTACAACCTGTGCATGGCGGTGCTCGATCCGGGTGACGAGGTGGTGATCCCGGCGCCGTACTGGGTGAGCTATCCGGACATGGTGCTGCTCGCCGACGGCCTGCCCGTGACGCCGAACTGCCCGGCGAGCGCCGGCTACAAGCTCACGCCGCGCCAGCTCGAGGCGGCGATCACGCCCAAGACCAAGCTGCTGTTGATCAATTCCCCCTGCAACCCGACCGGCGCGGCCTACACGCGCGCCGAGTGGCGCGCGCTCGCCGACGTGCTGCTGCAGCACCCGCGCGTGCTCATCGGCACCGATGACATGTACGAGAAGATTTTCTGGGGCAGCGAGCCGTTCTGCTCGCTGCTCACCGTGGCGCCGGAGCTCTACGACCGCACCGTCACCATCAACGGCGTGTCGAAGGCGTACGCGATGACCGGCTGGCGCCTCGGCTACTGCGGCGGCCCGAAGGAAATCGTCAACGCGATGTCCACGCTGCAGGGCCAGAGCACCAGCAACGCCTCCAGCATCACGCAGAAGGCGGCCGTGGTGGCGCTCACGGGAGATCAGAAGTGCGTCGCCGACATGAACGCCGAGTTCAAGAGACGCCACGACTACTTCATCCAGGCGCTCAACAAACTACCCGGCATCGTCGCGCTGCCCGGCAGCGGCGCGTTCTACGCCTGGGCGGACTGCTCGGCCGCGATGCTGGCCTTCGGCTGCAAGGACGACAACGCCTTCGCCGAGATGCTGATCAACGACGCCGGCGTCGCGGTGGTGCCGGGCTCGGGCTTCGGTGCGCCGGGCCACTTTCGCGCTTCCTTCGCCACCAGCATGGCGGTGCTCGAGAAGAGCATCGAGCGCATGAAGAAGGTGCTGGAAGCCGGCCCTGTGAAGAAGTCGGCCTAGAAATGGGGACATTCCTCATTTCGTTGTCACAATCGCTGCAACGAAGTGAGGTCGCAGAGCCTTGATGGATCGTGACAGTGAAATGAGGAATGTCCCCATTTCCACCCCCGTCACCCGGGCAGACATTGCGGCGTGGATCATCGCCGCGGTCGTCCTCGCGCTCATCATCAAGCTGCATCTGCTGTCGGCGCTGCTGGCCGGGCTGCTGGTGTTCAAGCTGGTCGACGTGCTCACGCCGTGGCTGCGACTGCGTGCGCTCGGCCGCGATGGCCCGCGCATCCTGGCGGTCACGCTGATCGCGAGCGCCGTGATCGCCGCGCTCATCGGCATCGGCGTCGGCCTGGTCGCCTTCGTGCGCAACAGCGGCGAGAGCGTGCCGATGCTCATGCAGCGCATGGCGCAGATCATCGAGGATGCGCGCTCCATCCTGCCCGAGAGCCTGCGCAGCTACCTGCCGGGCGACACCGAGACCATTCGTGCGACCCTCGCCGAGTGGTTGCGCTCGAACTCCGAATCGTTGCAGCTTGCGGGCCGCGGCATTGGCCGTTCACTCGCGCACATCCTGCTGGGCATGGTCATCGGCGCATTGCTGTCGATGCAGAAAGCCTCGCCGAACCCGGTGCGCACGCCGTTGGCCGACGACATCGCGCGCCATGCAGTGCGCCTCGCCTCTTCCTTCCAGCGCGTGGTATTCGCGCAGTTCTGGATCTCGCTGATCAATACTTTCTTCACCTGGCTGTATCTCGATGTGGTGCTGCGCCTGTTCGGCGTGGATCTGCCGCTGGTGAAGATCCTGGTCGCGCTCACCTTCGTGGTCGGCCTGTTGCCCATCATCGGCAATCTCATCTCCAATACCGCGATCGTGATCGTTTGCTTGAGTCAGGGCGTGCCTGTCGCCCTGAGCTCGCTTGGCTACCTGGTCTTGATCCACAAGCTCGAATACTTCCTCAATGCGCGCATCATCGGTTCGCACATCAATGCGCGGGCCTGGGAGCTGCTGATCGCCATGCTGGCGATGGAAGCCGCGTTCGGCATCACCGGCCTGATCGCGGCACCGATCTTCTACGCGTACTTCAAGGAAGAGCTGCGCGAGAAGGGATTGGTCTGAAGGTGAATTTGGCAGGATGGGCGCCGGCTGATCTAGACCGCATTGCAGAGGATCGCGGCGCCGATGGCGAGCCCGGTCATCGCCACGTGACTGATCTGCAGGCCTTCCTGCTTCACGTAGTACACGAACCACGTGCCGCCGAGCAGGAAGAAGAACAACAGCGCGATCAGCGCCGCCAGCGACAGGTTCACCGCCGTCAACGCCTGCTCGCGGTCGGCGGTACCCCAGATGGATGCGACGATCATGGCCGTCGCACACCACAGCAGCAGCCCGCAGCCGATCTCGAATAGCAGCGTGAGCGCCATCACGAAGCGATGCCACCTCGTGCCGCCGATCGCGCGGGCCAGCAAGGGGCTGTCGGCGGTCGGCGGCTGGCGCAGCGGCTCCATGTTCATGAGGTGCCCGATCGCGACGACCGCGCCGCGGAATCCCATGACGTTGTTGATGACGGCGAGCGTCATCCAGAATGCCAGCCCGCCCATCACGACCAGCTTGACCAGGCTCAGCGAGATTTCGACCAACGTGGCTTGCATTCGGCACCTCCTGGCGCAGAAAGCTAGTGTTTGGCTGCGGCGCCGCGCAATCTGGCGCGCGCAAGCCCTCCTATCCACCTACAGGCGGATGGCCGGAGTCGCGCCTGCATTGCGTCTGTATCCGTATCTCGATCTTTCGATAGGAAGCTCTACATGAAAAAGCTGATCCTGATCGCATGCGCCTCGATAATCGGCGTCGCCGCCGCCGGCACCATCGAAATGAAGGTGAACGGCATGGTCTGCGAGCTGTGCGCCCAGGGCATCGAAAAGAGCCTGCGCAAGAATCCCGCCACCACCGACGTGGTCGTGAACCTGGAGAAGAAGGTCGTGGCCGTGTCGACGCGCGCCGGCCAGGACATCTCCGATGTCGATCTTTCGAAGGCCGTTGCGGCCGCGGGCTTCGAGGTCAAAGGCATTGCCCGCACCCAGCGTTCGCTGGACGCGATTCGCGCCGAGCTCAAACAGACCGCGCAATGATCGAAGCGCATCGCCGCAACGTCGGCGTCGCCTTCGGCACGCTGCTGGCGAGCAGCGCCACGCTCGTGTGCTGTGTGTTGCCGGCGGCACTGGTCTCCATCGGCGCGGGCGCGGCAATGGTCGGGCTGATTTCCGCCTTCCCGCAGCTCGTCTGGTTGTCCGAGCACAAGGGTTGGGTCTTCGGCATCGCTGCATTCCTGCTCATCGCAAGCGGCGCAATGCTGTGGCACGCGCGCCGCCTGCCCTGCCCGGCGGAGCCTGGCGCGGCGCGCAGTTGCATGCGACTGCGACGCGCCAGCGCGGGGTTGTACTTCGTCGCGCTCGGCAGTTGCGGACTCGGCGCCCTGTTCGCGTTCGTGCTGCCGGCACTGTTGGACGCTTGAAGATCAGCGCCCGGTGAGCTGGGCCATGCTCTGCGGATAGCGCGCGCCCATCACGACGATCGTGGACAGAGCCATGTCGATCTCATGCAGGTCATCCGGCGTGAGGACCACGCTCACGGCGCCCAGGTTCTCGTCGAGCCGGCTGACTTTCGTGGTGCCGGGAATCGGCACTATCCAGGGCTTCTGCGCCAGCAACCAGGCCAGCGCGATCTGCGCGGCGGTCGCCTGCTGCCGTGCCGCCAAGCGCGCGAGCACGTCGAGCAGTCCCTGATTTGCCTGCCGCGCCTCGATCGAGAAGCGCGGGAAATTGTTGCGCTGGTCCGTTGCATCGAACTGCGTGCTCGCGTCGATCTTGCCGGTGAGGAACCCGCGCCCGAGCGGGCTGAAGGGCACGAAGCCGATGCCAAGCTCCTCCAGCATCGGCAGAGTCGCCTGCTCGGGCTCACGCCACCACAGCGAGTATTCACTCTGCAGCGCCGTCACGGGCTGTACGGCGTGCGCGCGGCGGATGGTCTGCGCGCCCGCCTCCGACAAGCCGAAATGTTTCACCTTGCCTTCGCGGATCAAGTCCCGGACCGTGCCCGCCACGTCTTCGATGGGCACCTGCGGATCGACGCGGTGCTGGTACAGCAGGTCGATGTGATCGGTGCGCAGGCGCCGCAATGACGCGTGCACCACTTCGCGGATGTGCGCGGGCTGACTGTTCAACCTGGTGGTGGGCTTGCCCGCCGCGTCGATCACGAAGCCGAACTTGGTCGCGATCTTCACCCGCGCGCGCACGGGCTGCAGCGCCTCGCCCACCAGCGCTTCATTGGTGAAGGGGCCATAGATCTCGGCGGTGTCGAACAGGGTGACGCCGCGCTCCACCGCGGTGCGGATGAGGTGGATGGCTTGCTGCTTGTCCACCGCCGGGCCGTAGGCATGGCTCAGCCCCATGCAGCCGAGGCCGAGCGCGGATACTTCGAATCCCTGACCCAGTGTGCGGACCTGCATGAAACCTCCTGCTCGTTTCACCCGGCGGTTGCCTGAGCGCAGTACTGACCGCGTCCAGCAGCGCATGCAGTCCGAAGGATACGTCAACCAGGTCGCCGTTTACGAAGGACGTCGGCGCGCCGGCATGCCACACGATCGTGACGGATCGCGACTACGTATTCACGGACCACGCGGAACGTCGATCGGACGTGCAATCGCGCTGGACGCCACTACCATGTGAATGCACCCTGGTCCGCATTGACTCGAGGAGGCGACTCATGAACTCGACCACTGATCCAAAAGACCCGGGACGCCGGTTTACGCGCGATCCCGACGTCATCAAGAATCTTTCTCCCGAGCAGTACCGCGTCACCCAGCAGGGCGCCACGGAAAGGCCGGGGTCGGGCGAGTACCTGCACAACGACGAACCCGGCATTTACGTGGATGTGGTATCGGGAGAACCGCTGTTTGCTTCGTCAGCCAAGTTCGACTCGGGCTGCGGCTGGCCGAGCTTCTCCAAGCCCATCGAACCTGCGAACGTGAACGCACTGCAGGACCGGTCGCACGGCATGATCCGCACCGAGGTGCGCTCCGCGCACGGCGACAGCCACCTTGGCCATGTCTTCGACGACGGCCCCGAGGAGCTCGGCGGCTTGCGGTACTGCATCAACTCCGCGTCGCTGCGTTTCATTCATCGCGACGACATGGCGGCCGCGGGCTACGGGGCGTACCTCGACCAGGTGGAGGAGCGGAAATGACCACCGAACGCGCCATACTCGCCGGCGGATGCTTCTGGGGCATGCAAGACCTGCTGCGCCGCTAACGGAGGTGAAGCCGGCCGGCGCCTTCTGGGAAGCCGAGGAAGAGCACCAGGACTATCTACTGAAGTATCCCGACGGCTACACCTGTCACTTCGTGCGACCTGGCTGGGTGCTGCCGGCGCGCAGGAAGCCGCCGAACGCCATGCCCGCATCGGTTTGAATCCTGCGAAGCCCGCGGACTGATCCCGCGGGCACGGCGCGGTGCGGAAGGACCTGCGCTTCGCTTTCGGATGGGCCTCACAACTGCGTAGACTCCCGTGCATGCTGTTGTTCCAGTCCCTGCTGATCCTGCTGGTTTGCGCCGTGCTGCTCGCGGCGCTCGCCCGGCGGCTCAATCTGCCCTACCCATCGTTCCTCGCGCTCGGCGGCACCGCCCTCGCCTTCATCCCCAACGCCCCGCAGCTATCGCTGGAACCCGAGCTGACGCTGGCGCTGTTCGTCGCGCCGGCGCTGCTGGATGCCGCCTTCGACACCTCGCTGCGCGACCTGAAGCGCTACTGGATCCCGGTGATGTCGCTGGTGTTCATCGCGGTGGGCCTGACCACCGCGGCGGTGGCGTGGCTGGTGCACTACCTGGTGCCCGACATGCCGTGGCCGGCGGCGATTGCCGTGGGCGCCATCGTCGCGCCGCCGGACGCGGTGGCGGCTTCGGCGGTGATGCGCCGGCTGCGCATCCCGCATCGCGTGCTCGTGATCCTGGAGGGCGAAAGCCTGCTCAACGACGCCACCGCGCTCATGACCTACCGGCTGGTGGTCAGCGTGACCATGGGCGCCACCTTCACCGGCACCGGCACGGTGATCCTGTCGCTCGCCATGCTCGCCAGCGTCGTCGTGGGCTTCGTGCTCGCGCAGATTTTCTCGCGCGTGATGCGGCACGTGACCGACGTTCCGAGCGCCATCGTGCTGCAGTTCGTCACGACGTTCCTGGTGTGGATATTCGCGGAGGAAGTCGGCCTGTCGCCCATCGTCACGCTGGTGGTCTACGCGATCAGCGCCTCGCGCATCGCGCCGCAACGCACGCCCGCGGCGCTGCGCATCCCCTCGTATGCGGTCTGGGAGACGGTGGTCTTCGTGCTCAACGTGCTGGCCTTCGTGCTCATCGGCCTGCAGCTTCGGCCCATCATCCAGTCGCTGCATGCCAACGAGCGCGTCTACTACCTGGAGGTCGCGGGCGCGGTGCTGGGCATGGTGATCCTGGTGCGCCTCGCCTGGGTGATGTTCTACAACCGGCTGGCGTGGTGGAAGCATCGCCTGTTCGGCCCTGGCCGCTGGCCGGGAAAATTCGTGCCCTCGGTGCAGGGTAGTTTCATCGTCGGATGGGCGGGCATGCGCGGCATCGTCACGCTGGCCACGGCCTATGCCCTGCCCGACGAGTTCCCGCATCGCGACCTGGCGCTGCTGTGCGCCTTCTTCGTGGTGGTCGGCACGCTGGTCCTGCAGGGGCTGACGTTGCGGCCGCTGATCCTGACGCTCGGACTCAAGGACGACGGCACCATCGAGCAT
>DASTRL010000299.1:0-14759 GCA_035761265.1 Steroidobacteraceae bacterium
TGTAGACCGCTTCGAGACGGCCGTGCCGGGCGACGCTCTGGTTGTAGAGATGCGCGATGAGCGCGCGCCCGACCTCGCCGAAAGGAATGCCGCCGTCGGAATACAGCAGGTCCGGTTGATAGGAGTCGACGAGATCGCGAATGCGCTCGAACCACACCTTGTGATACGCAGGATCGTTCGAGTACCAGGTGGCGGCGGATCCCTTGTACGGCTCATCGTGCCTGGGGTGATAGAGATCCGCGTATTGCGGGTTCGCGCCGTCGTAGTCCACGCCGATCTTCGGCCAGAACTGATCGTAGCCGTGGCTGGGATAGAACCAGTTGTGGCTGGCGCCGAGATGCTCGGAGACACCGAAGCGCAGGCCACGCTTGCGGGCCGCGTCGCGCCAGGCGCCGACGATGTCTCTCTTCGGTCCCATCGCTGCGGCATTCCAGCGATGGTGACGGGAATTCCACAGGTCGAAGTTGTCGTGGTGCACGCCCATGCTGACGAAGTACTTCGCGCCCGCGCGCACGTACAAATCCATCAACGCGTCCGGATCGAACTTCTCCGCCGTCCACAGCGGGATGATGTCCTTGTAGCCGAACTCGGAGGGGTGTCCGTAGTGCTCGAGGTGGTGCGCGTAGTGCGGATGACCGGGGACGTACATCCAGCGTGCATACCAGTCGCCGCGGCGCGGAACCGCCTGCGGGCCCCAGTGGGCCCAGATGCCGAACTTGGCGTCGCGGAACCAGTCGGGCGCCTGGTATTGCTTCAGTGAATCCACGTCGGGCTGGAATGGACCGCTGCCGATGGATGGCGTGAAAGCCGGCACCCGCGCCGCCGCCATCCAGACCGGGGCTCCTAACAACATCCGCCTGCTCAGCTTCGCCATGACCGTAGCCTGAAGGCGCGTGCGGATGCGAGCAATTCGTTTCGCGGCGTGACCTATCGCGAAAGCGGCATTGATAGCGGTACGGTCACCTGGCTGTGCGCCTTGCGATCGCCTTCGACAGGTCGAATTTGACAATACCAGCGCTGTTCGTCAGCACTTTCTGACGCCGCAACCTCAAACAAACTTCCACGGGAGGCAATTAGGCTAACAACCAGGGGAGCTGGAGAACGCCGTGAAGACGAAATCGACGAACGAGATGATTTCTCGCCATGATTACGGCCCGGCAATTCAAGGCGCGCTTGCATGGCTGGGGGATCGCTATCTGCTGGCCGAACCCGTGAATCGGCGCGGCAAGGAGCGAAAATTTCCGACAGGCGAGGCGCATCGATCGCCGAGCACATCGCCGGGCGAAATCGTGATGGCATGAGACGTCACCGCGATGCGACGGCCTTCTCCATCTTGTAGTCGTCCATCACGTAGCCGCCGCCGATGTCCATGACCAGGGCTTCGACGATCCCGAACCCCAGGCGCTCATAGGCGCGCACGGAAGGATTGCCCTTGTTCACCGTGAGCCAGAGGTGCGTCGCGCCGCGCTCGCGGGCGATGCGCTCGATGTGCTCGAGGGCCTGGCGGCCGGCGCCGGTCTTGCGGTGCGTGGCGAGCAGGTACAGCTTGCTGATGAACACGCGGCCGTCCGGCGCGTCGTGGCGGATCGCGGCGTAGCCGATGTTCTCGCCCGACTGCCGGATCCGGAAGTACTCGTAACCCGAATCGATCTGCGATTGCATGGCTTCGGCGGACTGGAACTTCGCGACCATGTAGTCCACCTGCGCCTGCCCGATGATGGGCACGTAGAATTCGTTCCAGACCTGGTGGGCCAGGCGCGCGACTTCCGCGACCTGGGCGGCGTTCGCGACAGGGATCAGCTCCACGGCATTCGACATGGCGCTTTACTTGCGCGTGTAGCGCCCGTCGAATACCACGGACCATGCGCCCTTCTCATCCGCGGCTTCCCAAAGCTGGCGCACGGAGCCGTCATCGTTCGGCGTCCACGTGATGCGCTGCTTCGCGATGGCGCCGCCCGGTGTCGGCGCGAGTCCCTCGAGCACCATGCTCTTCCCGTCCCAATGCCCCTCGAGCGTGAGCAGCAGGCCGCCATTGTCGACCCAGGTCTGGTGCCACACCTTGCGCACGGCGTCGTAGGTATTGAGGCTTTCGCCGCTGTAACCCCTGCCGGTCGCATAGTGTTCGTGGATCACGCAGCCGCCGTATTCCTGCGTGATGCGGTTGAGGCCGGCGAACTTGCCATTCGGCCCGTGCACCTGCCAGTCGCCCACCCAGAAGTCGAACTGGCGATGTTCGGCGGATGCGCATGGCGCGGGCGCCGCGTGAGCGGCGGGGATGACGGGGATGGCGAGCAGCGGTATCAGTAGTGTGCGTTTCATGGCGGCAATGAAGCACATTGCGGCCCGGAGTGGAATCTCGATGCGGCCGGCCGTTTCGATTGCGCGACAGCCTTGTCACTCCCCTCTCGCCCCGCTTTCGGCGACACTTCGCCCATGAAAGCCGCAACTATCTTCCGCGCGATCGCCTGCCTGGCTCTCATCCACACCGTGCCAGGCGCCGCGGCGACACCCGCCCCCAAGCCTGCCATCGTGCTGGTACACGGCGCGCTCATCGACGGCTCCGCCTGGCGCGGCGTGTACGACGTGCTGGTGCGCGACGGTTATCCGGTGAGCGTGGTGCAGCAGCCGCTGACCGGTCTCGACGATGACGTCGCGGCCACGAAGCGCGTGCTCGACCAGCAAAGCGGGCCGGTCGTACTCGTCGGGCATAGCTATGGCGGCGCGATCATCACCGTCGCGGGAGCGGATCCCAGGGTCAAGGCGCTGGTGTATGTCGCCGCGCTCGTGCCGGATGCGGGCGAAACCGCGGGACAGCCTGCGCCGCCCAAGCAGGAGCGGATGGAAGATTTCATCGCGACGCCGGATGGCTTCGTGACGCTCAGGCCCGAGAAGTTCGCGGAGGATTTCGGTGCGGATCTGCCGCGCAAGCAAGCGGAGTTCCTGGCGCACGCGCAGGTGCCCACGGCCGCGCGCGCATTCGACGGCAAGGTGACCATCGCCGCGTGGCACGAAAAGCCTAGCTACTACATCGTCGCGACCGAGGACAAGGCGCTGGATCCGGAAGCCGCCGAGCGCATGGCCCAGCGCGCGGGCTCGAAGGTGACGCGGATCAGGGCCAGCCACGCCGTGCTGATCACGCAGCCGCGCGCGGTGGCCAAGGTAATCGAGGCGGCGGCTCGCGGCCTATAAGGACAGGAATCCTCGATGCCTTCGCCGTCCCCCGTCAGCTATCCATCGAGATGCCGTACACCTCGCCGTCGGCGTCGAATTCGACCACCAGGATGTAGTCAGTCGCCTCTTGATCGATCGTGTAGTCGAACACGGCGACGTAGCCCTCGGCCCCTGGATAGAGACCGATGCGCTTCAACTGCAGCGCTTCCAGCAGGTGGTTGATGTCGAGATCGTCCGGATCCTCGATGCCGAAGATCCGCAGCAGGTCCTTTTCGCCGAGCTCTTCGGCGTGGTGGCTCAGGTAGATGCCGACCGTGCCTTCCGGCTTCTCGGTGAACTCCGCCTTGAATGCATCGCGCGCGATTTCGTCGAAGCGGGCCGCCTCGGAGATGAAGATGGCGATCTCCGCGAGCATGTCCTTGGTGAAGGCGTCGCCGTCCACGTTGATGTCGACCGGCACGTCGCCGCCGCGCATGGGCAGGTTGAATTGCCAGTAGCCGCCGGTGCCGCCCGGGAATTCGGCGGGACCAACGACGGGTAGTTCGGATGTGGGCATGGGCCGGCAGGGTAGCAGAACAGCAGTCGCCATCAGTGATGGAAAGCGAGGTGGCAGCGAAGTTGCTTTTGAGTATGGCGCGAACGTTACAGCTGGAACGTCACCGCGTTCACTAACCAATGAGCTTGTCGTACTCGGCGTGACTGCCGATCCAGAACCACTGAATACCATCCTTCACATCGTGCCCAAGCGCCCGATAGTGACCACCAACTCGCACCGACCAGAGCGAGCCGATCCGTTTAAAGTGCAATGAAGGATGACGTGGATCGGAATTCAGGAGCTCGAAGTTCTTGTCCGCGAGTTCACGCACGGCCGAGGGCAAAGCTCCATACGACGCCCAAAACGACGCTGACGCGTAATGCGTCACATCTTGCGACTTTTGCCGCGATCGAACTCAGCCTTGGACTCTGCCACCATGTGCTCGAGCTTGCCGGCTGCGTCGTCCAATTTGATTTTGGCGTCCCAGGCCGCCCAATCCTGCTCGAGCACCCACTCGCGCAACTCGGCGAACTCCGCCGCAGAAAGCTCGCGAATCTGCTGCTCAATATGATCGATTTTGCGCATAGCCGCGACCTTATGACTACGCCTCGCGGAGGTCAACGGCCCAAATCTCGCCATTGATGCGAGCAATTCAACGACATATGTTGATGCGCTCGCGGGTCGACCTTCGCCGCGTGCGAGGGAATCCGCCAAGACAGGCTCTCCAGCCCCTCGGCTTCCGCGGCGTCAAACAACCCCGTTGCGATAGTTGACCCGCGAGCAGACCCATTCGAAGCCGGCGCGGCGGATGTTCTCGAGCGACTGATTCTTCTCGTCGCTCACCGGGTCGCCGGTTTCGGTCGCGACCATGTCGCAGCCTGCCTCGCGCGCCGCCCGGACGCGCGCCGCGAGCAAACTACTCTGCGCGCCGCGGCCGCGATGGGTGGCCAGCGTCGCACCCACGCCGAGCCAGCCGTGCCTGCCGGTCACGTACAGCGAACCGGTGGCGACGATGGCCCCGGCCTGCTCCGCCACCCACACCTGCCAGTCGGGCCGGCCCACCAGTGCCGCGAACCAGGGAGCGATCGCCGGCGGCATCCCGTACGCCGTCGCCACGACCTGCGCGATCGCCTGAGCATCGGCGGCGCGCGCCGGGCGGATGGCGTATTCGCATTTTGCGGTCGGCGCCGGTTCCGTCGCGCGCAGGAACTTCGACCAGCTACGTCTCGGAGGCGGCGCGAAGCCGCGCGCCGCGAGCATGCGCGGCAATTCCGCGGGGCGCGCTCCCGGGGAGAGCTGGATCCAGTACTCCGGCACGCCGGCACTCGAGAAGATGCCGATCACGAGATCCAGGTCCGCTTCGGTGGCAGGCTGGTCATTGCCCAGCCCCACCACCCGGTTGAAGTAGCTCACCGGGAGAGTCGGCAGGCACAGCACCGTGGCGCCGGCCATCGCATGCGCGCACGCCTGCAGCGCGGCGGGTGCCGCCGCGTACAAATCCGCACAGGCACGCGCCTCGATCAGATCCGCGAGCCGCTCCGCCTCCACTCCCGACACGCTCATGCCGGGTTCGTCACTGTCTGGACGCGACCGCGGTTCCCGGGCCGCAACGAAGGCGCGTTCACGTCGCGCAGCATCAGCATGGCGCCGAAGCGGCGCGATTCCGCCTGCTCGAACCCGACGCGCGTGGTGAATCCGGCGGGATTGCGGAACGTGCCCCAGAGCATGTCCCAGGGCGGGAAGTCGCTGTAGTTCCAAGCGTGTACGCCGCGCTCGTGGTGCACGCTGTGCGACTCCGGGCGCTGGATGAGATATCCAAGCCATCGCGGCGTGCGCACGTTGAGATGCTGGAACATTCCGTAGAAAGCCGCGACATATCCAACAATAGCCGCCGCCAGCGGATCGAGACCGAGCACGAGCACCGTCACCGCGAGTGACAGGATGACACCGTTCACCACTTCCAGCGGCGTGAACACCACCGAGCCCGCGACGTCGAGCCGCTGCGGCGCGTGGTGCAGCTGGTGCACCGGCCACAGCACGCTGAAGCGGTGATACGCGCGATGCAGCAGCGCACCGCAGAACGCCAGCACCGGGTAGCCGACGATGACGCCGCCCACCACGCCCAGCGCCGCGCCATCGATGAGGTGAAAGCGCGCCAGGCGCGGCGGAACCCACGAAGGCAATACCGCGTTGATGGTCATCAGCACCACGAAGAACGCGAAACCCTTCGCGCGCCACCAGGGGATGGCCTCCCACGCGGGCCCGGTGCGCCTCAGCTTCTCGAACAGCATCAGCAGCAGGAAGGTGATGGGGATGAGCAGTGCGACGAGTGTTTCGGCATCCATGGGAACGCTCCGGTACCAGTCGTTTCCTTTACGGTGTAAAGGGAGTATGCGCCGCGTCCCTTACGGTGTAAAGTCCCGTTCCATGTCCCCCCGCAAGCCGCAGGTTCGCACCGCGCTCGATCGGCGCGTCATCGCCGAGGAGGCGCTGCGGCTCATCGATGCGGAAGGCCTGGAGGGCCTGTCGATGCGCCGGCTCGGCGCCGCCCTCGGTGTGGAAGGGATGGCCCTTTACCATCACTTCCGCGACAAAGGCGCGCTGCTCGACGGCGTGCTCGAGCTGCTGCTCGAGGAAATCGAGCCCGCGAGGCCGCCCGCCGACCCGCTCGAGCACCTGCGGCTGCTGTTCGAATCCCAGCGTGACTGCGCCATTGCCCATCCCCAGGCGTACGTGCTGTTTCCGACGCGACGCTTCGCCACCGAGCCGCAGTTCAGGTTCTACGAGCGGCTGCTCGGCATCTTTCGCGACGCCGGCTTCGACGCGGCCGAATCCGCGCGCTATTTCCGCGTGCTGGCCGGCTTCGTCACCGGCGCGTGCCTCGCCGAGATCGCCTCGCGCGGCAAGCAGCCCGACGCCACTCCCATCCGGCTCGAGGACTTCGACGACCGCGAACACTACCCGCTGATCAGCGCCGTCGTGCCGTACCTGCGCGTGAACCGGCTCGGGGAGATCTTCGAATTCGGGCTCGACATGATTTTCGAATCGATGCGCAAGGCGCTCGCCACGCGCCGGCCGCGCAGTCGGAAGCGGAACAGATAGACCGCCGCGGAACTGGCTATCGCGACGCGACCTGCGCCTCGCCGTGCGCCTTGCGGATCGCGTCCGCCAGCTCCAGCACCGCCGAGGCGTAGAACGTCGAGCGGTTGTAGCGCGTGACCACTTCGAAATTGTTGAAGCCCGCGTAGTACTTCGAGGGCTTGCCCGGCGTCGGCAACTCGAATATCGAGATCGGCCCCTCCGGCGGATCACGCCCCGAGAACACGACACCCCTGCCCTGCACGTCGAGCAGCTCATGGACCCGATCGAGTCCGCTCACAAGATCCGCCTCGCTGCCCGGCAAGAGGCGCACCGGGGCCCTCGCCGGTTCATCCGGAATCCAGCCGAACTCGCGGATGTAGTTGGCGACACTGCCGATCGCGTCGGCCGCGCTGCCGCGCAGGTCGATGACCCCGTCGCCGTCGTAGTCCACCGCGTAGCGACGGTAGCTCGAGGGCATGAACTGCGGCAGCCCCACGGCCCCTGCGTACGAGCCCTTGATGCCGAGCGCATCGACGCCCTTCTCGCGCGCCAGCAGCAACAGTTGCTCCAGCTCGCCGCGGAAGAAATCCTGGCGACGCGCGCCGTCGAAGGCGATGGTCGCCAGCGCATCGACCGCGCGGAACGAGCCCGTGTTCTGGCCGTAGCGCGTCTCCACCCCGAGGATGCCGAGGATCACTTCCGGCGGAACGCCGTACTCCTGTTCCGCGCGCTCCAGGTACGCGGCGTTCTGCGTCCAGAACTGCGTGCCCGCGGAGATCAGCTCGGGCGTGAGGAACTTCGCGCGGTAGTTTGCGTAGGAGCGCGCCGGGGACGGCGCCGAGCTCGGCATGGGTGTCGTCAACCGGACCACCACGGGCTGGTACTGCACCGCGCCCATGACACGCTCGAGGTCCGTGGTCTCGATGCCGTACTTTTCGTGCATCGCGTCGATGAAGTTGCGCACGTCCAGGCGCTCGAGATAGTCCGCGCCCGCCGTCGCCGGGTACGACGCGAGCAGGCCCGCGGCGGCCAGAAATGAGGACATCATTTTCGCGACTACGGGTTTCACTGAGCGCGACCGCGGGAAAAGCTGGAGTGGCCTCGAACTTATGCCCATCCGCCGCGGCGGTCAGTGACGGTTTTCACACGGCGGGGCTTCAGTTTGTGTTCATGGGGACTTGCGGATAGTGGCAGCCATGAAAAAGCGATCGCCCTTCCCGTTGCACGACTACAGCGCCGCTTTGCGGGGCGCATTGTCCTGGCTCGGCGAGCGTCATCTGCTGGCGCAGCCGGCCGCGAGGTTGAGGACGGAGCCGGTGCCGTACTTCGCGGAAGCGCGGCGGTGGCATCCGATCCATCGAACCGGGCTGCTGCGACGGCTGTGAACCCGCCCGACGGACGTCGCCTCGTCAGGCGGCTTCGACCTGTCGGCGCTCCTTGATCCAGGCCTCGGCGCTTTGCGGGTCCGTAAAGACCTGCACTTGCGCGGCCCGGTTGTAGATCACGTCGTCGAAGAACGAGCTGATCATGTCTTCGCGAGCTATCAAGGCGACCCGCAATCCGAATTCATTCATTGCGGCCGCGTCGACGCCCGCACGAAACAGCGCGATCGTGTCGAATTCAACCTGCAGCTGCCGCGCGTCGACCATTGCGTCGCGGCAATTCTCCCGCTTGCACTCCTCGATGAGCGGCTTGAACAGATTTTCCTTTATCGCCAGTCGCTCATTGGGATAAGTACCGGAGAGCCGCGCGTGCACTATGCCTCCATCGATGCGGAATTCCTGTACGTACGGGCTCATGCTGGAAGTCTGCCCAGGCGATCGCGCCAGTCGCGTCAGGAATACTGCCTATGCTGGCCGAATGGCCGACCACATACAGCGGCCAGGGCCGACGTTCCGGCGGGAACGTCGGTGAGGCCCGACTGGGACTACACCGGCACCACCGAGGATGCGAAGTGGATGATGATCGCCGGGCAGATCGTGGCCGATGCCGAAGAGCCGCCCGCGTGGAAGGAAGCGAGTGAGTTCCGGCGGACGGAGCTGGCGAAGTGACTCCCAGGACAAGCGCCTAACTACCAGAATATTTTCACCGCGCGCTCCGCGTCTCGCGGTATACTGCATGCATCGCCAGCCAACAAGGATGTGGTCATGCGTTCCATCGACGAACTCGCCACCGAGATCTGCACGCTCGCCGGGCACATCAATGCCGCGAATCATCGCTTCCTGGTGCTGATCGCCGAGTTCGACCGACGCACGGGCTGGTCCGACGGCGCGACGCAGTCCTGCGCCCACTGGCTCAACTGGAAGTGCGGTATCGCGCTCGGCGCCGCGCGCGAGCGAGTGCGCGTGGCGCATGCGCTCGCCAAGCTCCCCAAGGTCTCGGCCGCCATGGCGAGCGGCGCACTCAGCTACTCCAAGGTCCGCGAGATCACGCGCGTCGGCGATGCCGGCAGCGAGGACTACCTCCTCATGATCGCCGCTCACGGCACCGCCTCGCACGTGGAAAATCTCGTGCGCGCGTATCGGCGCTGCCAGGATGCCGAGGAGCTGTCACGCGAACAACGCCAGCAGGAGAGCCGCCGCGTCAGTTTTCGCTATGACGACGACGGCTCACTGATTCTCACCTGCCGGCTCCCCGCCGAGGCCGGGGCCGTCGTGATGAAGGCGCTGGACATCGCCGTGGAAGGTCTTCCCGTGTACGCCGACGTTCCCGCTGGAACGCCAAAAGAGGTGGTCCGCTACAGCGCGCGTCGCGCGGATGCGCTCGCCCGGATTGCCGAAAGCTTTCTCGCGCACGACGTCCTCGCGTCACCTGGCACGGATCGGCAGCAGATCGTCGTGCACGTTGCGGCCGAAACCCTGCGCAAAGGCAGCGCCGGCTGTTGCGGCATCGAGCACGGGCCGTCCATCCCCGCGGCGACTGCGCAGCGCCTCGCGTGCGATGCCAGCGTCGTGGCGCTCGTCGAAGACGATGACGGCGAGCCGCTCAGCGTGGGTCGCAAAACGCGCATCATCTCCGCGCCGCTGCGCCGGCTGCTCACCGCGCGCGACAAGGGGTGTCGCTTTCCCGGATGCAGCAACGCGCGCTACATCGACATGCATCACATCAAACATTGGGCGAATGGCGGCGAGACCAGGCCGTCGAACCTGGTGTCGCTGTGTCGCTTCCATCATCGCGCGGTGCATGAGGGCGGCTACGATGTGCGGATTCTCGATGACGGCGCGCTGCGATTCGTCCGGCCGGATGGCCGGGCCTTGGAGATTGGTGCGACTGACGGTCATCAACCCGCAGGCGACGTTCGCGCGTTGCCGCAGGGAAAGTTCGTGAGCACCTGGCGCGGGGATCAAATGGATCTCGGGATGGCGGTGGATGTGCTGATCCAGCAATCGCGGAAAGCTACAGACGTTCCAGCGGGAACGTGAGCTGGCGGTAGGCGTCGGCCGTTTCGCCCAGCTCTGCAAAGGAGGCATCACGCGACAAATGCCGTGCCAGACCGCTCGTGTCGCCATCCTGCGCCAGCTTCGCCGCCGCCGCGCGCAGGCCCGCCTGCCAGTCGGGACGATCCACGTCGTCCACATAGAGCTCGACATAGCGGCTGCCAAAGTTCTGCAGCGCGTAGTCGATGCCGTCCATCGGCGTGCCGTTCATCACCTTGGCGGGATCCACCGAGCCCGGATTCGTCCAGCTCGTGAGCGCCTGGAACGCCGTGTAGGTCGTGGACTTTGCCGCCGCCAGCGGCGCGGCGAAGTCGACCGCTGGTGTGGCCGAGTAAGGATCACAGTCCGGGCACGGGCGCGATGCGGCCAGGTTGTCCTCGAACACACCCACCGTGCCGCCGAACTCCGTGTCGATGCGCGACTGCATGGACTGCCAGGCCTCGCCGCTGCCGCCATCGTTCTGGTATTTCCAGAAGCCGAAGTGCACGCGCTGCTTGGGGAAGGCCGTGCGCACCGCGCGCAGACTCGCGACGACCGCGTCCTCCAATGCCGTTCGCGTGTAGCCCGGGATGTCGACGATGGCGTCGTGGCTGTCGCGCAGCGCCAGGTTTGGCATACCGGGAAACGTCACGTTGATCGCATAGAAGGCGGAGTGATCGCCGAGCGGCACCAGCGCCCCGTTCTGCGCAGGATCCGCCACGCGATGCGCGGCCAGTGCGGTCATGAAGGCCTGGTAGCGCGCGAGCGTGAATGAATCCCAGGGCAGCGCATGCACCGTCCCGCCCGCATCCGTCCAGGTGCCCGCCTGCGCCAGCACGTAGGCTGGCTCCGCGCTCACGCCGGGCGTCGGCATGACGATCCACGAGAGCTTCTGGTGGCGTTCCGCCACGCGCGCCAGGATGTGATCCAGCGCCGCGAAGTCGTAGGCATCCTGCGCCGGCTCCATGAGCGACCAGCCATAGCGCCACGCGTAGCCCGCGAGGAAGTCCTGGGTGCGCAGGTTGCCGTCACGGAAAGTGCCCGCGGGGGAATCGAGTACGAAGATGCCGGTGGCGGCGTCGGATGTGGGGGGCGTGGGTGTTGGCGATGGGCTAGCTACCGGCCCCGTGCTGGCCTGCGTCGAACTACCTGCTCCCCCGCAGCCGCACAGGGCGAGCGCGCCGACGAGCGCCAGGCTCCCCGATCGCCAGACGGAGTTTTCCATAACTCAGCTCCCCGCAACATCGAACCGGAGCGGTTCAACCGGGAAACAACGCGCGATTGGGCCAGGCGTTGACGCGGGCATTTCCCGGTCCGTCGCGCGCCCCGCACACGCTAACTACGTACTGTCTGCTGCGCGCGTCTGCGAGCCGGTATAGTCTGCGCATCGACCGCTAACAACAACGACCATCGGACCGGCACGGGCGAACCACAGGAGGATGATCCATGCTCAAGAGACTGGTTGGACTATTCGCGGCCGCTCTACTGCAGACAAATTCTGTCCCGGCCGCAGAGCCCGGGCCGCTCGCCGCCACGTTCGACGCGATCAGGACGAACGCCATGGGCGAATACGGCGTGTATACATTGAAGAACGTGTCCGGAAAGGACATCGACGATATCGAAATCATCCTCCGGCTCCAGGACAAGAGCGGCGAAACGTTGAGCGTCACCGCGGTCAGCGACAGCACGCCGGGTGTGGTGTGGCTCAAGGCTGGCGCAACGCTCAAGGAAGGCGTGCCGCTCGATGGGCGTCGCGGCGCAAAGGAGTTGCTGGAAAAGCGGCTTGGCGAAAGCCGGCTGGTGATCGAGGTGAAGAGCATCAAGTTCGCGAATTGATGAAAATCTGACGGGTCGCCCAGCTCTGCAAAGGCAAGTGCAGCTGCTGCGCCACATTGCCGAACGCCGTCGCGGGCGCCGTGATGAAGGTGCCCCATTCGCCACCGTCCGATCGATCCGTCTGAAACCAGAACACCCGGTCCGAACGCCCGAGGTCGGCGAGAAATCTGTCCGCGGCATCCAGTACCGGCGCGACTTCCATCCATGTGCCATTGCTATCCACCGGAAACCGATAGGCACGGCCCGCGAAGTTGAAGCGTACCAGCCACGTTGCCTGATGCCGGAAGACCCGCGCGCCTTCCGGCAGCAGCTTCGGATCGGGTCGCTGCACGAGATCGATGGCGGCGCCGATATCCGTGAGCGCGGAATCGACCATCGTCTGTTCCACCGCTTCAGCCGCGACCGGCGGCGACGCGCTCCTCATGAGGCCCTCGAACAATCGGTCGTGACGGCACTCGTAGCCCGGGTCGCGAAGCGACGCGTGTACCAGGCGCGATTCGCCGAACAATGCGGCCAGGATCCTGTGTTTCTTTTGCATGGCGGTGACCGGGGCCGCGATCCAACCATCGAGCTGAGCCATCCTCGATGCCGGCATGGGTTCGATGAGCCCATGGCCTTGCAGCAGTCGTGCGATCTTCTCGCCGGTGAGACCCTGCTTTTGCCAGGTGAACGCCAACCGCTCCCAGGGATGCAGGTGTTGCAGCACGGAGTCATCCGTCGCTCCCGCGCGCACCAGAAGATAGGCCAGGTGTTCGGCCGCATAGGTACCCGCGTGATCGGGGAGTGCCGCGCGCGCCGCGCTCAAGACGCGATCCGGCACCGGCCACAACTTGTGCTTGTACCCCTCGGCTCCGAGCTCGTGATACAGGTGGTTGCCGATCGCCGTGACGATCTCACTCACCAGGTACGTCTCTTTTTCCGAGTTCTCGAAGCGAACGCTGTCTTCCCAACGCATGGCCCGGATGAGCCCGAGCGTGCCCGGCTTGAAGTTCGCGCTGTTCCAGCGCCGGCGATCCGCGTCCGCAGTCGCCGTACCGATGCCATCCCACGGAGGCGCGCGGCGACTCTGCGTCGCTTCATCGACGTTCCGATTCACGTGCTCCGCCGCCGTCGTTCGCGCGGGTGGCGGCGGCGACTTGCCCCGCGCCTCTTGTCGCACCTTCCAGGAGACGACGATTGCGACCAGCGCAACCAAACCCACGATGAGCCAATTCATGTGGCCGGATCATATGTCGGGGACGTTCCGGCTGGCACCAATCCAGAACCACTGAACCTCTGAATCGTGAGTGATGCAGGCGCGTGTGCCCGGACGTTCCAGCGGGAACGTCAGGTCACGGCTCACTCAGCGACTTCGAAAGTGGTGACCATCCCGGCATCGGCGTGCGTGGCGTAGTGCTCGCCGGACTTTGCATCGGAAGTCATGGGCATGGCGCAGTGGATCACGTAGCGGCCTGGGATGAAGGACTTGCGGAGCCAGACGGTACGCCGGGTGTCGTGGCTATCGAGAATGCCACCGAGGGCGACAGCCGGTGGTGCGCCTTCCAGGTCGTCCTTGGCGTACCAACGCTTGACGTCCGCCGCATCGTGGCCCGGCAAGAGGCGGAAGAAGTCCGCTTCGTGCATCGAGGGTCCGGGTGTTTCGATGCGGATGACGCGAAGGCCCTTGCGAATCGGGCCGCCGAGCTCGAAACGGAAGTCGACTAGTTTGAGCGTGACGTCCTCCTTCGGAGGAGTGTCGTCAGCTTCGCCCGTTGCCTCGACATGTAGCGCGCGGACAGACACGCGCGGGTGGTGCCAGCAGATCAGTACGTATTCACCCGCCTCGAGCTGCACCCAGACCTCGGTACCCTCGCCCGGCGACGTCAGCCCCGCGCCGGAGTAGTCGAGCGCGCCCTTGGGGAAAAGCTCTCCGGCTTTCACCCGGGCCAGGTAGTCGGCGGCAGTCATGCCCTTCGGCAGCTTCACGAACATCGCTTCGTGGATTTCCTTCCCGTGGTTTTCGAAGAGGATATGGCGCATGCCGGAGCTGATCCTGGCGGGCGCCTGCAGGCCGGCATCGTCGGCGACGATGCGCACCGGTGCGGCGGCGGCGAGCATTGGGAAGAGCGAGAAGAGGATCAGGACCTGGGGCTTTTGGAATGGCACGGTCGGTCTCCGGTCAGGCGCACCGATCGTATTGGATTGGCGGCGGCGTGTCGTGTTGGTCCGGCGTGCCCGAGAAGCTCGAGGCTACGCTAAGCTGTTCAGTTGAATGCGAACGTGAAGCCGGCAGAACGATCGCGGCCCGACTTCGTCCTTGGGTCATTTCCCGATCGCGCCGAATACTTTCCTGGCCAGGCTGCCCACCGCGGACGCAGGATTCGCCCGAATGGCCTTCTCTTCCTGCCCGATGATCTTGTACACGCCATCGAGAGCGGAACGCGCCACATAGCTGTCGAGGTCCGCGTCTTCCTGCTTGATGAGGCCGAGCTGCAAGCCCTGCGCCGCGACGCGATTGTACTTCTTGGCGAGATCCACATTCGCGGTGTATTTCCTGACCACCGGCAGGAATTTCTGCATCAGTGCGTCGGAAGTCTTCGCCTTGAAGAATTGAGTGACCGAGTCGTCGCCGCCCGTGAGGATCTGCTTCGCGTCCGCGACGCTCATCGACTTCACGGCATCGAGCAGCAACGGTTTCGCTTCAGGCACCGCGGCTTCCGCGGCACGGTTCATGGCGAGCA
>DASTRL010000300.1:0-2662 GCA_035761265.1 Steroidobacteraceae bacterium
CGCCGGCCACGGCGCAAAGCGCTCCACACCGGTTTCCTCCCGGACCTCCCGCGCCGCCGACACGTCCAGCCGATCGATGCCTTCGTGATGCCCGCCCGGCTGCAGCCAGCGGTCGAGCACCTTGTGGTGGATCATCAGCACCTTGTCGGCGCGCGCGTCGTAGACGATGCCGCTCGTGGTCACATGCCCGCGCATGTTGGCGCGGGCGAAGACGTCGGCAGGATCTTCCAGCAATTGCGCCATCAGCGCGCCGAGCTCCTCACGCTCCTGCGGATGCACCTCCAGGTAGCGGTTCAGTTGATCGAGCGCGTGGGCGCGCAGGTCCGATGCGGTCATATGGAGCGGCAAAGCGGTGCAGTGAGCAGACCCACATTCTGTTGCCATGTCGTCCCATCGCAGCGAAGCGGTTCGCCCCCGCAAGCACCCCGCCTCGGGAACGGGTTTTGCCTTGAGCCCTGACCCCGTCCCGAGCAACATCGCCAGAACGACGAAGAAGGAGGACTCGATGGACGCCGCCTCGCTCAAACTCGGTCTCGTCGGCAATTGCGCCGTCAGCGCGCTGATCGACGACCGCGCCCGCGTCGTGTGGTGCTGCGCGCCACGCTTCGACGGCGATCCGGTGTTCCACGCGCTGATCGACTCGCCCGACGGCATCGGCCTGGACGGCACCTTCCAGGTCGTGCTCGAGGACTTCGCCCGCAGCGAGCAGTCCTACGACCATGGCACCGCGGTCCTGCGCACCCGGCTGTACGACTCCCACGGCAATGCGATCGAGATCACCGATTTCATGCCGCGCTTCTTCCTCAACGACCGACCCTACCGGCCGATGATGCTGGTGCGCCGGATGCGGCCGCTGCAGGGCCATCCGCGCATCCGCGTCGTGCTGCGGCCGGTCATCCAGTGGGGCTCGGCGCATCCGGCGCGCACGCGCGGCAGCAACCACCTGCGCTTCGTCGGCCCGGAAGGCACCATCCGCCTGACCACCAACGCGCCGCTCACCTACGTCCAGGAAGAGACCGCCTTCGCGCTGGACATGCCGATGAGCTTCATCTTCGGCCCCGACGAGACGCTGGACCGCGCCGTCGAGGACACCGCGCGGCTGCTCGAGGAAAAGACCATCAGCTACTGGCGCGACTGGACGCGCCGCCTGGCCATCCCGCTGGAGTGGCAGGAGGCGGTGATCCGCGCGGCGATCACGCTGAAGATGTGCCTCTACGAGGAGACCGGCGCCATCGTCGCCGCGATGACGACCAGCGTGCCGGAGGCGCCCCACACGCAGCGCAACTGGGACTACCGCTACTGCTGGCTGCGCGATGCCTTCTTCGTCGTGCGCGCGCTCAACAGCCTGTCCGAGACCGGCACGATGGAGGACTACCTGCGCTGGATGCGCAACATCATCGGCCAGTCCCAGGACGGCCACGTGCAGCCGCTCTACGGCATCGGGCTGGAGGCCAAGCTCACCGAGTACCTGGTGCCGCACCTGCGCGGCTACCGCGGCATGGGCCCGGTGCGCGCGGGCAACCAGGCCTTCGAGCACTTCCAGCACGACGTCTACGGCAACATCGTCCTGGGCTCGGCGCAGGCCTTCTTCGATCACCGGCTGCACCAGCGCGCCGGCATCGACGAGTTCGCGCTGCTCGAGCGCGCCGGCGAGCAGGCCTTCGCGATCCACGACAAGCCCGATGCCAGCATGTGGGAGCTGCGCACGCGCGCCCGGGTCCACACCTCGTCGGTGCTCATGAACTGGGCCGCCTGCGATCGCCTGGCCAAGATCGCGCGCGTGCTCGGCCTGCCGCAGCGCGTGGCGCTCTGGCAGGAGCGGGCCGACCTGATCAAGCGCAAGATCCTGGACCACGCCTGGAGCGAGCACCGACAGGCCTTCGTCGAGAGCTTCGGCGGCAAGGACCTGGACGCCAGCGTGCTGCTGATGACGGAGGTGGGCTTCATCGACCCGCGCGACCCGCGCTTCGTGAAGACCGTCGACGCGCTCGAGGCCACGCTGTGCGACGGCCCCTACATGCGCCGCTACGAGGCGCCCGACGATTTCGGCAAGCCCGAGACCTCGTTCAACATCTGCGCGTTCTGGCGCATCGATGCCCTCGCCCGCATCGGCCGCTACGGCCAGGCGCGCGAGCTCTTCGAAGCGCTGCTCGCCTCGCGCAACCACCTCGGCCTGCTGTCCGAGGACACCCATCCGGTCACCGGCGAGCTGTGGGGCAACTTCCCGCAGACCTACTCGATGGTGGGGATCATCAATGGCGCGATGCGGCTCTCGCGGCCGTGGGATTCGGAGATCTGAATCGCGCGACGCGACGCCGCCTCAGGTCAGCAGCACGCGCCGCCCGAGCGCGGCGAGTGGCCGCTCGACCGCGCGCTGCAGCGCCGGGCCCAGCATCAGCGGCTTGAGCGTCATGCGCACCGCGAGGTCCATCGGCAGGTGCGCGCCGACCAGTGCGATCGCTTCGCGCGCAAGCGCATCGGCCTGCGCGATCGGTGCCGGGCCGCCATCCGGCGCGCCGCTGCGCAGGCGCCCGTTCACCGCGTGCCGCAGCGCGATCGACGCGTCCTCCTTGCGCAGCTCGAGCGCGCGCCGCACCAGCGCGGTGAGCACGCGGCCGCGATGCAGGCCCTCGATCCCGCGGTACTTCATGAAGTAGGACAG
>DASTRL010000301.1:0-44514 GCA_035761265.1 Steroidobacteraceae bacterium
TCCGCTCACGGCCGGCGAAAAGGTGCTCGAAGGCATCCGGCGCAATGACCTCTACATCTTCACGCACGCGGAGTTCGAGCAGGCCGTGCGCGATCGCATGGAAGCGATGCTGGCTTCCTTCCCGAAGGAGAAGGCGCCCGCGGCGCGCGCCATGACCGCGCGACGATTCATGACCGAGCTGTACTCGCGTGAGCGAGACCGGCGATTGTTGCCCGAAGAAACCTGATGCGACGCGCCGCGAAATCATTTCCCGCATAGTCGAGAAGGCGGCGGGATCCCGTCGAGACCCACGGGATCCCGAAAGCCGATGATCCTGCCTCAATGAGCAGGCAGATGGCCGAAGCGGTAGTTCGACTGCGGGAGATGGTCCTCAACGGCAAGCTCGCGCCCGGGCAGCGCGTGGCCGAGGCGCCGCTCGCGGACCTGCTGGGTGTGTCGCGCACGCCGGTGCGCCAGGCATTGCCGGTACTCGCGCAGGAAGGCTTGCTGGTCGAGAACGAAACGCGCGGTTACCTGGTGCGCGCCTTCACCGCAGCCGAGATCAGCGATGCCATCGACGTGCGCGGCGCCCTCGAGGCATTGGCCGCGCAGCGCGTCGCGGAGCGCGGCGTACCGAAATCGCTGGCGCGGGATCTGCATCGCTGCCTCGAAGACGGCGATTCACTGCTCGCGCGCCGCCGGCTCGAAGAGGGCGACGAGGTGAGCTACGCGGAGATGAACGCGCGTTTTCACGCCCTGATCCTGCACGCCGCCGACAGCGCCATCCTGAACTCCGCGTTCGAACGCATCGCGTGCGTGCCGTTCGCCGGGCCGCAGGCGCTGGCCTTCGACCGCACGCGGCTCGATCAGATGTACGACCGCCTGCATTTCGCGCACCGCCAGCACCATTGCATCGTCGGCGCGCTCGAGGCCGGGCAGGCCGGGCGCGTCGATGCGCTGATGCGTGAACACGCGCACGGCGTCAAGGAGAGCCTCAACCTGGTGAGCTTTCACGCCGCGGCGGCGGATGCCGTGGTGAGGGTGGCCATCGCTCACTGAGCAAATTCGAATTTTTCGTGGGGGAGATCATGCACGACAAGAACCTGGTATCACGCGGAGTTTCATTGGCATTGCTGCTGGCCGCGGGCAGCGCGCTGGCGCAACAGCCGGCCGCGACCGATCAGCTCGAGGAAATCACCGTCACCGCGCAGTTCCGCAGCGAGAATCTGCAGGAGACGCCGCTCGCCATCACGGCGGTCACGGGCGACATGCTGGAGGCGCGCAGCCAGACCAGCATCTACGAGGTGGCGCAGCAGGCGCCCAACGTGTTCCTCGCGCCGCAGGCGCAGGCGAATGGCTCGGGCCTCATCGCGTACATCCGCGGCGTGGGCCAGACCGACTTCAACTTCGCGCTGGAACCCGGCGTCGGCCTGTACGTCGACGATGTCTACTACTCGACGCTTACCGGCTCGCTGCTCGACCTGCTCGATCTCGACCGCGTCGAAGTGTTGCGTGGCCCGCAGGGCACCCTCGCGGGCCGCAATTCGATCGGCGGCGCCATCAAGCTGTTCTCGCGCAAGGCCGAAGGCAAGGGCGGCAATGTCTCGCTGACCTACGGCTCGTACAACCGCGTCGATGCGCGCGCCTCGGGCGATTTCACGCTGGTGGACGACAAGCTGTTCGCGCGCGTCGCCGGTGTCTCGAAGAACCGCGACGGCTACGTCGATCGCATGGACTATGGCTGCACGCATCCGGGTTCGGGCGTGCCGACGCTCAAGCTTTCGGATGGCTGCCGACTCGGCACGCTGGGCGGCATGTCGTATGCCGCGGGTCGACTCAGCCTTCGCTGGCTGCCGTCGGAAGACGTCGAGGTCAATATCATCGCCGACGCCACCAATGACAGCTCCGAGGCGGGCGCCGATGTGCTGAGGCGTGCCGTGCAGACCTACCAGCCGGGCGATCCTCGTCTCGTGTATGCAGACGATGGCAATCCCAACACCATTCCCGGCCCGGCGCAGTTCTACGACTGCAAGTTCGTCCCGTACGGCCAGTATGGCTGCGATCCCAACAAGGACGACCCGTACCTGAGCTATGCGACGTTCGTGGATTCGACCGCGCCCACGACGCAGCGGCCCTTCAAGCCCGTGGTGGTGCCGGCGGTGCAGACGCTGAACCAGTACGGCCTGTCGGCGAACATCGATTGGAAGCTCTCGGACACCTACTCGCTGAAGTCGATTTCCGCCTGGCGCAAGTACGACTCGGATTGGGCCCAGGATGTGGACGGTTCGCCGGCGGCGAGCCAGCAGCTTCTGCAGACGCTGTCTCACTGGCAATGGAGCCAGGAGCTGCGCCTGAACGGCTCGTTCGGCGACGCCTTCGATTTCACGGTCGGCGGCTTCTATTTCAAGCAGGACGGTGTTCTCAAGGCGCGCGTTGACCTCAACTACGCCGGTATCGATTTCGTCCACGGTCCGGACCCGACGCCGTCCACCTCGTACGCCGGCTTCGTGCAGGGCGTGTTTCACGCGACCGACAAGCTGGATATCACCACGGGCGCGCGCTACACGAAGGACCACAAGGAGTACGTCTACTTCCGCCACAACCCGGATGGCACGCTGCCGGCGCCGCCGACGGGGTTCCCGTTCGCCCCTAACCAGCCACCGAATGCCGTGCTGGTCGGACTGAACGGTTCGGCGCCGCCGCCGTTCGACTCCAACCAGCTCGACTGGCGCCTGGTGTTCGACTATCAGTGGAGCGACGACGTCCTGACCTATGTGCAGGCGTCGACCGGATACAAGGGCGGCGGCATCAATCCGCGGCCGTTCTACATCAGCCAGGAGCGATCGTTCGATCCTGAGACGCTGACGACGTACGAGGTCGGACTGAAGACCGATTTCGCGGACAACCGCATCCGTCTCAATGTGGCGGCGTTCTTCAACAAGTACGAAGACATCATCCTGCGCCTGAACAAGTGCCTGTTCGCTCCGCCGGGACAGCAGACGCCTTGCCAGCAGCCGGCGAACGTCGGCAGTGCGGACGTCAAAGGCGTCGAGGTCGAGTCGAACCTGCTGCTCGGTGGCGGTCTGTCGCTGGATCTCGCCCTGAGCTATCTCGACTTCCAATACACCGAGACGGACGAGGCGAACACGGGAATTCCCAAGTCGTCCGTCACGCCGTTCACGCCGGAGAAGAAGGCCAGCCTCGGCCTGCAGTGGGAAACCAAGTTTGCGGGCAATCACACCTTCGTGGCGCGCGCCGACTGGCAGTACCAGAGCATGGTGTACGGAGACGCGTTCAACAATCCCTACAACCGCATTCCTGCCTACGGTACCGGCAACTTGCGCCTCACCTGGCGCGGACCGGATGAAAACTGGGAAGCGTCGGCCGAGGTCATGAACGTGACCGACAAGCTCTACTACCTGGCGACGAACGACTACTCGGCCTCCGCAGGGTCGTCGAGCTATTCACCCGGACTGCCGCGCACCTGGGCGCTGACGGTGAAGCGCAAGTTCGACTGAGGATCGGAACGGGAAACAGTAGGTGGGGGCGGTCTTCGCCCCCAACCTGCATCGCTGCGCTGCATCCGATGGTGCAACGGTGGCCACCCACCCTTGACTTGGCGGCGCTTGCGTCCATGATCGGCGGCATCCTCGAGAGGAGTGCGCATGAACACCGAAGTGTCCCCGCAACAGGCCGAAGCGAATCGCACCATCACGCTCGCCATCTATGTGCTCTACGCGGCGTCCCTGATCTCCGGCGTCACGGCGCTGATCGCCATCGTTCTCAACTACATCAAGCGCGACGATGTCGTCGGCACGCTGTACGAAAGCCACTTCACCTGGCAGATCCGCACTTTCTGGTACAGCCTTTTGTGGGCGGCCGTAGGCTGGGCGACGGTATGGATCATCATCGGGTTTCTGGTCTGGGCCGCGGCGGGAATCTGGTTCATCTACCGCATCGCCAAGGGCTGGCTGCGACTGACCGAAGGCAAGCCCATGTACGCGGTGTGACCACGGGGCGCCCGCCCGCTCCGTATATATAAGAGCGAATTATGTGGAATGCGGCTGCCGGTGCCAGTCGGGCACCCACCAGCCGTGGATCTGGCCGAAGATGCGGATCGGCAGCAGCACGCGCGCCAGCGGTCCTTCGGCCAGTCGCCGCGCGTCCAGCACCAGCAGCTCACTGCGGTTCTCGAGCGGCCGCTGCGCGACCCCGAGTAGATAGCCATCGCCCTCGGGCGCGCGCGGCGAGCGTGGCACGAAGCAGCATTCCTCGAGGCTAACCTCCGCGCCGCCGAAATACGATTGCGCACGGCGCGTGGGGTGATCGAAGCGCGTCCAGGTGTTCAGCGGGCGCATCGCTCCGGCGGTGAGCCGCGGGTCGACCGGCTGCGCGGCGTCGAGGCAGCGCAGGAAGCCGACCGAATAGGGCACGGTGTGGTAGCGGTCGTCCTGCCGTGACAGCACCCCGGTGTGCGGGTACAGCACTTCGAGCTCGTAGCCGGGGCGCGAGGCCTGCGCGAGGTCCACCGACAATCGCGTGACGCGACCTTCCGCCGCGACGGCGTCGAACGGGCTGCCATCCTTGTTCGGAAAGAACGGAAACTGGTTCTTCAGCGCCATGTCGACATCGAGATACACGCGCTCGCCATCGCTGAAGCAGCCCATGGTGTGCGTGGCGCAGCGCTCGGGGCCCTTGAACCAGCGCAGGTCGCCACCGTCGCCGTCGCGCCGCATGACGCCGAGCCAGGACGGCAGGGATGAGTCCCAGGCGAAGTGCACGCGGCCCTGCTTCATGCCTTCCACGTCGGTGATCATGGGAATCACCAGCAGCGCGATGTGCCTTTGCGTCACCGCGAAGTCGTGGATCATCCCGACATAAGGCACCTTGATCCAGGTCTCGCGCCGCAGAGTGCCGTGTCGATCGACCTGGATGATCGCCACGTCGTCCGTGGCTTCGCCGCGCGCTTCATAGCCGAAGGCGAAGAGGTCCCCGGTCTCGGAATCGATCTTGGGATGCGCGGTGAACGTGAGGCTCGTGAGCTTGCCGCCAAAAGTGTAGTAGTCGTCGAGCGTCTCGAGTGTGTCCGGATCCATGACCACGGGCGGACTGTCTTCCTTGAAGGCCATCAGCTTGCCGTGATGGAACATCGCCGCGGTGTTCGCCGTGCCGCGCGACAGGCCCCTGACGCGCTCGTCGTCGGTGTGCGGATTGCGGTACGTGCCGAACAGCGCTTCGCGCGCCGCCGCCTGGGCCTTGTAGCGTTGCGTGCGGATGTATCGGCTCTTGTAGTCGACGTGGCCGTTCGAGAAACGAAACATGCCGATGTGGCCTTCGCCGTCGAAGGGGATGTTGGGCAGCCGCGGCGGATACTGGAAGTCCGGGCCGACGCGATAGAAGGCGCCTTCGAGGTCGACGGGCAGTTCGCCTTCCACTTCGCAATCGACGAGATCGATCTGCGCGCGGATGGGCGGCGAAGGGCCGCGCGACATCTGCATCGAAAAGCGGATCGGAGGCCGGCGTTGCATGTTGCCTCAGTCGCGAAAGGCACGCGCCCGGGTGTAGGCCTCGCCGTAGGCGCGCAGTCCCTTCCAGAAGACGAGTACCGCGAGCGGACCGAGCACCGCGTGCATCAGCGTCATCGAGTAGCGCAGCTGATTGGGATCCCCGAACACCCAGGCGGTGATCGAGCTCACCACGTTCGGTCCGAGCGCGCTGCCGATGGTGAACATGAAGAGGAACGTGGCGGTGATCTTGGCGCGCATCTGGTTGGGCACGATGGCCTGGAAGGCGGCATTCTGCGGGCCGGTGCCGATGCCGATCACCGCCGTGTTGAGCGAGGCGAGCACCAGCGCCATCCACGGGCTCGGCACCAGCGCGAAGGTCACGGCGAACGGGATGTGCGCGAGCGACGCCCAGACCACCACGCGCTGGTTGGCGTCGGCCACACCGCGCTGGCTGAGCCGCTCGGCCAGCCATCCGCCGAACATCAATCCTGCCGGCGCGAGCACCAGCAGCAGCCAGCCCTGGTAGATGCCGAACTGCGCAGGTCCCCAGCCGTGCGTGCGCTGGTAGAAGGGCGCCATCCAGAACGAGTTGCCGACCAGCGCGGCACAGTTGATCAGCAGACCGATGTACATGGGCGCGAACGCGCGGCGATTGTTCCACAGGTATCCGAACACGTCGGCGTAGGAGACCCCGGCCGCCTGCGCGGTTGCACCGGCCGGACGCCCGCGTCGTCTGGGTTCGAGCACGGTGAACAAAACCAGCAGCCCCAGCAACAGATCCGGAACGGCCAGGATCAGGAACACCACCTGCCATGAGCGCAGCGTGCCGAGCACCGGCAGCGTGTACTGCGGCGTGGCGAGCGAGCGCAGCAGGAAGCCGCCCACGAGGTAGGACAGCCCCACCGCCACCATGAACCCGATGTTCATGGTGGCCATCGCCTTGGGTAGTTTGGCCGCCGGAAAGGTGTCGGCGAGCAGCGAGAAGGTGGCCGGCCCGTTGCCGGCACCGCCCGCGCCGCCGAGCAGTCGCACCAGCAGCAATGCCCCGGCGGTGGCCACGAGCGCGCTCGCGAAATTGCAGAGCCCGATGATGAGCAGGCCGACGCCGATGATGAGCCGGCGGCTGTGGCGGTCGGCGAGCGGGCTGATGACCAGGCTGGCGAAGGCCAGCACGAAACTGCCGGCCAGGCCGAAGATCAGCGCGATCTGCTGGTCGGAGAGCCCGAGGTCGTTCTTGATCGGCTCCAGCATCAGCGCGACCACGAACTGGTTGCCGAACAGCGTGAACACCGTGGCGCCGAAGATGGCCACCGCGTACCAGGCGCGCGCGGGACTGGGCCAGGGCTCGCTCGCCGAGGCCTGATCAGGTTCGATACCGGTAACCGCGCCGACCTGTGACATGGACTCCAACCCCCGGCGTGATCGTAGCGAGATCGATGGCCGTCCGTTTTCGCTCGTCATCGAGTTTTCGTTCGCGATGGATGCGCACCTGCGCCGAATAGCTCACATCCGAACAAGCGATTTCAGCGCACACGCGCACACCGCTAAGTTGCACGCCGTCCACGAACGAGCCGCGACGCGGCTGAAAAGGATGACGGTGAATGCAGTGATCGAAGCGGCGGAAGCGACCAGTCTTCGGGAGCAGCTGAGCAGATTCGTCGCCGCGGGTTCCACCGAAGTGACCGTGCACGACGAAAAGCTGCTGGAGGAAATGGCACGCATCCTGCCCGCGGGTTTTCCCGTGTACGTGGCGAACACGCCGAAAACCTCGCCCGACGACGTGGTTCGCGTCGCGCTGCGCCTCCAGCGGCTGGGGCTCACCGCGTCACCGCACGTCATCGCCCGCCGGGTCGCCGATGCGGCGCGCCTGCGCGAGCGCCTGCGCACGCTGGCCGCCGCAGGCGTGCAACAGGTGCTTCTGGTGGCCGGCGACATGGCCATTCCCAACGGCGCCTTTTCGAGTACGGTGGAATTGCTCGAAAGCGGTGTCGTGCAGGAAGCGGGAATCCGGCGTGTAGGCGTCGCCGGGCACCCGGAAGGTCACCCGGTGGTGCCGGACGACGTGCTCTGGCAGGCGTTGGAACGCAAACAGGCGATTGCGCGGGAGGCCGGCCTCACCATGCACATCGCCACGCAGTTCGGCTTCGATGCCCGGACCCTGGGCGGCTTCGAGGCACAGCTCCGCGCGAGGGGCGTGGATCTGCCGATCCATGCGGGGGTGGCAGGCCCGACGCCATTCACACGGCTGCTCAGGTACGCCGCCCACTGCGGGGTGGGGGCATCGCTACGTGCGGTAGCGGGAAATGCCTTATCTCTCGGGCGCTTACCGCACCTCGTGACGCGATCCGATGAAATGCTCGTCGGGGTGTACAGAGCCAAGCAAGCCATCCGCGATTCGCGTATCTTTGCGCCCCATTTCTTCGCCTTTGGCGGCGTTTTGGAGACGGCGCGGTGGTTGCGCGCCGTCATCGCGGGCTCCTTTGAGCTGGACTCGGCTGAAAGGGGGTTTTCCATCAAGACTTGAGCAGGGCATGGCAGGCAAGGACGAGAAGAGCGCTCTCATCTGCGGATCCGTTGCATACGACACCATCATGGTGTTCCCGGACCGCTTCCGGACCCACATCCTTCCCGACAAGCTGCACATGCTGAATGTGGCCTTCCTGGTCCCCCAGATGCGCCGCGAGTTCGGCGGCTGCGCGGGCAACATCGCCTACAACCTCAAACTGCTCGGCGAAGTCGGCTATCCGATGGGCGGCATCGGTTCGGATTTCCAGCCCTACCGCGAGTGGATGAAGAACGTGGGGATGTCCGAGAAGTACCTCGTGACCATTCCGGAAGAGCATTGCGCGCAGGCCTTCATCACCACCGACCTCGACGCCAACCAGATCACCGCCTTCCATCCGGGCGCCATGAACCATTCGTGGAAGATCAAGGTTCCGCCCAACGACGGCATCGCGATCGGTGTCGTGGCGCCGGACAGCCGGCAGGGCATGCTCGAGCACGCCGAACAGTTCAAGGCCGCCGGCATTCCATTCATCTTCGATCCGGGCCAGGCCATGCCGCTGTTCGAAGGCGAGGACTTCAGGCGGTTCATTTCGATCGCCGACTGGCTGGCGGTGAATGATTACGAGTGGCACCTGTTGCAGGAGCGCACGGGCTGGTCCGCGGCGGACTGTCTGAAGCACGTGAAAGCCCTCATCATCACGCGCGGCGCCGAGGGCTCGGTCATCCACGCCAACGGCAAGGTGCATCACATTCCCTGCGCGAAAGCGCGCGAGGTGGTGGATCCGACCGGCTGCGGCGACGCTTACCGCGCCGGCCTGATTCACGGCATCCTTCGCGGGCTGGATTGGGACACCACCGGGCGCATCGCCTCCTTGATGGGTGCATTCAAGATCGCCGTGCGCGGCACGCAGAATCACACTTTCACGCGTTCGGAATTCGCGAACGCCTACGCCGCCGCCTTCGGCGAGCCCCTGCGCGTCGCGAGCTGACGGGCCGGCACAGTCAAATTCAGGAACGAGGATCGTATGTCTACCAGCAGCTATCTATTCACCTCCGAGTCGGTCTCCGAAGGTCACCCGGACAAGGTGTCGGACCAGATTTCCGACGCGGTGCTCGACGCCATACTCGCGCAGGACAAGTACTCGCGCGTGGCGGCCGAGACGCTCTGCAACACGGGTCTCGTCGTGATGGCCGGTGAGATCACCACCAACGCGGTGGTCGACTTCCAGCAGATCGCGCGCAACACGATCAAGAAGATCGGTTACGACAACACCGACTACGGCATCGACTACCGCGGCTGCGCCGTGCTGGTGGCCTACGACAAGCAGTCGCCCGACATCGCGCAGGGCGTGGACGAGGGCCGCGGGCTCAACCTCGAGCAAGGCGCGGGCGACCAGGGCCTGATGTTCGGCTACGCCTGCACCGAGACCGATGGCCTCATGCCGCTGCCCATCTACCTGGCGCACCGCCTGGTGGAACGCCAGGCGCAGCTGCGCAAGGCCGGCAAGCTCAAGTGGCTGCGGCCGGATGCCAAGTCGCAGGTCACGGTGAAGTACGTCGACGGCAAGCCGGCCGAGATCGACACCGTGGTGCTGTCGACGCAGCATCATCCGGACATCGAGCACAAACAGATCGAGCAGGCGGTGATCGAGGAGATCATCAAGCCGGTGCTCGCCGGGCAGACGCTGGCCAAGAACATCAAGTACCTCGTGAACCCGACCGGCCGCTTCGTGGTGGGCGGTCCGCAGGGTGACTGCGGCCTCACCGGCCGCAAGATCATTGTTGATACCTACGGGGGCGCGGCCCCGCACGGCGGCGGCGCGTTCTCGGGCAAGGATCCCTCGAAGGTGGACCGCTCGGCGGCATATGCCGCGCGCTACGTCGCGAAGAACATCGTGGCCGCGGGTCTCGCCAGCAAGTGCCAGGTGCAGGTCTCGTACGCCATCGGCGTCGCGCAGCCCACCTCGGTGATGGTCACCACCTTCGGCACCGGCAAGGTGTCCGACGAGCGCCTCGAGGCGCTGGTGCGCCAGCATTTCGACCTGCGCCCGAAGGGCATCGTGCAGATGCTCGACCTGTTGCGTCCGATCTATGAGAAGACCGCCTCTTACGGCCATTTCGGCCGCAACGAGCCGGAGTTCACCTGGGAGAAGACCGACAAGGCGGCCGCGCTGGCTGCCGATGCCGGGGTGCGCAAGACGGCATAGTTTCCAAAGATCTGCCTTCGAGGAGCGCTGCAGCGTCATGGACGCGAGGCTCGGAGGCAGGTCGATCGATTCCAACGGCGCTCTCTAAATGGAACTAACTAGAGAGGTTCATATGAATGCTGTTGTGAAGCCCGAAGCGGGCAAGGACTACGTGATCGCCGACGTTTCGCTCGCCGAGTGGGGCCGCAAGGAACTCAACATCGCCGAGACCGAGATGCCGGGACTCATGGCGATCCGCGAGGAATACGCGCTGACGCAGCCGCTGCGCGGCGCGCGCATCGCCGGCTCGCTGCACATGACCATCCAGACCGCGATGCTCATCGAGACGCTGCAGGCGCTCGGCGCACAGGTGCGCTGGGCGTCATGCAATATTTACTCGACGCAGGACCACGCGGCCGCGGCCATCGCCGTGAAGGGCACGCCGGTTTTCGCGAAGAAGGGCGAGACGCTCAAGGAATACTGGGAGTACACCCACAAGATCTTCGAGTGGCCCAATGACCAGCACGCCAACATGATCCTGGACGACGGCGGCGACGCCACGCTGCTGCTGCACCTCGGCACCAAGGCCGAGAAGGACCTGTCGGTGGTGGCGAGCCCGACCAGCGAGGAGGAGATCGAGCTCTTCAACTCGATCAAGGCCACGCTCAAGAAGGAGCCGAAGTGGTATTCCACGCGCATCAAGCAGATCAAGGGCGTGACGGAAGAGACCACCACCGGCGTGCACCGCCTGTACGACATGCACAAGCGCGGCGAGCTCGCATTCCCGGCCATCAACGTCAATGACTCGGTCACCAAGAGCAAGTTCGACAACCTCTATGGCTGTCGCGAGTCGCTGGTCGACGCCATCAAGCGTGCCACCGACGTGATGGTCGCCGGCAAGATCGCCGTAGTCGCCGGCTACGGCGACGTGGGCAAGGGCTCGGCGCAGGCGCTGCGCGCGCTCTCTGCCCAGGTGTGGGTGACGGAGATCGACCCGATCAACGCGCTGCAGGCCGCGATGGAAGGCTTCCGCGTGGTGACCATGGAGTATGCCGCCGACAAGGCCGACATCTTCGTCACCGCCACCGGCAACTTCCACGTGATCACGCACGACCACATGAAGGCGATGAAGCACAACGCCATCGTGTGCAACATCGGCCACTTCGACAACGAGATCGACGTCGCGTCGCTCTCGAAGTACCAGTGGGAAGAGATCAAGCCGCAGGTGGATCACGTGATCTTCCCGGACGGCAAACGCATCATCATGCTGGCCAAGGGTCGCCTCGTGAATCTCGGCTGTGGCACCGGCCATCCGAGCTACGTGATGAGCTCGAGCTTCGCGAACCAGACCATCGCGCAGATCGAGCTCTACACGCAGACGGCGAAATACCCGCTCGGCGTGTACGTGCTGCCCAAGCACCTCGACGAGAAGGTGGCCCGACTGCAGCTGAAGACGCTGAACGCGCAACTGACGACGCTCACCGACCAGCAGGCCAGGTACATCGGCGTCAGCAAGGATGGCCCGTACAAGGCGGACCATTACCGTTACTGAGAAGAAAAAAGAGGTCGATTTGACTGCGAAGATTCTCGACGGCAAGGCCGTCGCAGCCAAAGAGAGACAGAGGTCGGCGGCGCGAGCCGCCGACTTCGTTTCGAAGTTCGGCCGGCCTCCGGGCCTGGCCGTGGTCAAGGTGGGCGAAGATCCGGCTTCCGCGGTGTACGTGCGCAACAAGCGCAAGGCCTGCGAGGAGTGCGGCATCGCCTCCTTCGCGCACGACCTCCCGGCCACCACCACGCGCGAAGAGTTGTTAGCTCTGGTCGACCGCCTGAACGCGGATGACCGCGTCGACGGCATTCTGCTGCAATTGCCCCTGCCCAGGGGCCTCGACAGCACCGAGATCATGGACAGCATCGATCCGGCCAAGGACGTCGATGGCTTCCACCCGACGAACACCGGCCTGCTGGCGCAGAAGCGGCCGGGCCTGCGACCCTGCACGCCCTGGGGCGTGATGCGGCTGCTCAAGGAATACGCCATCGATGTGACGGGTATGCGCGCCACGGTCGTCGGCGCGTCGAACATCGTCGGGCGGCCGATGGCGCTGGAGCTGCTGCTGGCGCGCGCGACGGTGACGGTATGCCATACGGGAACGCGCGACCTGCAGGGCGAGGTGCAGCGCGCCGAGCTGGTGGTTGCCGCGGTCGGCAAGGCGGCCTACATCCCAGGTATATGGATTCGTGATGGCGCCATCGTCATCGACGTCGGAATCAACCGGCTTGCGGACGGGAAGCTGGCCGGCGACGTCGAATATGCGCCCGCCGCGCAGCGCGCCGCCTGGATCACGCCCGTTCCCGGGGGCGTGGGCCCCATGACCATCGCCATGCTTCTGTCGAATACGGTGGATGCGGCGCTTGCGCGCCAGGGCGCCAGGCCCGCCCGCTAAAATCGCCGCGGTGTCGCGGGTGTAAGATCACCCGCATGAAAAGTCCGGCGCATCGGACCGTGAGCATCGACGCATTGCGCGATGCCGGCCACACGCAGCGCGGCGACGCCATCGCGGTGGAGGAGCCGCTCGAGATCCGCCTGATGCGCGACGGCCTGCCCGAAGCCGACGAAAACGGCGGCACCGGACGCTCCGTCTCGGTCACCATGCGCACGCCCGGCAATGACGCAGAGCTCGCGGTGGGCTTCCTCTTCGGCGAAGGACTGCTGCGCGAGCCGCGCGACGTGGTGGATGCGGGGCATTGCGGTCCCACGGGCAACATCCTGCGGGTCACCGCGCGCGCCGACCTGCCGCTGGATCTGTCACGCCTGGCGCGCAACTTCTATTCCACGTCGAGCTGCGGGGTGTGCGGCAAGGCCTCCATCGAAGCCGTGACCGCGAGCGCCGGCAATCCGCGCATCACCAGTCGCCTCGTAGTTAGGGAGGCCGTGCTGAAGGCGTTGCCGCAGCGGCTGCGGGCCGCGCAGGCCGGCTTCGAGCAGACGGGCGGGATGCACGCGGTGGGATTGTTCACGGCCGCCGGCGAGCTCGTGGCGCTGCGCGAGGACGTGGGCCGGCACAATGCCATGGACAAGCTGGTGGGTGCGGCGCTGCTCGCCGCCGAGCTGCCGTGGAGCGATCGGGTCCTGCTGCTCTCCGGGCGCGCGAGCTTCGAGTTGTTGCAGAAGGCCATGATGGCCGGTTGCCCGCTGGTTGCGGCCATCGGCGCACCCTCCACGCTCGCAGTCGAGTTGGCCGGGACCGCGGGCATCACACTGGTCGCCTTCCTGCGGACGGGTGGTTTCAACGTTTACAGCCACCCGTGGCGGGTCCAGGCACAGAAGGAGTCATGAGCGTTCCGGGTGAAAACGAGAAACTGCGGCGCTGCGTGAGCGCTGCGCTCACGCGTTTGGCGCACGAACCCGGACCGCTGCTCGAAATCCTGCACGCCGTGCAGGACGAGCTGGGCTGCGTGCCGGCTGAAGCCGTGCCGCTGATCGCCGAGGGACTGAACCTCTCGCGCGCCGAGGTGCACGGCGTGATCAGTTTCTATCATCACTTCCGCGCGCACCCGGTGGGGAAATTGCACGTGCAGATCTGCCGTGCGGAGGCCTGCCGTTCGATGAACGGCGACGCGGTTGCGCAATTGGCGCGCGAGCGATTCCGCGTCGAGTTCGGCGAGACCCGCGCCGATGGCGCGGTGACGCTCGACGAGGTGTATTGCCTGGGCTTGTGTGCGTGTGCCCCCTCGGCGCTGTTCAATGGCGAGCCCGTGGGCAATGTCGACGCCCAGGCGCTCGAATCCAGGGCCCGGGAACACGAGGTGTCCTGATGAGCCCGGCAACGGTCACGTTGTACATCTCCCAGGACGCGGGCGCGATCGCGCGCGGGGCCGAGCGCGTCGCCGCGGAAATCACCCGACAGGCGGCGGGCGCCGTGCGCATCGTGCGCACCGGATCGCGCGGGCTCTACTGGCTCGAGCCCCTGGTGGAGGTCGAAACCGCGGCGGGTCGCGTCGCCTACGGTCCGGTGAGCGCGAATCCCGCGTCGATCCTCCGCCTGCTGCAGGCCGGCCTGCTGCGCGGCGCGGATCACGCCATCAGGCTGGGGGATATCGCGAGGCACCCATGGCTCGCCAGCCAGCAGCGTCTCACGAGCGCGCGGCTCGGCATCATCGATCCGGCAAGCCTCGATGACTATCTCGCCCACGGCGGATACGCAGGACTGCAAACGGCATTGGCGCTGGCGCCGGCCGAGATCGTTCGCAGGGTGACCGACTCCGGCCTTCGCGGCAGGGGCGGGGCCGCGTTTCCCACCGGCATCAAGTGGCAGACCGTGCTCGAGCAGCCGGCCGGTCGGAAATACATCGCGTGCAATGCGGACGAGGGCGACTCGGGCACGTTCTCGGATCGCATGCTCATGGAAGGCGACCCGTTTTCGCTGATCGAGGGCATGACCATCGCCGGCATCGCCGTGGGCGCGACGCAGGGATACATCTATCTGCGCGTGGAATACCCGCATGCGGCGCGCGCGCTTGCCAAGGCACTGTCCGTCGCGCGCGAGCGCGGCTACCTCGGCCATGACCTGCGCGGCAGCGGCAAGTCGTTCGACATCGCGGTGCGGCTCGGCGCCGGGGCGTACATCTGCGGTGAGGAGACCTCGATGCTCGAGTCCCTCGAGGGCCGGCGTGGAGAGGTCCGGGTGCGGCCGCCACTGCCGGCGATCAAGGGACTCTTCGGCCAACCGACGGTGGTCAACAACGTCGTGACGCTGGCCACGGTGCCGGTGATCCTGGCGCGCGGCGCGGAGTTCTACCGCGACTTCGGCATGGGCAAGTCGCGCGGCACGATCCCGCTGCAACTCGCCGGCAACGTCAAGCAAGGCGGGCTGGTGGAGCGTGCGTTCGGATTGACGGTGCGCGAACTCGTCTACGAATACGGCGGGGGTTCGGCGAGCGGCCGCCCGGTGAAGGCGGTGCAGATCGGCGGCCCGCTCGGTGCCTATCTACCGGCGGCGGAGTTCGACACGCCGCTCGATTACGAGGCACTGGCGGGCAGGGACGCGCTGCTCGGGCACGGCGGCGTGGTGGTGTTCGACGACCAGGCCGACATGGCGCGCATGGCGCGGCACGCGTTGTCGTTCTGCGCGGTGGAGTCATGCGGCAAGTGCACGCCGTGCCGCATCGGCTCGACGCGCGGCGTGGAAATCGTCGATCGCCTGATCGCCTCGCGCAACCACGCCGATCCGCCGGCGTCACGCAGCGGCGACCTGGCGCTGCTGGACGAGCTCTGCGACACCATGTTCCACGGATCGTTGTGCGGGCTCGGCGGCCTGACGCCGTACCCGGTTCGCAGCCTGCTCAGGCATTTTCGCGAAGAATTCGAGCGGGTGTGAGACCTGCAGGAGCGCTGAGATGTACGCCAAGGATTATCACGACCTGGGGACCCCGGAGGCGCGGGGTGAAAGTGTCACGCTCGAGATCGATGGCGCCACGGTCACCGTGCCCGCCGGCACGTCCATCATGCGCGCCGCGGCGCTGGCGGAGCGCGACGTGCCCAAGTTGTGCGCCACGGACACGCTGAAGCAATTCGGCTCCTGCCGCGTCTGCCTGGTCGAGATCGAGGGGCGCAGGGGCTTTCCGGCGTCGTGCACCACGGAAGTGGCGCCGGGCATGAAGGTACGCACGCAGAGCGAGGCGCTGGCGAAGATGCGGCGCGGGGTGCTCGAGCTGTATGTTTCCGAGCATCCCATGGGCAGCTGCCCGGACTCCAGCCGCTGCGAGCTCGAGTCGCTGGCCGAGCAGCATGGCATCGCCGGGTCGCGCTACGCGGGGCCGAGGACGTCGCGCCGCGAGCACACGCACAAGCCGCCCGATGCCAGCAATCCGTATTTCCGCTTCGACAACGACCTGTGCATCGTCTGTTCGCGCTGCGTGCGCGCCTGCGAGGACACGCAGGGCACTTTTGCATTGACCATCGAGGGCCGCGGGCTGCAATCGCGCGTGGCCGCCTCGCAGGATGAACCCTTCCTCGAATCGGAGTGCGTGTCCTGCGGCGCCTGTGTCGAGGCCTGTCCGACCGGCGCATTGATGGAGAAGTCGCTGCTCACCGCCGGCTTGCCGCAGCGCGCCGTCGCCACCACCTGCGCCTATTGCGGGGTGGGCTGCTCGCTCATCGCCGAGGTCACCGATGGCGCGGTCACGCGCATGGTGCCCAATCGCAACGGCCGCGCGAACCAGGGGCACGCCTGCGTGAAGGGCCGTTTCGCGTACGGTTATGCAACGCACGCGGACCGGGTCACGAAGCCGCTGATCCGCAAGAGCATCACCGACGAATGGACCGAGGTGAGCTGGGAGGAGGCCATCGGCTACGCCGCCAGCGAGTTCCGGCGCATCCAGGCGAAATACGGTCGCGACTCCATCGGCGGCATCACCTCGTCTCGCTGCACCAACGAGGAAACCTTTCTCGTGCAGAAGCTGGTGCGCGCGGCCTTCGGCACCAACAACGTCGACACCTGCGCGCGCGTCTGCCATTCGCCGACCGGCTATGGCCTGAAGCACACCATCGGCGAATCCGCCGGCACGCAGGAATTCGTCTCGGTGCAGCACGCCGACGTCATCATGGTGATCGGCGCGAGTCCCACCGAGGCACACCCCGTGTTCGCCTCGCAGATGAAGCGGCGGCTGCGCCAGGGTGCGCGGCTCATCGTGGTGGATCCGCGCACCATTCCGCTGGTGCGGTCCGCGCACGTCGAAGCCGACTATCACCTGCGCCTGTTGCCCGGCACGAACGTGGCCATCATCAACGCGCTCGCGCACGTGGTGGTCACGGAAGGCCTGACGAAAGACGACTACGTCGCCGAGCGCTGCGAGCGCGACTCGTACGAGAAGTGGAAGAAGTTCGTGGCCGATCCGGCGAACAGCCCGGAAGCCATGGAGCCCGTCACCGGCGTCAAGGCCGAGCTGGTGCGCGGCGCGGCGCGGCTGTATGCCCGCGGGCCGAACAGCGCCATCTACTACGGCCTGGGCGTGACCGAGCACAGCCAGGGCACGACCATGGTCATGGGCATCGCCAATCTTGCGATGGCGACCGGAAATCTCGGACGCGAAGGCGTGGGCGTGAGTCCGCTGCGCGGCCAGAACAACGTGCAGGGCTCCTGTGATATGGGCTCCTTCCCGCACGAATTCTCGGGCTACCGGCACGTGTCCGACGATGCGGTGCGCGGCATGTTCGAATCCGCCTGGAAGGTGCCGCTGACGCCCGAGCCCGGCCTGCGCATTCCCAACATGTTCGAGGCCGCGCTCGACGGCAGCTTCCGCGGCATGTACATCCAGGGCGAAGACCTGGCGCAGTCCGATCCGAATACCTCGCACGTGACGGCGGCGCTGGCGGCGCTCGAATGCCTGGTGATCCAGGACATCTTCCACAACGAGACCGCGAAGTTCGCCCACGTGTTCCTGCCGGGCTCTTCGTTCCTCGAAAAAGACGGCACGTTCATCAATGCGGAGCGGCGCATCTCGCGCGTGCGCAAGGTCATGGAGCCGCTCGGCGGGCTCGCCGACTGGGAAGTGACCATGCGCCTCTCGAACGCGCTCGGCTATCCCATGAACTACCAGCATCCATCGCAGATCATGGAGGAGATCGCCGCGCTCACTCCGACGTTCGCCGGCGTGACCTACGAGAAGATAGACCGCCTGGGTTCGATCCAGTGGCCTTGCAACGACAAGGCGCCCGAGGGCACGCCCACCATGCACGTGGGCGAGTTCGTGCGCGGCAAGGGCCGGTTCTACGTGACGGCCTACGTGCCCACCAGCGAGCGCACCTCGAGCAAGTACCCGTTGCTGCTGACCACGGGCCGCGTGCTCACGCAATACAACGTGGGCGCGCAGACGCGGCGCACCGCCAATCTCGCCTGGCACAGCGAGGACCGTCTCGAGATGCATCCACACGACGCCGAGGCGCGCGGCATCGAGCACGGCGACTGGGTGGGCGTCACGAGCCGGGCCGGCGACACCGTGCTGCGCGTGGAGATCACCGACAAGGTGGCGCCGGGAGTCGTGTACACCACGTTCCACTTCCCGGAATCGGGCGCGAATCTCATCACCACCGAGAATTCGGACTGGGCCACGAATTGTCCCGAGTACAAGGTGACGGCCGTGCAGGTCGTGAAGGTGGCGCAACCCGCGGCATGGCAGTTGCGGCGCCAGGCGGCGGTGCCCGTCACGCCGCGCCGCCGCCGCGAAACCAGCACGGCCGGCTGATGGACGCCGAACGATTGGTGGCGATGGCCAACGACATCGCCGCGTTCTTCGATGCCGAGTCGGGACCCGCGGCGAGCGAGGGCGTGCGCAATCACATCGCAAGATTCTGGGAAGCGCGCATGAAGCGCGAGATCATCGAGCACCTGCGCAAGGGCGGCGCGGGTCTCGCGCCCACCGCGCGCGCCGCCATCGAGAAGCTCGCGGCGGCCTGATCCGCCAATAGTCCAAATCTATGAAAATCACGCACCGCGCGCTGCCCGCGGCCGTACGGGCATGTCAGTATTGCGGCCCATGAAATCCAGCCTCGCGGCGAAGATCGCCGCCAAACAGTTCGTCGTGACCGGCGAGCTGACGCCCCCGAAAGGAATCGATCTCTCGAAGTTGTATGCCACCGCCGAGTTGCTGCGCGGCTCGGTGGATGCGCTGAACATCACCGAATCGCCGCGCGCCCGCATGGCCATGGATCCGCGCGCCGTGGGCAAGCTGCTGCAGGATCGCGGCATCGAGGTCATCGTGCAGGTCACGAGCCGCGACCGCAATCGCATCGCCGTGCAGTCGGACTTGTTAGGTGCCGCGGCGCTTGGCCTGCGCAATTTCGTGTTCATGGGCGGCGACTCGCCCGCCGGGGGCGACCACCCGGATGCCAAGCCGGTGTTCGACCTGACGGCATCGGGCCTGCTGGCGGCGGCCGAGGCGCTGCGCAACGGCCGCGACTACGCCGGCAACGCGCTGAGCGGCACTCCGGATCTGTTCCTCGGCGCCACCTGCAATCCCGGCGCGCCGAAATTCGAGGCGGAGGTCGAGAACACGCGGCGCAAGATCGACGCCGGCGCGAAGCTGTTGCAGACCCAGGCCGTGTATCACGTCGACCAGCTCCGTCGCTTCATCGATGCGGTGCGACCCGATGGCGTGGCGGTGCTGGCGGGCATCATCCCGCTCAAGTCGGAGAAGAGCGGTCCCTGGCTCAATGCCAATCTGCCGGGAGTCGCGGTACCCACGGACATGCTCGAAGCCATGGATCGGGCTGCGCGCGAAGGTCGCACGCGCGAGCGCGGCGTGGAACTCGCCGCTGCCGTGGTGCGCGACATGACGAAGATCTGCCAGGGCGTCCACATCATGGCCATCGGCGGTGAGGCCGAGGTGCCCGAGATACTGCGGCAGTCAGGCGTGAGGTCCTGACTGCCGCATTGCTTCGAACGACTCCTTTAGTTGGCACTCCACGTGAAGTTCGGTATCTCGGAAATGGCCGATCCCACCTGGATGGTCACTTCGCGGTGCGACGTCAGCTCGATGTTGCGCCAGTCACCTTCGGCCTGCGTGACCACGCCCGCGTCGGTGACATAGACCACGATGGGTTTGCCGGTGAGACCGGCGACGTTGTCACCCTGCAGTGGCTGTCCCCAGATGTCGAACAACTGGCCGAGCGTGTACGTGCCAGGCGCCGCGGCTTCCACGTGGATCTTTCCCGACTTGTCGTGGGTGTGGATGACGTAGAAGCAGTTGTTCGCCACGCCATTGGTCACGGTGCGATGGATGCCGACGCTGCCCGGCACCGCCAGTGCCTGCCCGTCGAGGAAGATCGAAAGGTGCGTGTGCACGTGATACGCCTCGGACGGATTGTCCGCACACTCGATGCCGTCCACGGGGGCGCCCTGGCCACCCGCGCTGGTGGCGCCATCGTCCCAATGATCCGCGCCCACCTGGTGGTTGTCGTCCAGGTTGACGACGGTGGATGACAGCGGCGGCAGCGGCGGTGTGCCAGCCGGCGGCGGCGGAGACGGTTCCGGCGCGGGCGCGGGAGCAGGGGCCGGAGCGGGAGCCGGCGCTGGCGCCGGGGCTGGCGCGGGTGTCGGTGCGCTCCCGGTCGGCGGTGGTGACGAGCCGCCACCGCCCCCTCCACCGCAACCACTGATCATGGCGCCTAACAACAATACGACGAGTTCACTGGATTTGTACGAATTGCGCATTTGCGATACCTGCCCTGATGGATGAGGTGGTGATGTCGCAACGGGATGTGCAAGCGCCGGGCCAGAATCCGCGCGGCGACTGCCAGATTCCGGCGACATCGCGTTGGGGCCGCGCAAAAAAGCTCTTACAGGGTGGCGCAGATGCCGCTGTAGGAATGATCCGTCGCACGCGCACGCGACCGGCCGGATTGGCGCCGGAATCACGGCCGACGCGCGCTGTAATCCGCGCTGCAGAAATTACAGCGGGAAATTCGCGGGATTACACCGGGTCAGAGGATGTCGTCCTCGCCCGTGACGCCGCCTTCGTCCTCCCAGCGGTTCACTTCCCACACTTCCTCGCGGCTGAATCGCAGGCGCACTCCGGCGCCGCCGCCGTTCTCGGAAATGAAAACCACGCCGGCCGCCTCGAGCGCCGCGCGCAGTCGCCGCCGCGTGGTCTCGTCGGCCTTGCGGAATCGCCGTTCGAAATCGGCAATGGTCTGGATGTCGATGGACGCCGATTGCGACAGCTGGGCCTGCGACCATTCGATGAGCGCGCGCGCGGCGCGGCATTGTGCGGAGGTCAGCGCGGTGGGGGCGGGAGCCGGCACGGACGACATGTGCCGCATCGTACGCCATTCCCCGCGGTGACGAATCGTGTTATCCAACGGGCGCGTGTACCCGCTCAGGAGGTTTGCATGGCCGTTCCATGGCTCGCCGTCGGAAACCTGGTGCTTGGCAACCTCGACAAGATCATCGGCGTCGTGCGGCCCGGCTTCACCCGCAAGCAGATCGAGACGCTGGATTCGCAGACCGATCTGCTCAACCAGCAGATCGCGGAGTTGCAGGCGGCATCGGCCGCCAATGCCGAGCAGGTGCGTGAGCTCGCCTCGCAATTGAAGGACGTGGTGGCCGCGCTCGAGCAGGCCGGAATCGATGCGGCGCGCGATCGCGCGGCGACGCGGCGCATCGCGTACCTGGCGCTCGCCCTCGGTGCGGCGGGAGTGGCGCTCGGAATCGCCGCGCTGCTCGTATAGCAGGTGCGGCAGCCTGCTAGGCGTACTCGCCGATATCGACCTTGGGCGGCGGAATGCCCAGCGCCGTCGTCGAGGAAACCTCCGGCCCGTACTCGTTGATGGTCGCGCGGCGCATGTCGCGCTTGTGCTCGAACAGCGGGTAAGGCGTCGCGCGGTGCAGCGTGCAACGGTTGTCCCAGATCAGCAGATCGCCGACCTGCCAGCGGTGCAAGTAGCGGAATTCCGCTCGCGCGATGCGGCCGTTGATGTCGGCGATGAATCGATCGCTCTCGTCCTTCGGCCAGCCGACGATGTGCGTGACGTGCGCGCCCAGATACAAAGAGGTGCGGCCGGACTCCGGCACCGTGCGCACCACCGGGTGCCGCGCCGGTGGCATGGCGTGCCGCATTTCATCGCTGATCTGCATCTTGCCGGCATCGACGCGCGTCTTCCACAACCAGTGCTCGGCCGTGGCGCGTCTCGCGCGCTCGCGCAGCGGGCCGGGAAGGGCGTCCCAGGCGGCGCGCGCGTCACAGAATTCGGTGTCGCCGCCTTGCGGCGGCACGATGCGCGCCGACAGCATCGACCACTTGGTGGGCAGCGTGTTGAACGAGCTGTCGGTGTGAAAATTCTCGTTGCCTTTGTTGAAGATCAGGCGCAGCGAATCGGCGGGCAGCAGGTGGCCGTCGGCATCCAGGTTGGAGATGTCATACAGCCCGAAACCCACGCGCACCTTCATGGCGGCCGGGCCCATGCCCATGTGCGGTGGCAGCTCGAGCGGCCCGAAGGCGCGCGCAAACCGGACCTGCTCGGCATCATCGATGTGCTGGTCGCGCAGCACGACGACCGCGTACTCCGCCATGGCGGTGTTCACGGCCCGGATCAGCGTTTCATCCGGTGGCCGGTGCAGGTCCGCGCCGCGGATTTCGGCCGCGAACGGGCCGTATTCGAGCTGCGGGCCGAGACGATTGACGATGAGCGCCATGCCCTGGGCATGGTCGCGCCGCGGGTGATCGCGCGCAATTCCGCACCGGTGGAGTCAGATTTCCCCCACGGTTGAACCCGGGGGAGGCGCGCAACGAGAATCCATCGATGGATGCGCCACCCGGGTTCGGGAAAGTGAGTGAAGCTCACGCTGGGCCGGTCATCGAGGCCGCCTCCGACTGGCCCCGGCCGTCGCGCGCCTGGTACGCGTTGATCATCCTCACCATCGCCTTGATGGTGGCGACCGTCGATCGCGGCATCCTCACTTTGCTGGTGGCTCCCATCAAGGCGCAGCTGCAGCTGAGCGACACGCAGTTCACGGTGCTGCACGGCTGGGCGTTCGTGAGCGTGTACGCCTTGCTGGGCCTGCCCATCGCGCGCCTCGCCGATCATCGCAGCCGTCGCTTCATCATCGGCGTCGGCATCGCATTCTGGTCGCTGGCGACGGCATTGTGCGGTTTCGCGAGCTCCTTCGCGCAGTTCTTCCTGGCGCGGGCCGGCGTGGGCGCGGGCGAGTCCTCGTTCGCGCCGGCCACGTATTCGATCCTGCAGGACTCCTTTCCGCCCGCGAAACTGCCGCGCGTGTTCGCGATCCTGTCGATCGGCTTCTCCTACGGGACGAGCTTCGGCGTGATCCTGGGCGCCGCGCTGCTGTGGCTGGCGAGCGATGCGGCGCGGTGGTTAGGGCCGGCATTCGGCACGCTCGAGCCCTGGCAACTGGTGCTCGTGTTGTGTGCGTTGCCGGGTTTCGCGCTGGCGCTGCTCATGTCCACGGTGCACGAGCCGCGGCGCCGGGGATTTCCGCCCGGCACGCGCGCGACCGGCGCGGTGCCGTTGGCGCAGGTGTTGGCTTTCTTCCGCGAGCATCGGGCGGCCTACGTGCCGATGTTCGTCGCCATGGGCATCAAGGCCATGCTGACTTTCGGTTCGGGCTTCTGGATCCCGGAGCTGCTGCGCCGGACCTTCGAATGGAAGGTCACGAAGACGGCGCTGATCCAGGGCACCCTCGGCCTCATCGTCGCGCCGCTCGGGCTCGTGCTCGGCAGCTGGCTCGCCGAGCGCTATCAGCGGCGCGGGTTCGATGACGCCAACCTGCGCGTCCTGCAGCTCGCGACCGTCTGCGCGATACCGGTGGCGGTGTGCTTTCCGCTGCTGGCCGATCCCTGGTGGGTCATGGGCGGCTGGGCCCTGAACCTGTTCGTCATCTCGATCGGCATCGCGCCGGCGAACGCTGCGTTGCAGGTCATCACGCCGAATCCCATGCGCGGCCAGATCCGCGCCGCCTACCAGTTCGTGTTCAATGTCATCGGCTTCGGCGCCGGCTCCTTCAGCGTCGCGCTGTTCACGGACCAGGTGTTCGGCGCAGACGCGGCGCTGCGCTATTCATTGGCCAGCGTCGCGGCCATCATCGGCCCGGCGGCCGCGCTGCTCACCTGGCGGGGCATGAAACCATACGCGGCGTGCGTGGCGCGCGCGCGCAGCTGGAGCTAGGAGGTCATCCGCATGTCACGAGAATTCCCCGCCCCGCCGGCCCTGGAATATGCCATGACGATCGCCATCAACCTCGGCAACGTGTACTGGGTCAAGCCCACGCAATACGGCTCCGAGCGCGCGGCCGTCTATCTACTCAACGGGACCGTCAGCGGCCCGGACATCAACGGCATCGTGGTGCCGAACAGCGGCGGGGATTTCCCCTGGCTGCGGCCCGACGGCGTCATCGACTTCGACGCGCGCTACCTGCTGCAGACCGACGACGGCGCGAACATCTATTTCCAGAGCCGCGGCTACCGCTGGGGCACGCCCGAGGCCATGGCGAAGATGGCGCGACGCGAGTCCGTGGCCGACGACTCGTACTACATGCGGGTGGCGCCCAAGTTCGAGGCGCCGGCCGGCAGGTACGACTGGCTGAACCGGCACGTGTTCGTGGGGCGCGCGGAGAAGACGCCCGAGGGAAATCGCATCCACTACTTCAAGGTACTGTAGGTCACCGTCATGACGACGCCGCCACCGATGATTTCCGATCTGGCCCGCACGCGCGCCGCCAGCTTCACCGCCAGGCCACGCGAGCTGTTCATCGGCGGACGTTGGCATGCGGCGCAGTCGGGCGAAACCTTCGACGTGGTCGATCCGGCCAGCGAGCGCGTGTTCGCGCACGCGGCGGCGGGAGGCGAGGCGGACATCGATGCGGCGGTGCGCGCCGCGCGCCAGGCGTTCGAGTCCGGGCCCTGGAATGGCATGACGCCGGCGCAGCGAGCGCGGCTGCTGCTCAGGCTCGCGGACCTCGTGGAAGCCAACGGCGACGAGATCGCCCTGATCGAGAGCCTGGACAATGGCATGCCGTACCGCATGGCGAAGTTCGGCGGCGTGGCCGGCGCGGCCGAGAGTCTGCGCTATCACGCGGGCTGGGCCACAAAGATCCACGGGGCGACCATCAATCTCAGCGCACCCGGGGATTGGCACGCCTACACACTGCGCGAACCCGTCGGCGTGGTGGGCCAGATCGTGCCCTGGAATTTTCCGTTCGTGATGGGTGTCGCCAAGATCGCGCCCGCCCTTGCGGTGGGCTGCACCATCGTGCTGAAGCCGGCGGAGCAGACGCCGCTCAGCACGCTGCGGCTCGCGGAATTGATCAGCGAAGTCGGATTCCCGGAAGGCGTGGTCAACATCGTCACCGGCTTCGGCGAGACCGCCGGGCGCGCGCTGGTCGCGCATCCTGGTGTCGACAAGATCGCGTTCACGGGCTCGACCACGGTGGGCAAGGAGATCCTCCGGGGCTGCGCCGGCAACCTCAAGCGCGTGACGCTCGAGCTCGGCGGCAAGTCGCCGGTCATCGTGTTCCCGGACGCGCCGATCGAGGCCGCGACCGAAATCGCCGCGCGCGGCATTTTCATGAACTCCGGCCAGGTGTGCGCCGCCGGCTCGCGGCTGTTCGTGCACGAAAAGGTGTTCGACGCGGTGGTGGAGGGTGTCGTGGCCCGCGCGCGCAAGCTGCACCTGGGACCTGGCACGGATCCCGCCACGGAAATCGGCCCACTGGTTTCCGACGTGCAGCGCCGGCGGGTCATGGGTTACATCGAATCGGGGCGGCACGAGGGCGCGAAAGTCCTGGTTGGCGGCGGCGCGCCGCAGCGCACGGGATACTTCGTCGAGCCCACGGTGCTGGCGGAAACCACGCGCAGCATGCGCGTGGTACGCGAGGAGATCTTCGGCCCGGTGTTGTGCGCGATGAAGTTCGCCGATCATGACCTCGACGCCATCGCGCGCATGGCCAACGACACCGACTACGGACTCGCGGCCAGCATCTGGACGCGAGACATCGCCACGGCCCACAAGCTGGCGAAGAAGATCCGCGCCGGTTCGGTGCGCATCAATACCGCCGGCACGGTGGATCCTTCGATGCCGCTCGGCGGCTACAAGCAGTCCGGCTGGGGACGCGAGAACGGTCGCGAGGGCACCGAGATCTATACCGAGGTCAAATCGGTGACCGTGGGCCTGGCGTGAGCTACGACTACGTCATCGTCGGCGCCGGCGCGGCCGGCTGCGTGCTCGCCAATCGCCTGAGCGAGGATCCCGCGACGCGCGTGCTGCTGCTGGAGGCGGGCGGCACTGATGATCGCTTCCTCATCAAACTACCGCTGGGCCTGTTGCGCGCGTTTCGCGATCCGGCGCTGACCTGGGGATACGTGAGCGAACCGGAACCGGGGCTTTACGGTCGCGCGTTGCCCGTGCCGCGCGGCCGCGTGCTCGGCGGATCTTCTTCGATCAATGGCATGTTCTTCATGCGCGGGCATTCGGCGGACTTCGACGGCTGGCAGGCGCTCGGTTGCGAGGGCTGGAGCTACGGGCACGTGCTGCCGTACTTCAAGAAGCTCGAGCGCAGCTGGCGCGGCGCCGTGCCGTACCACGGCGCGGCGGGACCCATGCCCATCGTGCCCAACGCCACGACCCGGCTGCTGCATGAACCGCTGATGCGCACGGCCGCCCCGGCGGGCTTCTGGACCAGCGAGGACCTGCATGGCCGGCTGCAGGAGGGATTCGCGCGCGCCGAGCTCACCGTGGATGCGCGCGGAAGGCGCGCCAGCGCCTCGCGCGCCTATCTTGCGCCGGTACGCCATCGCGCGAATCTCGAAGTCATGCAGGGCGTGCTCACGACGCGCGTGCTCATCGAGCGCGGCCGTGCCGTGGGCATCGAGCTGCGGCGCGGCAACGAGACGCGGCGCGTGCACGCCGAACGCGAAGTGATCCTCTGCGGTGGCACCTACAACTCTCCCCAGATGCTGCTGCTGTCCGGCATCGGCGCCGCGGACGAGCTGCGCTCGCTCGGCATCCGCGTGCAGGCGGACCTGCCCGGCGTCGGTGCGAACCTTTCCGAGCATCTGCGCGCCGGCCTGCAGTTCGCCGCGCGCGAGCCCGTGTCCTTCCTGCGCGAGCTGCGCGCCGATCGCTTCGCGATCTCGCTCCTGCGCTGGTGGCTGCTGGGGACGGGGCCGCTGGCCACGCAGGTCAGCAGCTGCAATGTGCTGATCCGGACCGACGCGACGCTGGCCCAGCCGGACGTCCAGCTCATGTGCAATCCGGTGCGCATGGATGCGAAGATCTGGTGGCCGTGGTTCAGCGCGCGGCAGTCGCATCTGCTGACGGCCGACGCCGTGTTGTTGCACCCGCGCTCGCGCGGGCGCGTGAGCCTGCGTTCGCCCGACCCGCTGGCGAAGCCGCGCATCGCCTTCAACGCGCTCGCCGAACCCGAAGACCTGGCGAGCCTGATCCGCGGGCTGCGCGCCGCGCGCCGGATCTATGCCACGCGCCCGCAGGCCGACCTCATCGATCGCGAGATCACGCCGGGCCCGGCGGTCGAAAGCGACGCGCAGCTCGAAGCCCACATCCGCGCCACCGCGAGCATGACACAGCATCCAGTCGGCACCTGTTCGATGGCCCCGGGGCAGGGGCAGGTGGTGGATCCGCAATTGCGCGTGCGCGGCGTCGACGGCCTGCGCGTGGCCGATGCCTCCATCATGCCGACGGTGCCGGGCGGCAATACCTACGGCGCCGTGCTCATGATTGCCGAACGCGCCGCCGACCTGATCCGCGGCCGCACGCTGCCGCCGCAACTGGAGCGAACATGAGCGATCTTGCGAACTTCGACGTCAAGCTCGCGCACGCTTTCGACGTGCGCATGAATTTCCACCGGCGCCTGGTGTTCGGCCCGGTCTCGGGCGGCGCGCGCCAGGGTTACGTCGCGCTCAAAGATGGCATCGTGCGCGGGCCGAGGCTCAACGGCCGCATCATGGAATTCAGCGGCGCGGACTGGGGCGTCGTGCGGGCCGACGGCGTGCTCGAGGCCAACGCGCACTACATGCTGGAGGCCGACGACGGCACGCCTATCTACATCCACAACCGCGGCTACATCTACAACACGCAACCCGGCTCGACCGGGCCGGCGTACTTTCGCTGCACGCCGTACTTCCGTGCGCCCGTGGGGCCGCACGACTGGCTGAACCGCACCGTCGTGGTGGGCGGCGGCGAACGGCACCAGGATCCGGATCACACCATCTTCCGCTACTACACCGTGGAGTAGGGCGGCGGGTGAGGCGCATCGACTACATCGTCGTGGGTGGTGGCTCGGCCGGCTGTGTGCTGGCCGCGCGGCTGTCCGAGGATCCCTCGGTGCAGGTGCTGTTGCTCGAAGCCGGCGACGACGAGCGCAAGTACTTCCGCATCGCGATGCCGCTCGCCTGGCGCGATGCCTTCCGGGATCCGCGGCTGTCATGGGGATTCGAAACCGAACCGGAGCCCTTCGCCGATGGCCGGCGCGTGCCGGCGCCGCGCGGCAAGGTGCTGGGCGGATCGAATTCCGTGAACGGCCTCATGTACATGCGCGGCTGCCCGGCCGACTACGACGATTGGGCGAAGCTTGGCCTGCCGGACTGGAGCTACGAGGGCGTCTTGCCGTATTTCCGGCGCTCGGAGGCGAACTGGCGCGGCGCCTCGCGCTTTCACGGCGCCACCGGCCCGCTGACGACGGCGCGTTACGAAGCCGACGACCACATCTTTCCGCGCATCATCGAGACCGCCGAGGCACTGGGCTTCCGGCACCTCGAGGATTTCCACGCCGAAGACATCGAAGGATTCGCGCTCCCGGACTGCAACTATCACGCCGGTGAGCGCGCGAGCACCGTGGCGCGCTTCCTGCGCCCGGCCATGTCGCGCCCCAATCTCGACGTGCGCATCAACACACACGCCGAGTGCCTGCTGTTCGACGGTGAGCGTTGCGTGGGCGTGCGCGCGGCGTCTAGTGGCGGCGCGATCGAGCTGCGCTGCGAGCGCGAGGTGATCCTCGCCGCCGGTGCCTTCAATTCGCCGCAACTGCTGCAGCTTTCCGGCATCGGCGACCCGCGCGATCTCGAACCGCACGGCATCCGCGTGCGCCATGCGCTGCCCGGCGTGGGCGCGAACCTGCAGGATCATCAATCGTTGAGCGTCGACTTCGCGGCCCAGGGCGCGTTCTGTTTCGACCGCGAGCTGCGCCTGGATCGACTGCTGCTGTCACTGGCGCAGTGGAAGTTGTTTCGCAACGGCGTGATGTCCCGATCCCCGATCTCGGCGCAGGGCCTGGTGCGCACCGCGCCGCATCTCGACCGGCCAGACCTGCAGATGCTGGTGGCGCCGGTGTCGATCTTCGCGCACCCCTGGTTTCCCGGCTGGCGCAAGGGCTGGGGACACACCGTATCCAACTCCTGCGTGCTGCTGCACCCCGGGAGCCGGGGCAAGGTCTCGCTGCGTTCGGCGGATCCGCGCGACAAGCCGCGCATCCAGCTCAACCTGCTGCAGGCCGGGGCCGATCGGGAGGGTTTGCGCAATATCGTCAAGTTCGTGCGCCGCTTCTTCGCCACGGCGCCGGCCACGGAGCTCGTGGCCCGGGAGCTGTCTCCGGGGCCCGAGGTGCGCGACGATGCGGCCATCGATGCCTGGCTGCGCGCCAACGTCCGCACCGCCATGCATCCGGTCGGCACCTGCGCCATGGGGGTGGACGGCCAGGCGGTGGTGGATGGTCAGCTGCGAGTTCGCGGGTTGTCGGGATTGCGGGTCGCCGATGCGTCGATAATGCCGGCCATCGTCGGCGGCAATACGAATGCGCCCACCATCATGATCGCGGAGAAGGCGGTCGACATGATCCGGGGGCCCATCCCGCGAGGGGGAGCACGGTGAGCAGACCTTTGTTCTACGGCTGGATCCTGTTAGGGGTTCTGTGGCTGGTGTTCGCCTTCAACCTGGGGTTCCCGGCCTATGGCGGGCCGGTGATCAACACGGCCATGGCCCGGGAGCTCGGGTTCTCGCGCGAGACGCTCGGACTCATCACGACCTTCTACATCATCATGTCCGGACTGCCCGGGCCCATCGTGGCCGTGGCGGTCAATCGCTTCGGCGTGCGCCGCACCCTGCTCGCCGGCAGTCTCATGAATGTCGCGGGCGCCGTCTTCATGGCGACGATCGCCAGCTCCGGCGCGGGCGCCTGTCTCGGGTTCGGGCTGGTGGTGGGCGGCGGCGTGTGCACGGGCGCCGCCATCGCCAGCCAGACGGCGCTGTCGCGCTGGTTCGTGCGACGGCGTTCACTGGCGTTGTCCATCCTCTATTCCTCCGGCGCCATCGGCGGCTACTTCGCCGTCAAGTTCGTGCTTCCCTGGGCGATGGACGCCGGCGGCAGCTGGCGCAGCGGCTGGTGGGTGATCGTGGCGCTGTCGGCGCTCGCGGGGCTGCTCGCGATGGCATTCGTGCGCGAGCGTCCGGAAGACATGGGCTTGCAGCCCGATGGCGAGGCGCGTGGCGCGACGAATGGCACCCGGGCCCGGCCGGCCTTCATCAGCACGACCCCGTGGGAATCCCGCGAGGCGCTGAGCCGTCCCACCTACTGGCTCATCGTGTTCTCGCTGGTGGGCGGCAGCGGAGGCTACACGCTGTTCCTGGCGCACGGCATCGTGCACCTGCAGGACCTCGGGCACTCGGTGGAGGTGGCGCGCGGCGCGCTCGCGACCATGACCTGGACCGGCCTGCTGGCCAAGGCCATCATCATGTTGTTAGGGGACCGGGTCGATCCGCGCTATCTGTGGGCGGTGTTCATGGTGTTCTTCGGCGCCGGCCTCGTGATCATCGTCGATGCGCGCTCGCCATGGCTCGTGAACGCCTTCGCGACCTGCCTGGGGATCGGGTTCGGCGGCGGCGTGGTCTGCCTCATGGCCGTGCTCGGCAACTACTACGGTCTCAAGGCCTTCGCGCTGCTCTCCGGCATCGCGATCGCCATCAACACCACGCTGTCGGCCCTTGCGCCGTACATCGCCGGGTTCCTCTTCGACCATGGTTACGGCTATGGTGGGACCTGCTATTTCCTCGCCGGGTGGTGTTTCCTCGGCGCCCTGGTGTTGTTCCTGATCCGTAAACCCTCGATCTCAATGGTGACCGCCCCCGCATGAAGACGATCCAGGAAGGAGACTTGCTCTGGACCCCCAGCCCGCAACGCCTCGCACGCTCGCATCTCACCCGCTATTTCCGCTTCCTCGCTGAACGAGGCCGCCATTTCGAGGACTACGAGTCCCTGTGGCGCTGGTCGGTGTCCGACTTGCCGGCTTTCTGGCAATCCATGGTCGACTTTTGCGGCCTCCAGTTCACCACGCCGCCGCGGCAGGTGCTGGGCCGCCGCGAGATGCCCGGCGCCGAGTGGTTCCCGGGCTCCACGCTCAACTACGCCGCGCATGCCTTGCGCCACGAGCGGCCGGGCGAGGATGCGCTGCTGCACCTGTCGGAAAGGCGCGCGCTGGCCGCGATGAGCTGGACACAGTTCGCGCAGGCGGTGAGGGTGCTCGCCACCTGGATGCGGTCCATCGGCATCATGCCGGGCGATCGCGTCGTCGCCTATCTACCCAACGTGCCCGAAGCGTTGATCGCGATGTACGCCACCGCCAGCATCGGCGCCGTCTGGTCGAGCTGCGGCCCGGACTTCGGCGCGCGCGGGGTGCTGGACCGCTACTCGCAGCTCGCGCCCAAGCTGCTGTTCTGCGTCGATGGCTACAGCTACGGCGGCAAGCTGTTCGACAAGCGCGCGGAGATCCGCCAGATCATCGAGGGGCTGTCGACGCTGGCGCACGTGGTGCACCTGCCGTACCTCGATCCGGAGGATCTCACGCCGCTCACGCCGCGCTCGATGTTCTGGGCCGACGCGCTCGCGGGGCCGGATCCCGGGCGCGAGTCCTTCCAGTTCGAGCAGGTGCCGTTTGCGCACCCGCTGTTCATCCTCTTCTCCTCCGGGACCACCGGACTGCCCAAGGCGATCATCCACTGCCACGGCGGCATCACGCTCGAGCAGCTGAAGCTGTTCCATTTCCACATGGACCTGCATGCACGGCAACGCATGTTCTTCTTCACCAGCACGGGCTGGATGATGTGGAACTTCCTCTCGAGCTCGCTGATCATGGATGCGGTTCCGGTGCTGTACGACGGCAATCCCGCCTGGCCCACGCCGGACCTGCTGTGGAAGATGGCCGACGACACGGGCGCAAACCTGTTCGGCGCCAGCCCTACCTACCAGTCCATCCTCGAAAAGGCCGGCATCGTTCCCAGGGACAACTTCCGGCTGGAGAAACTCGAGACCATCGTGCTGGCCGGCTCGCCGGTGACGGCCGAGTGCCAGCAGTGGTTCTACGAGAACGTCAAGGCCGACTGCTGGGCCCATTCGGGCAGCGGCGGCACGGATGTGTGCTCGGGGCTGGTGGGTGGCGTGGTCAATCTGCCGATCTACGCCGGCGAGATCCAGGCGCGGCAACTGGGCGTGGCGGCCTATGCCTTCGACGATCAGGGCCGGGCCGTGGTCGACCAGGTGGGTGAGCTCGTGCTGACCGAGCCGCTGCCATCGATGCCGGTGGGCTTCTGGGGCGATGCCGATGGCAGCCGGTACCGGGAGTCGTATTTCGACCAATGGCCCGGCGTGTGGCGACACGGCGATTTCTTCCGCGTGAACGCGCGCGGCGGATGCTTCGTGCTGGGTCGCTCCGATGCCACGCTGAACCGCCATGGCGTACGCATCGGCACGGCGGAAATCTACCGCTCGCTGCTTGGCGTGCCGGAGGTCGAAGATGCGCTGATCGTGAATCTGGACCTGCCGGGCGGCACCTTCTTCATGCCGCTGTTCGTGAAGCTGAAAGGCGAGCGGACCCTGGACGAGGACATCGAATCCCGGATCCGCGCGCAGATCCGCCAGCAATATTCACCGCGGCACGTGCCGGATCGGATCTTCCAGGTGAAGGCCATCCCATACACCCTGACCGGCAAGAAGATGGAAGTGCCGGTGCGCCGGATCCTCATGGGCGTGCCCGCCGAAAAGGCGGCCAATCGCGCCGCCATGGCGGACCGCGAGGCTCTCGATTACTTCATCGAATACGCGCGCCATCAGACTGACTACCGACTGACCACTTCATGAGCAGGGCGTAAGTCCCTGAAAACGTGACGAGCGTCAGGTTTACGGGGCCCGCCGTTCGGCTATGCTTTACATATGTCAACCGGGAGGAAAGTCGACATGCGTAAGGCAATGGTTCTCGGAGTTCTCGGGCTTGCGGGAACGCTTGCGTCGCCCGCATTCGCGGACGATTTCTCCGGCTTTCGCCTCGGGATGAACATGAGCTCGGACACGCTGGCGAGCACGCTGTTCTTCGAGCCCGCGCTCGACACGGAGGATTTCAGGGCGAAGCGTTTCGGCTACGGTCTGTTCGGCGGCTGGGCACTGAATCGCTACTTCGCGGTGGAAGCCGGCCTGCGCGGCGGCTCCGAATTCAACGCGAATCCATTCAACGCTCTGCTCGCCAATCCCTCCACCGATTTCATCGTCTCGCACACCGACGTGAAGGGTCTCGATGCCTCCGTCGTGGGCACGCTGTGGATTGGCAAGAAGTTCGGCATCTTCGGCCGCGCCGGAATGTTTGCCTGGAAGGCGGAGCAGACCATGTCCGTCGGTTCCTATGCGACGGAGACGACGCCGGCCTCCAAGGCCACGGTGTCGGTGGACGATACCGGCTTCGATCCGCTGTTCGGCGTCGGCATTCAGACCGTGCTCGACACGGCGCTGATCCGCGTCGAATACCAGCAAACCGAAATCGGCGACCTGGGCGCGGCGGGCGCGTTCAACCTGCGCGACAACACGGTGAATTCGCTGAATTTCAGCGTCGTCTGGACGCTGCACTGACCGGCCGACGATCCTGCTGAACGGGGACGCACCTGAACAGGTGCGTCCCCGTTTGCGTTTCCGCCATACTCCGCGCCTTCCCGCACGGAGTACCTCAATGCGCTATCGCAAGCTCGGCAACACCGGCCTCATCGTGTCTGAAATGTGCCTGGGTGCCATGACCTTCGGCAGCGGCGAAGGCATGTGGGCCACGGTGGCGGGCGTCGGCCAGGAAAGCGTCACCGATCTCATCAAGGCCGCATTGGATCGCGGCATCAACTTCATCGATACCGCGGATTTCTATTCCAACGGCCGTTCCGAGGTGGTCACGGGAAATGCGCTCAAGCTGCTGGGCTTGCCGCGCGATTCCTATGTGCTCGCCACCAAGGTGCTGCTGCGCATGGGGCCCGGCCACAACCAGATCGGGCTTTCGCGCTACCACATCATGGAGAACATCAATGCCAGCCTGAAACGGCTGCAGGTGGATCACATCGATCTGTACCAGATCCACGGCCGCGATCCGTTCACGCCGCTCGAGGAGACACTCGATGCGCTCGACGACTGCGTGCGCGCGGGCAAGGTGCGCTACATCGGCCTGTGCAACCTGTCGGCCTGGGAGATCATGAAATCCCAGTGGATCTCCGACAAGCGCAATCTGGCGCGCTTCGAGAGCCTGCAGATGTACTACTCGCTTGCGGGCCGTGACATCGAGCGCGAGATCGTGCCGCTCGCGAAGGACCAGAATCTCGCCATCCTGCCGTGGAGCCCGCTCGCGGGCGGATTGCTCTCCGGCAAGTTCACGCGCGAGAACGAGAAGCCGGACGGCGCGCGCCGCGCCACGTTGGATTTCCCGCCCGTCGATCGCGAGCGGGTGTGGCGCATTCTCGATGTGTTGCGGCCCATCGCCGCCGATCACCTCGTCTCCGTGGCGCAGGTGGCGCTGGCATGGCTGCTCGCCCAGCCGCACGTAACCTCGGTGATCATCGGCGCCAAGAACCAGGAACAGTTGCTCGACAACATCGCCGCCACGGATCTCGAACTGTCACCCGAGCAGCTGAACGCGATCACCGAGGCATCGGCGCTGCCCGGCGAGTATCCGCAGTGGATGCTCACGCGGCAGTCGGCGGACCGGTTGGGGCAGGTGCTCGGAGATTCGTGATTCGTCGGAGCGCCCGGGGACCACGGCCCCCTGGTTATGTTCGGCGTCGATGCATCGCTGCCGTTCACGATTCCGGCGGAATTTCCGCGCTGAACGGGCGCCGGACGGCCCGAAGCCTGCCCATGCAACGGCCTTTCTGGTAGCGTTACCGGCGCTTTTTTTCCAGCGCGTCGAGGGGGCGGATGTATCTAGGCATCGATATCGGCACGTCCAGTGTCAAAGCGGTCATCGTCGACGACAGGGACACGGTGGTCGAACAGGCCTCCGCGCCGCTGAACGTTTCGCGCCCGCAGCCGGGCTGGTCCGAGCAGAACCCCGCCGACTGGTGGGCGGCGACGAATGCGGCCGTCCAGGCTTTGCCGGCGGCCACCCGCCGCAAGGTGCGCGCGGTCGGACTGTCCGGCCAGATGCACGGCGCCACGCTGCTCGACGCCGCCGACAAGCCGCTGCGTCCGGCCATCCTCTGGAACGACGGTCGCAGCGAGAAGCAATGCGCCGCGCTCGAGAAGGCCGAACCCCGCTCGCGCGACATCACGGGCAACATCGCGATGCCGGGTTTCACGGCGCCCAAGCTCGTGTGGGTGCGCGACAACGAGCCCGACATTTTCCGGCAGACACGCTGCGTGCTGCTTCCCAAGGACTACGTACGCCTGCTGATGACCGGCGAGAAGGCCAGCGATTGCTCGGATGCCGCCGGCACGTTGTGGGTGGACGTCGCCCGGCGCCAATGGTCGCCCGAGATGCTCGCGGCCACCGGGCTCGAGGTCTCGCACATGCCGCGCCTCGTGGAAGGCTCGGATCAGACCGGCACCCTGCGCAAGGAAGTCGCGGCCGATTGGGGCATGGAGGCCGTGCCGGTCGCGGGCGGCGGTGGCGACAATGCCGCCGGAGCCGCCGGCATCGGCGTGATCTCGCCCGGCGATGCATTCCTTTCACTCGGCACGTCGGGCGTTCTGTTCCTGGTCACCCCGAAGTTCCTGCCGAATCCCGCGAAGGCGGTTCATGCCTTCTGCCACTGCCTGCCGAACCTGTGGCACCAGATGAGCGTGATGCTCTCGGCGGCGAGCTGCATCGACTGGGCCGTGAAGTTCACGCATTTGAAGGATGCGGCCGAGCTGCTGGCCAAGGTCGAGGCGCGCGGCGCGCTCGACGGTTCGGAAATCTTTCTGCCGTACCTCTCCGGGGAACGCACGCCGCACAACGATCCGGCGGCGCGCGGCGTGCTGTTCGGCCTGAACCATGATTCCGACGCCGCGGCCATCGGCCAGGCGGTGCTCGAGGGTGTGGCGTTCGCCTTCGCCGACGGGCTCGACGTGCTCATCGAGGCGGGGGCCAGCATCGACAAGATTTCGGTGATCGGCGGCGGCGCGCGCTCCATGTGGTGGGGCGGGGTGCTGGCGGCCGCGATCCGGCGTCCGCTGATCTATCGGGATGCCTCCGAAGTGGGCCCGGCGTTCGGCGCGGCGCGGCTGGCCCGGATAGCCAAGACGCGCGAACGGGCGGAGGATGTATGCCGTCCGCCCCCGGTACGCGTGGTGGTGGAGCCCAATCAGCGCGACATCGAACAGTTGGCGCCAAAGCGCCGTCGCTTTTCCCAGATTTATCAGGACCTTCGACCAAGATTCCGAGGAGTTTGATTATGTCGACCGCACAGCCCCTGCCACAGACCACGTCGTATTTCGGCGCAGTGCCGCCCATCAAGTACGAAGGACTGAAGTCGGACAACCCGCTGGCGTTCCGCTACTACAACAAGGACCAGGTGGTGCTCGGCAAGCGCATGGAAGATCAACTGCGCCCGGCCGTGTGCTACTGGCATTCCTTCGCCTGGAACGGCCACGACATCTTCGGCGCCGGCACCTTCGATCGTCCGTGGAACGCGGGCGTGATGGACCAGGCCGCGGCCTGGATGAAGATGGACGCCGCGTTCGATTTCTTCACGCGACTCGGCACGCCGTTCTACTGCTTCCACGACGTGGACGCGATGCCCACGGCGAACAGCATCAAGGAGCACGTCGAGAACTTCGCCAGGACGGTCGACCGTCTCGAGAAGAAGCAGAACGAGACCGGCGTCAAACTACTCTGGGGCACGGCGAACCTGTTCTCGCACCCGCGCTACATGGGCGGCGCGTCGACCAACCCGGATCCGGAAGTTTGGGCGTTCGCGGCCACGCAGGTGCGCCACTGCCTCGACGCCACCAAGCGGCTCGGCGGTTCGAACTACGTGCTGTGGGGCGGGCGTGAAGGCTACGACACGCTGCTCAACACCAACCTCAAGCGTGAGCTCGCGAACTTCGGCCGCTTCCTGCAGCTCGTGGTCGAGCACAAGCACAAGATCGGCTTCAAGGGCACCATCCTCATCGAGCCCAAGCCGCACGAGCCGACCAAGCACCAGTACGACTTCGACACCGCGACCGTCTACGGCTTCCTCAAGAAGAACGGGCTCGAGAACGAAGTGAAGGTGAACATCGAGGCCAACCACGCGACGCTCGCGGGCCACAGCTTCGATCACGAAATCGCGATGGCCGACGCTCTCGGCATCTTCGGCTCCATCGACATCAACCGCGGCGATCCGCAGAACGGCTGGGACACGGACCAGTTCCACAACGATCCGCTCGACATGACGCTCGCCATGTACCGCATCCTCAAGGCCGGCGGCTTCACCAACGGCGGCTTCAACTTCGACGCCAAGGTGCGTCGCCAGTCGATCGATCCGGCCGACATGTTCTATGGCCACGTCGGCGGCCTCGACCTGCTGGCGCGCACGCTTTTGTCGGCGGCGGCGCTCATCGAGAACGGCGGCATCGACAAGTTCGTCGAGCAGCGCTACGCGAGGTGGGACGGAGAGCTCGGCAAGAAGATCCATGCGAAGGATGCGTCGCTGGCCGCGATTTCGGATGCGGCCGTGGCGGCCAACATCAATCCCAAGCCGCAGTCGGGTCGCCAGGAGATGCTCGAGAATCTGGTCAACCGCTTCGTCTGATCTCGCGGGGCGCGGACCCGCAACCGGCGTCGCCGGCCGTGATGATCCTCACGGTCGGCGGCGCATCGGTTTTCGCTCGTAATCCCGTCAGTCGCATACGTATGCATGAGGCCACCCGCGCCTTTGGTGCAGTACAGTGCCGGCCAACGAAAAGGGGGAGCGATGCGGCGACTGATGTGGCTTGCGATTTGCGGTTTCTCTTGCGTTTCCGCCGCCGACTACCGCGATCGGCTCCCCGAAGATGAAATCGTCTACTTCGTGTTGCCGGACCGCTTCGCCAATGGCGACGCGTCGAATGACCGCGGCGGCCTGCAGGGCGACCGCCTGACCACGGGATTCGATCCGACGCACAAGGGCTTCTATCACGGCGGCGATCTCAAGGGCCTCACCGCGAAGCTCGATTACATCCAGGGACTCGGTGCCACGGCCATCTGGCTCGGGCCCATCTACAAGAACAAGCCGGTGCAGGGCGGTGCGGGCGAGGAGAGCGCGGGCTATCACGGCTATTGGATCACCGACTTCACGCGCGTGGACCCGCACTTCGGCAGCGACGAGGACATGAAGGCCTTCGTCGATGCCGCCCACGGTCGTGGCATGAAGGTGTACCTCGACATCATCACCAACCACACCGCGGACGTGATCCAGTACCGCGAGTGCGTGAATGTCGCCTGTCCCTACCGTTCGCGCGCGGATTTTCCGTACACGCGCAAGGGCGGTCCTTCCGGCCAGCCGATCAATGACGGCTTCGCCGGTGACGGCGTTCGCACGGCCGAAAACTTCGCGAGGCTCACGGATTCCAACTATGCCTACACGCCCTTCGTGCCCCCGGCCGAGGCCAACGTGAAGGTGCCGGCCTGGTTGAATTCACCGATCTACTATCATAATCGCGGCAATTCGGATTTCCGGGGCGAAAGCTCGCTGCTGGGCGACTTCGTGGGGCTCGACGACCTCATGACGGAAAACCCGCGCGTGGTACAGGGCTTCATCGACATCTACGGCGACTGGATCGAGCGTTACCGGATCGACGGCTTCCGCATCGATACCGCGCGCCATGTGAACCCGGAGTTCTGGCGGGCGTTCGCGCCGGCCATGCAGAAGCGCGCCCGCGGCCGGGGCATCCCGAATTTCCACATCTTCGGTGAGGTGGCCGCCGAGAGCGTCGATGTGGCGCAGCTCGCGCGGCACACGCGCGTCGACCGGCTGCCCTCGGTGCTCGATTTCGCCTTCGCGCGCGCCGTCGAGGAAGTGCTGGCGCGCGATGCGGGTACCTCGGTGCTGGCGCGATTGTTCGAAGACGACGCCCTGTACGAGGGCGGTGCGCCGGCGGCGATGCGCCTGCCCACGTTCACGGGCAACCACGACTTCGGCAGGTTCGCCTGGCTGCTGCAGCGCGCGCGACCGCAGGCCGACGCGCAGGACGCGCTGCAGCGCGTGAAGCTCGCGAATGCCATGCTGTTCCTGTTGCGCGGCGTGCCGGTGGTCTATTACGGCGACGAGCAGGGCTTCGTGGGCCACGACGTCGACCAGGCGGCGCGCCAGGACATGTTCGCGAGCCAGGTGGCGAGCTACAACGACCAGGGGTTGTTAGGCACGGATTCCACGACCGCGGCCGACAACTTCGACGCGCTGCATCCGCTGTATCGGCAGCTTGCCAAGCTCGCGGCGTGGCGCAAGCAGTATCCGGAGCTGCGGCGCGGGCGGCAGGTGGTGCGCGCGCAGTCGCGCGAGCCCGGATTGTTCGCGGCGTCGCGCATCGGCAACCAGGGACGGGAGATCCTCATGGCATTCAACACATCCACGGCGGCGCTCACGGCCCGCGTGCAGATCGAGACCACGACCACGGCATTCACGTCCATCGAGGGCGATTGTCCGAAGCCGGATGCGCCGGGCAGCGTGCAGCTCACGCTGCCGCCGCTCGGCTACGTGGCCTGCGCGCAGGCCCGCCCATGAGCCGTCCGATGCGGTTGCTGCCGGCCCTGGTCGCGCTGCTGGCCGGCATTTGCGCGCAGGCGCAGGCGGCGGCGCCCGCGTCGGTGAGCTCGCCGTCGAAGAATCTCCTCGTGACGCTGCGCGTCGACAACGACGGCCGGCCGGAATATCGCATCGATCGCAACCAGCACGCGATCGTCGATTGGTCGCGGCTCGGCTTCATCCTCGCGGATGCCTTCAAGCTCGAGCGGAACTTCACCATCGCCGATGCCACGCTGCGCAGCTTCGATGACACCTGGGAGCAGCCCTGGGGCGAGCGCCGGTTCGTGCGCGACCATGGCAACGAGATGCGCGCCACGCTGCGCGACAAGGACGGCCGCTCCCTCATCGTCGTGTTCCGCGTCTTCGATGACGGCGTCGGCTTTCGCTACGAGTTTCCCGACCAGCCGCAGCTGCGGCAGGTGAACATCATCGACGAGCTCACCGAGTTCGCCATCGCCGAGCCGGCGATCGCATGGTGGATCCCGGCCGGAGAGTGGAATCGATACGAGTACCTGTACGACAAGACGCCGCTCGCCGAGGTGTCGCAGGCACACACGCCGGTCACGCTCAAACTCGCGAGCGGCGTGCACGTCGCGCTTCACGAGGCGGCCCTGGTCGACTACGCCGGCATGTGGCTGCGGCGCGTGACCGGGCAGCGACTCAAGGCCACGCTGTCGCCTGCAGCGTCCGGACCGCGGGTTTCCCGCCGGGCACCGTTCGTCACGCCGTGGCGCACGCTGCAGATCGCCGACGACGCGCCGGGCCTCTACATGTCCGACCTGATCCTGAATCTGAACGAGCCGAACAAGCTCGGCGACGTGTCGTGGGTCAAGCCGTACAAGTACGTCGGCATCTGGTGGGCGATGCACCTCGGCACGAAGACCTGGTCGTCGGGTCCGAATCACGGCGCCACCACCGAAGAGACACGGCGCTACATCGATTTCGCGGCGGCCAATGGATTTCGCGGCGTGCTGGTGGAGGGCTGGAACCAGGGCTGGGATGGCGACTGGTTCGCGCGCGGCGATCGATTCAGCTTCACCGAGCCGTACCCGGACTTCGACCTGCCGGCGCTCGCGGCGTACGCGAAGAAGAAGGGTGTCCGCCTGATCGGCCATCACGAAACGGCGGGAAACATCGCCAACTACGAGAAGCAGCTCGGGCCGGCGCTGGACCTGTATCAGAAGTTAGGCGTGGATTCGATCAAGACCGGGTACGTGGCGGACGCCGGCGGTGTGCAGGCACTCGGCAGCGACGGCCGGATCCATTTCGAATGGCACGACGGCCAGGTGCAGGCGCGGCATCACCTGCTGGTGGTGACGGAGGCCGCGAAGCGCCACATCGCGATCGATGCGCACGAGCCCATCAAGGACACGGGCCTGCGTCGCACCTATCCCAACTGGGTGTCGCGCGAAGGCGCGCGCGGCATGGAGTACAACGCCTGGGGCGATCCGGTGAATCCGCCCGAGCACGAAGCGAACCTGGTGTTCACGCGCATGCTCGGAGGTCCGATGGATTTCACGCCCGGCGTTCTCAGCCTGCGCGGCGCCGGCGGCCGGCGCATCCAGTCGACGATCGCGAAACAATTGGCGCTGTACGTCGTTATCTACAGCCCCATCCAGATGGCCGCGGACCTGCCCGAGAACTACGCGAAATTTTCCAAGCCATTCCAGTTCATCAAGGACGTGCCCGTGGATTGGGCGGAGACCCGCGTGCTGAACGGCGCGGTCGGCGACTACGTCACCATGGTGCGCAAGGATCGCAACGGCGAGGATTGGTACCTCGGTACGATCACCGACGAGCATCCGCGCACGCTGAACATCGCGCTGGATTTCCTCGATGCCAACCGCCGCTACTACGCGACCATCTACCGGGATGGCGCGGACGCCGGCTACGAGGGTGATCCCGCGTCGATCGAAATCGAGTCGCGCACCGTGAAACGGGGTGACACCCTGGCGCTGAAGCTCGCGCCGGGCGGCGGGCAGGCGATCCGTTTCTCGACGCGGCGCGGGAGTGCGCGTTGAGCGCCGCCGTGCTGCCTTCGGCCGAGGTCGCGGCGCGGCCGCAGGTGACCTTCTGGCAGATCTGGAACATGTGCTTCGGATTCCTCGGGATCCAGTTCGGCTTCGCGCTGCAGAACGCCAACGTGAGCCGCATCTTCCAGACGCTGGGGGCCGAGGTCGACGACATCGCGGGCCTGTGGATCGCCGCGCCGCTCACCGGGCTCATCGTGCAGCCCATCATCGGCTATCTATCCGACCGCACCTGGAATTCGCTCGGCCGGCGGCGCCCGTATTTCCTGACCGGCGCGATCCTGGCATCCCTGGCGCTGGTGGCGATGCCGCAGTCGCCGACCTTGTGGGTGGCCGCCGGATTGCTGTGGGTGCTCGATGCCAGCATCAACATCGCCATGGAGCCGTTCCGCGCCTTCGTGGCCGACCAGTTGCCGGAATCGCAGCGGCCCGCCGGGTACTCCATGCAAAGCTTTTTCATTGGCGTGGGCGCCGTGGTTGCGAGTCTGCTGCCGTGGCTGCTCGCCAAGGCCGGCGTGAGCAATGTCGGAACCGCGGCCAGCGCCGTGCCCGACACGGTGCGCTACGCGTTCTACATCGGTGCGCTGGTGCTGTTCGGGGCCATCCTCTGGACCATCCTCACGACGCGCGAATACCCGCCGTCGACGCTGCATGGATTCGCGGACGCGACGCCGCTGTCGGAGGGCGTGGAGCCGGGCACGGCGCATGGCGCAAACCTGCGCGGTCTTGCCTGGGCGTTGGCGGGCGGCCTCGCAGTGGCACTCGTCTGGCGCTTCGGGCTCGATCGCCTGTTGTACGTGCTGGCGGGCGGCATTGCCGCGTGGGGCCTGCTGCTGCTGGTCAGCGGTGCGCTGCGGGGCGGCATGCTCGCCGCGCTGGTCAGCGACATCGACAACATGCCACGGCGCATGCGCGAGCTGGTGCCGGTGCAGTTCTTCTCGTGGCTGGCCCTGTTCGCCATGTGGACGCAGACCACGGCGGCCGTGACGCAGGTGCATTTCGGCGCCGCCGACGCGCAGGGCGCGGCCTACAACGAAGGCGCCAACTGGGTGGGCGTGCTGTTCGCCGCGTACAACGGCTTCGCCGCGCTCGCGGCGGTGGTGATTCCGTTGCTGGTGCGGCGTTTCGGGATGCGCGTGAGTCACCTGATCAATCTGTGGCTGGGCGCCGCCGCGCTGCTGTCGTTCATGCTGATCCGCGATCCGCGCTGGCTGCTGCTGTCGATGGTGGGCGTGGGCTTCGCGTGGGCCTCCATCCTGTCCTTGCCGTACGCGCTGCTGGCCGGCAGCGTGCCCTCGCGCAAGATGGGCGTGTACATGGGCATCTTCAACTTCTTCATCGTGATACCGCAGCTCGTGATCGCCAGCGTGCTGGGCGTGCTGCTGCACCACTTCTTTGGCGGCCAACCCATCTACGCGCTGCTGATCGGCGGCGTGAGCTTCTTCATAGCAGGGCTGTGCGCGCTGCGCGTGCGCTGAGCGGAAAATGGGGACATTCTTCGTTTCCTAGCAAAAGGGGACAGACCCGCCACAGTCAGGTCTGTCCCCTTTTGCTAGGAAACGAAGAATGTCCCCATTTGACGTTTTCCCTGCCTGACACCACCACGCAGTACACTGCCGGCTCATGCGACGGAAAGAACTGCTGATGGTCTTTGCGGCGCTCGCCATCGGCGGCGCACTCTGGTTCGTCTTCAACCTGCACCCGCTCTGGTGGCTGGCCTGGATCGTGCCCGGACTGCTGTTCGCCGTGGCCCTCGAGACGCAAGGGTGGACGTCGCGCGGGCTGGTGGCCATCGCCGCGCTGATCGGTGCAGCGAGCAACTACCGCTATCTACTCTCGGTGATGCCGTTGCCGGCGGCGATGGCGGTGCTGCTGCTGCAGACGCTGATGTGGGTGGTGATCCTGGGCGCCGCGCGGCGCATCGTCAAAGCGTACGAATCGGCGTGGACCGTACTGGCCTTGCCCATCGTCGCCGTGGCCATGGACACCTTGCTCGCGCATTTCACGCCGGACGGCAACTGGGGCAGCCTGGCGTATACGCAGGCCGAGATCTTGCCCATTGCCCAACTGGCGGCCGTGTTCGGCGTCGGAGGCGTGCTGTTCCTGCTCATGCTGGGCAACTCCGCGCTGGCGCTCGCGCTGTCCTACCGGCGGCGTCTGCCTGGCGCATTGCCGATGTATGCGGCGACGGCGGGCGCGATCGCCCTGGCGGTCGGCTTCGGCGCGTGGCGCCTCGCGCGATCGGACAGCGGCCCCTCGCTGACCTTTGGCATCGCGTCGGTGGACGACTACATCGAAGGGCCCGGCACACCGAACTCACGCGAAGTGTGGGCGCAGTACCAGGCGCAGGTGGAACAGCTCGCCGGCAGTGGCGCAAAGATGCTGCTGCTGCCGGAGAAGATCGCCGTCCTGAACCCGCGCGAGGCGGAGGAGCGCAAAGGCTGGTTGTCACGCCTGGCGCGCGACAACCACGTGTGGCTGGTGGCGGGGCTGGGTGTCGACGACGGCAAGGAGCGCCGCAACGAAGCGTGGTGGTTCGCGCCCGATGGTCGCCTGGTGACCAACTACCTGAAGCATTTCATGGCGCCGCCCGAACGGGAATTCGTCGCCGGGCACGAATTCCCGGTCAACGACATCGCGAGCGTTCGTTATGGCGTGGCCATCTGCAAGGACATGCACTTCTCGAGCCTCGGGCGAGAGTTCGGCCAGCGCCATGCGCGCGTCATGCTGGTGCCGGCGTGGGATTTCGATCGCGACGCCGAGATGGCGGCGAACATGACGCGGATGCGCGGCGTGGAAAGCGGCTT
>DASTRL010000302.1:0-70248 GCA_035761265.1 Steroidobacteraceae bacterium
TGGCCGGTGAACAGGATGCCGTACAGGTCGAAGGCCTCGCGCTCGAACCAGTTGGCGGCGGGCCAGATGTCCACGACCGAGTCGATGATGGGATCTTCCGCGTCCTCGCAACGCGCGCGGATGCGGATGCGCTGGTTGTGCGTCACGGACAGCAGGTGGTACGCCACCGCGAAGCGCGCACCGTCGTGCGGCTTGCGGGCACCGCCGCGCATCACGCCGCGGCTGAAGCCCGAGGAAGTGGCCGAGTAGGTCTTCCACTCGCTCATGCCGTAGTCGAGGTAGTCGATGCCGGCGAGATCGGTGAGGATCTCGAACTTGAGTTGCGGATCGTCGCGCAATGCCAGGCAGACCTGCTTGATGTCAGCGGGCTGCACCTCGTAGCAAAGCTCGTCCGGCAGCGAGGGCACGCGCTGCAGCAGGTTCGGAAGTCGCGCTTCCACCTTGGAAGCCAACGCGGCGATTCTTGCTGTTTCAGGCATTGGCGGTTTCAGGCATTGGCGATGGAGCAGGTGCGTTCAATTTTCTTCTGCAGCTGGATGATCCCGTACATCAGCGCCTCGGCGGTGGGCGGACATCCCGGCACGTAGACATCCACCGGAACGATGCGGTCGCAGCCGCGCACCACCGCATAGGAATAGTGGTAGTAGCCGCCGCCATTGGCACAGGAACCCATGCTGATGACCCAGCGTGGCTCGGGCATCTGGTCGTAGACCTTGCGCAGCGCCGGCGCCATCTTGTTGACGAGCGTGCCCGCGACGATCATCACGTCGGACTGGCGCGGGCTGGGACGGAACACGACGCCGAAACGGTCGAGGTCATAACGAGAAGCGCCGGCGTGCATCATCTCGACGGCGCAGCAGGCGAGACCGAAGGTCATCGGCCACAGCGAACCGGTGCGTGCCCAGTTGAAAACGGTGTCGACGGAAGTCGTCAGGAATCCGCGTTCGGCGAATCCGCCTTCGGCGGCCGGATCGTTCGCGGGTGCCGCATTGTCTGCTAGTCCCATTCCAGGGCTCCCTTCTTCCACTCGTATATGAAGCCCACCACGAGGATGAACAGGAAGATGCCCATGGCGATGAGCCCGAACACGCCGATGCTGTCGAGCACCACGGCCCAGGGAAACAGGAAGGCGATCTCCAGATCGAAAATGATGAACAGGATGGCGACGAGGTAGTAGCGCACGTCGAATTTCATGCGGCTGTCTTCGAAGGCTTCGAAGCCGCACTCATAGGGCGAAAGCTTCTGCGCGTCACCCCGCGCCTTGGCGCCCAATCGTCCGATGACCAGGCCGAGGCTCAGGAGCACCAGCGCCAGGCCCGTGGCCACCGTGAGGAAAATCAGTACCGGCAGGTAATTCGCAAGCATGTCGTGTCGTACTGCGTAAAAAAGGGCAGCAACCTCTCGAGCACGAGAGACAACCGCCCCCCAAAAAATTCGGGCGCGATTGTAACAGGGATAAGGAAAGTGATGGTGCCGACGGGGAGACTCGAACTCCCACGGATCGCTCCGCTAGCCCCTCAAGCTAGTGTGTCTACCAATTCCACCACGTCGGCTTTGCGCGAAAAAACGTCAGGGCTTCTGAGCGGGCGCCTGCTCCGAAGGCGGAGATGCGGGCACCGGAACCGCATTCGCGTCGACCGGCGCGGGGGCCGGCGCTGGCGCCTGCGCAGGAATGCCGGCGGGCACCTTGTCGAGCAGCGAAGTCGGCGCGGCACGCGCGTCTCGCTGGAACAGGTATGTCAGACAGAGACTGTTGATCATGAAGATCGCGGCGAACACGGCCGTCATGCGCGACAATCCGGTGGTGGCTCCGCGCGCTCCGAATACCGTGCCGGAAGCGCCGGCACCGAATCCCGCGCCCGCATCGGCGCCCTTGCCACGCTGCAGCAGCACCAGGCCGACGATCACGAATGCCGACAGCACCTGCAAAATTGTAAGAATCGTTCGCAACATCTCGGGTACCTGCTTCAGGCGCGCGCCGCGGCCACGATGGACAGGAATTCATCGGCCTTGAGCGACGCGCCGCCGATGAGGCCACCATCCACGTTGGGCATCGAGAAGAGCTCCGCGGCGTTCGCCGCCTTCACGCTTCCGCCGTACTGGATGCGCACGAGGGCCGCGATTTTAGCATCGCGGCCGGCGATCCGCGCACGGATGTGCGCATGCACTTCCTCGGCCTGTTGCGGTGTGGCCGTCTTGCCGGTACCGATGGCCCACACAGGCTCGTACGCGATCACCGCGCGCGCAAATGCCGCCACGCCGGAAAGGTCCAGCACGGCGTCGATCTGCCGGTCGACCACCTCGAAGGTGCGGCCCGCTTCGCGCTCGGCGAGCTGCTCGCCGACGCAAAGAATGGGGGTCATGCCGGCCGCCAGCACTGCGGCGAATTTTCGTGCCACGAGCTGATCGGATTCACCAAACAGGGCGCGACGCTCGGAGTGCCCGACGATGGATCCGGCGCAGCCCACGTCCCGCAGCATGGCGGCCGAGACTTCGCCCGTGAATGCACCCTGGGTCTCGGCGCAAACATCCTGCGCGCCCAGGCTGACACGGGAGCCGGCGAGCGCGCGTCCCACTTCGGCCAGGTAAGGGAACGGCGGGCACACCCAGACGTCCGCGGCGGCATTCGGCAGCTTGTGCACGATGGCGTCGACCAGCGCCGCGTTCTCCGCGCGCGAACCGTGCATTTTCCAATTGCCTGCGATGATCTGGCGGCGTGACATAGGGACCCGCTCAAAAAAGGGGCGCGATCATAGCGGCGCGCCCTTCAGGACGCAACGCGACGCACCGCGGCCGCGATTTCCTCGGCGCAACGCACCGTATCCGTCTCATCCCGCGCCTCGACCATGACGCGGATCACGGGCTCGGTTCCGGAGGGTCGCAATACCACGCGCCCATCGTCGCCCAGCCTCGAGGTCGCCTTCTGTACGGCGTCCTCGACTTCCGGAACGGTCGTCGGGTCGAAGCGCCGCGCCACCTTCACGTTGATCATGGTCTGCGGAAAGCGCGTCATGCCCGCGGCGAGTTCGGCCAGGCTCTGGCCGGTCTCGCGCATGACGGCCAGCACCTGCAGGGCTGCCATCAGCGCGTCCCCCGTGGTGGTCTTGTCGAGCAGCAGGATGTGGCCGGAAGTTTCGCCCCCCACCTCGCCACCCGACTCACGCAGCAACGCGAGAACGTAACGATCTCCCACCGCCGCGCGACGGAACTCGATGCCCTGCGAACGCAAGGCGACTTCCAGCCCGAGATTGCTCATGACCGTCCCGACGACGGGCCCCTTGAGGGTGCCCGCGCGCTTGCGTGCGGAGGCGATGATGTAAATGAGCTGGTCGCCATCGATGATGCGGCCGAGGCCGTCGATCATGACCAGCCGATCACCGTCGCCGTCGAGCGCGATGCCGGCGTCGGCACGGACCCCCGGCACGGTGAGCTGCAGGAGTCCCGGCGAGGTCGATCCGCAGCCGTCATTGATGTTGCGTCCGTTGGGTGAGCAGCCGAGGGGGATGATCTCGGCGCCGAGATCCGTGAGAGTGCGCGGCACGACCTTGTAGCCGGCGCCGTTGGCGCAATCGACCACGAGTTTCAGCCCCGCGAGGGTCACACCCCTGGGCAGCGACTCGGCGCAGAAATCCTGGTAGAGCCGGCGCGACTTGTCGACGCGCTGCGCACGGCCGAGATTGACCGACGAGCGCGTGATGGCGCCCTTCTCGAGTTCGGCCTCGATGGCTTCCTCGACGTCGTCCGATAGTTTGCCACCCTGCGCGTCGAAGAACTTGATGCCGTTGTCGTCGTAGAGATTGTGAGACGCGCTGATGACGATGCCGAAATCGCAGGCGAACTTGCGCGTGAGGTAGGCGATACCCGGAGTCGGCAAGGGTCCGATGAGATTGACGTTGACACCGGCGGCGACGAAGCCCGCCTCGAGCGCGGCTTCGAACATGTAGCCCGACAGGCGCGTGTCCTTGCCGATGAGCACGGTGCCGCCATTGGGCGCCAGCACGCGCGCGGCGGCGCTCGCCAGGCGCAGCGCAAAATCCACGGTCAGCGGATGCTCACCGACGCGGCCACGGACGCCGTCCGTGCCGAAGTACTTACGACCCATCTACTTTCCTCCCTCCGACTCCGCGGTGATCACCGCGGCCGCGACGCGCACGGCATCGACGGTCGCGGCCACGTCGTGGGCGCGCACGATACGCGCTCCGTTGAGAACCGCAATGGCGGCGAGCGCGACGCTGCCGGCGAGGCGATCCTCGACCTTTCGGCCCGTGAGCTTCGCGAGCATGGATTTTCGCGACAGCCCGACGACGATCGGCGCGCCGAGCGCATCGAGGCTCGCCAGATGCCTGAGCAACGCGAGGTTGTGGACCGCGAGCTTTCCGAAGCCGAATCCCGGATCGATCGCCAGGCGCGCGGCGTCGACGCCCGCGTCACGGCACGCGCGCATGCGCGCGGCGAGGAATGCGCTCACTTCTTCGACGACATTCTCATAGCGCGGTGAGTCCTGCATCGTGCGCGGCTCGCCCTGCATGTGCATGAGACAAAGCCCGGCCCCCGACGATGCGGCCGCATCGAGCGCGCCCGGTTCCGCCAGCGCGCGCACGTCATTGATGATGTCCGCACCCGCGGCCACGGCCGCGCGCATCACCTGCGGCTTGCTCGTGTCCACGGAGATGTACACCGCGGATTCGCGCCGCAGCGCCTCGATCACTGGAATGACGCGATCGAGCTCGAGCGCCAGGTCCGCGCTCTGTGCACCGGGGCGTGTCGATTCACCTCCGACATCAACGATCGTCGCGCCTTCATCGATCATCCGGCGCGCATGCTGCAGGGCGCTCTGGCGCGTGGAGAAACGCCCCCCGTCGGAGAACGAATCCGGTGTGACGTTGAGCACGCCCATGACCCGTGGAACCGTGAGATCCAGGGTCCGGCTGCCGCATCGCCATTGCGTGTGATTGCTGGGCACGTGGTCGAGGATGGTCGGGCGGTCCAGAAAAAACGAAGCCCGCTGTTCGCGGGCTTCGCTGAGGCTTTCGGATGACTTCAGTGCTGCCCGGCCGGCGAGCCGATGGGGCCACCGCCCTCCGGCTCTCCCTCCGGCCGTTTCGGTGGAGGTGTACCGACCGTGTCGTCCCAGTCGGCCGGCGGCTTCGGCGCCTTGCCGTGCATGATGTCCTTGATCTGCTGCTCGTCGATGGTCTCGTATTTCACGAGGGCCTCGGCCATGGCGTGCAGCTTGTCGATGTTGGTCTCGAGGATTTCCTTCGCCCGCTTGTAGTTCAGATCGATCACGCGGCGCACTTCCTCGTCGATCGCATGCGCGGTCTCGTCGGACACCTGCTTGTGCTGCGTGACCTGGCGGCCGAGGAACACTTCGCCGTTCTCCTCGGAGTAGGTCAGCGGGCCGAGCTTGGTGGACAAGCCCCACTTGGTGACCATGTTGCGTGCCACTTCAGTGGCTCGCTCGATGTCATTGGAGGCGCCCGTGGTCACGCCGTCCACGCCGAAGATCAGCTCCTCGGCCACGCGGCCACCGAACAGCGAAGCGATGTGGCTTTCGAGCCGACGCTTGCTGTTGCTGTAGCGGTCGCCCTCGGGCAGGTACCAGGTGAGGCCCAGCGCGCGCCCGCGCGGAATGATCGTGACCTTGTAGACCGGATCGTGCTCGGGAACCACGAAGCCGACGATGGCATGGCCCGCCTCGTGGTAGGCCGTCATCTTCTTCTCCTGGTCCGACATGACCATGGAGCGGCGTTCGGCGCCCATGTAGATCTTGTCCTTGGCGCGCTCGAACTCGTCCATGCCGACGATGCGCTTGTTGGCCCTCGCGGCGAACAGCGCCGCTTCGTTCACGAGGTTCGCCAGATCGGCGCCGGAGAATCCGGGCGTGCCGCGCGCGATGTACGCGGGCTTCACGTCGTCGGCCAGCGGCACCTTGCGCATGTGCACGCGCAGGATCTGCTCGCGGCCGCGCACGTCCGGCAGCGGCACCACGACCTGGCGGTCAAAGCGGCCGGGACGCAGCAGCGCCGGATCGAGCACGTCCGGCCGGTTGGTGGCGGCGATGACGATGATGCCTTCGCTGCCTTCGAAGCCGTCCATCTCGACCAGCAGCTGGTTCAGCGTCTGTTCGCGCTCGTCATGACCGCCGCCGAGACCCGCGCCACGATGGCGGCCGACCGCGTCGATTTCGTCGATGAAGATGATGCAGGGCGCGTGCTTCTTGGCCTGCTCGAACATGTCGCGCACGCGAGAGGCGCCGACGCCGACGAACATCTCGACGAAATCGGAGCCGGAGATGGTGAAGAACGGCACTTTCGCTTCGCCCGCGATGGCGCGCGCCAGCAGAGTCTTGCCGGTACCCGGCGAGCCCACCATGAGCACGCCCTTCGGAATCTTGCCGCCGAGCTTCTGGAACTTGGAGGGGTCCTTGAGGAAGTCGACGATCTCGCCCACTTCCTGCTTGGCCTCGTCCACGCCCGCGACGTCCGCGAACGTGACGTTGACCTGGTCCTCGCCTAACAACCGTGCGCGGCTCTTGCCGAACGACATGGCGCCGCGGCCGCCGGCCGAGCCCTGCATCTGCCGCAGCATGTAGACGAACACCAGGATCAGCAGCAGCGCGGGCGCGAGCTGCAGCAGCAGCTGCATCAGGAAGTTCGGCTGCTTGGGCGGCTCACCCTTGAAATCGACGTGTGCCTTGTCGAGCTGGCCGATGAGCCAGCTGTTGTCGGTTTCCGGGTTGTAGGCCTTGAAGCGCGTCTTGTCCTTGCGCACGCCGATGACTTCATCGCCGCGGATGGTCACCGACTCCAGCCGCCCATTGCGGATGTCCTCCAGGACGGCCGAATAGTTCACCGGCTGCGGGTCCGTGCCGGTGGGGACGTAGCGGCTGAAAACCACCACCATCACCATCACGATAACGACCCAAAGGAGGATATTTTTCGTCAGATCATTCAAAGGCTTACCCTCGCACGGGCGGCTGCCCGGCATGCAGGATTGCGGTCACGCTACACCATCCGAAAACCGCTCGCCAGCAGGTAAAGCTCAGAACTGCGCGCCCTTGAAGCGTCTGGCTTGGCAAAACGGACCTTCTTGAAAGATTTGCGCGCGGCTTCCACCAACTCCTGGAAACCCGCGCCCTGGAACGTTTTGATGAGGACTGCGCCATTTGGTTTCAAGACACGGGTGGCGAAATCCAGCGCCAGTTCCGCCAGGTACATCGATCGCGGCTGGTCGATCGCGTCCATGCCGGACATGTTGGGGGCTATATCCGAAAGCACCACGTCGACCGTGTGCGCCGGCGCCAGCGCGAGCAGCGCATCGAACACCGCCTCTTCACGGAAGTCTCCCTGCACGAACTCCACGCCGGGCAACGAAGGCATCTCGAGGATGTCCGTGGCGATGACGCGGCCCTTGCGGCCGAGTTTGCGCCGCGCGTACTGGCTCCAGGCGCCGGGTGCGGCGCCGAGATCCACAACCGTCATGCCCGGCTTCAGCAGCTTTTCCTTGCGATCGATCTCCTCCAGCTTGAAGACCGCGCGCGAGCGCCAGCCTTCGGCCTGGGCCTTCTTGACGAAAGGATCCGCGAAATGTTCGCGCAACCACCGTTCACTGCTTTTCGACCTGCGCGGCATCGGCAATCTTTACAATGACGTCATGGAGCTATCGGAGCGACAACGCAAGTATCTACGAGGGCTGGGCCATGCGCTCGATCCCGTGCTGCTCATCGGCCAGCATGGCGTCACCGATGCCGTCATCGCCGAGGCCGCGCGCGCGCTGCACGACCACGAGCTGATCAAGGTCAGGTTCCGCAGCGCCGACCGCGAGAACCGGGACGCGGGCCTTGCCAAACTAGCCACCGCCACCGGCAGCACCCTGGTGCAGCGGATAGGCCATACGGCCCTCTACTACAAACGCCGAACAGACCGTCCCGGAATTGTGATACCCGACTCATAAAACTCGCGGCCGGCTGGCCGATACCATATTCAGGAGCGAGCATCGCCCGACAAGGAGGATCTGCGGAATTTCCAGTGGTAAGGCGCTGGAATAAGTCGTATATGAGTCACATGGCGGCTAAACACACGTTTGGGCGCGAAGCCGTGGCGGTCTATCTAGCCGCCGCATTGGTCGTTTTTGGAACCTGGGCCGCTTCCCGTTATCTCATCCTCCGCAAGTTCGCGAACATCGAGCAGAACGACGTCGCGCGCAGCGTCGAGGTCATGCGCAAGGCGCTGCTGACCAAGAACACCGAGATCGAGACCACCTCGCGCGATTACGCGCGCTGGGACGACATGTATTCGTACGTGTCGACGCTCGACCCCAACTTCGAATACCAGAACTTCTCCGAAGCCGGCCTCGACGAGATGAACGTCGACCTCGTCTGGCTGCTCGACACCCACGAGCGGCTGATCTCCTCGTTCCAGAACGACACCGACGACGCGCACTACGAGCACCCGGCGAGCGGCGCGGTGACTTCCGAGATCAACCGCCTCACCCCGCTGGTGCGCACGGTGCTCGACCAGGAAGGCACGCTGCGCCTGGTGAGCATCAATGGGGTGCCGCACGTGATCGCGGCGCACACGGTGCTGCACAGCGATCGCAGCGGTCCGGCGGCGGGCATTCTGGTCTTCGCGCGGCGCATCGGTCCGCCGGAAATCGCCAGCATCGGAGCCGACGCCCAGCAGAACGTGCGTTTCGCAATGCTCGACGATCCTTCGATCGCCGCGGAGAAGGCGGACATCACCGACGCGCCTGACGGTCGACGCATCATGCGGCGCTCGGACACCAGCATCGAGGGACAGCTGCGTCTCGACACGATCGACAAACGCCCGCTGGCGGTATTGACCACGACCCTGCCCCGCTCGGTCATGCAGAGCGGCCAGCAGGGCGTGCGCTACCTCGTCGGACTGGTGGCGCTGCTGGTGAGCATCGTGGTCGCCGGGTGGCACGCCTACCGGGGGCGCCTGAAGCGCACGGCCGATGCCGCCGCCATCAGCGAGACCCGCTATCGCGCCATCTTCGACCGCGCGGGCTCGGGCATCCTGCTGTACGAGCCGACCACGCGCCGCGTGCTCGACGCCAATCCGCAGGCGCAGCGCCTGCTCGGCGCCTCGCTCGACGAGCTGCGCCGGCGCGACGTCGCCACCATCTTCGATACGCCGGTATCGCTCGAACCGGGCAGCGCCGAAGGCGCATCGATCAGCCGCCCGGCGCAGGTCATCCGCGGCGACGACGAGCGTCGCGACGTGGAGTTCTCGATCGCGGATCTCGACCCCGGCACCGGCCGCGTGCACGCGATGCTGCTGCAGGATGTCTCGCATCGCCGCGAGGCCGAGCGGCGCGCGCAGGAGCACCAGCTTTCGTTGCAGCACCTGGCCACGCACGATGCGCTCACCGGCCTGCCCAACCGCACCTTCCTCAACGAGGAACTGCCGCGACTCATCGACGAGGCCGCGCGCCGCGGCGACTCGCTGTCGATCCTCTACATCGACTGCGACAACTTCAAGAACATCAACGATTCGCGCGGCCATTCGATCGGCGACGACTACCTGCGCAGCGTCGCGCGCCGCCTGCGCGATTCGATCGCGAGCCCGGATCTCGTAGTCCGCATGGGCGGCGATGAATTCCTGGTGGTCACGCGCCACTACGGGCTCGATCCCGACAGCGCCGCGATCGCCGAGCGCGTGGCCGCCGCGCTGAAGAAGCCCGTGCGCCTCGGGGAAGCCACCTACTCCGCCACCACCAGCATCGGCATGAGCGTCTATCCGCGCGACGCCACCACCATGAGCGAGCTGCTGCGCTCGGCCGACATCGCGCTCTACGAAGCCAAGGCTCGCGGCCGCGACAACGTGCAGATGTTCGACGCGGCCATGAACAAACGCGTGCACACACGGCTCGCGCTGGAGCAGGACCTGCGCAGCGCCGTGAATCGCGACGCCATCGAAATCCAGCTGCAGCCCATCGTCGACATCCGCAGCGGCCGGCTGGTGTCGTTCGAAGCCCTGGCGCGCTGGAACGATCCGCGCCACGGCGCCGTCCCGCCGCTCGCCTTCATCGAAGTGGCCGAGGCCTCGGACCTCATCGTCGAGCTCGGCGAATGCGTGTTCCGCAACGTGGCGCGGCAGATCGCCAACTGGCAGCGCGCCGGCCTCAAGCCCGTGCCGGTGGCCGTGAACGTCTCGGCCAAGCAGCTCAAGCGCTCCAATCTGCCCGAGCGGCTGGTGGCGATCGCGCACGAGTTCGACATCGCGCCGCACCAGATGGAAGTGGAGCTCACCGAATCGGTGGCCATGCAGGATTCCGAGCAACACGTCACCAAGCTGCACGCGCTGCGCGATCTCGGCGTGCGCGTGTCGGTGGACGATTTCGGCACCGGCTATTCGAGCCTCGCCTACCTGCGCAACCTGCCCATCGACTACCTGAAGATCGACCGCACCTTCGTGCGCGACATGAACGTCGACCGCAACGATGCGGCCATCGTGCGCGCCATCATCAGCATGGCGCAAAGCCTGCATCTGGGAACGGTGGCCGAGGGCATCGAGACTCGCGAGCATGCCTCGCAGCTGCTGGCACTGGGTTGCTCGACGGGCCAGGGCTATTTCTTCAGCAAGCCCATGGCGGCGCACGAAACCAACGAGCTGCTGCGTACCATGCGTGGCGCCGCGCCCATGCAGGGCGGGCCCAGCCTGGAAATCGTCAGGGTCTCCTGAGCCGGGTCACCTGCCCGACTTGCCGGGCACCCAGAAGTCCTTCCAGCCGAGACCCGCCGCCTTGATCGCCTGCAGGCGCGTCTTCAGGCGTGCTTCGTCGACCTCGTGGGCGTCACCGGCGCTGAACGCCACCTTGACCCCGGCCCTCTTTGCCGCCTTGAGCAGCTCCACGTCGGGCGCGACCTCCCGGTCGACGACCACGAGCACGCTGCCCGGGATACGCAGGTAGTCTTCCGTCGGAAAACTGCTGCCCGGCGTCATCCCGAGGCGGTGCACCTGGTTCCAGAACGCCGTGGCATCGCCCGCCGGCGCAGCGAGTCCGAAATCGATCAACGGGATGTTGTCGTTCGAAGCCTGCGTCACGAGCTGGTCGAGCTCGCGGTCCGCGAGCGGCACCAGACTCGCCGGCGGCAGCGCGTCGTCCGGCAGAAGTTTCACCTTGAGGTCGCGAAACTTCACCACGCTGCCGGGATCATGGGCCTGGAGCGCGAAGGTGCCGGAGGCCAGCAACCTGCCCTTCTTGTCGTCCGGACGAAAGGCATTCTGCGGCTCGGCGTACTCGCAGATCAGTCTGTCATCGATGAAAGTCTGGATGGTCTTGCCGACCACGCGAATGCGGTAGTTGAACCACTCTCCGTCCCTGGCCGGCGCGACCCAGGTGTTGCGCACCGCGTAGACGCTGCCCGTCATCTTGTGCTCGACGTAGCCGTTCATCTTCTCGGCGGGAGGATTGGAGTTGATGACCTGCAACTCGTACCCGGCCGACGGCCAGTCCTCCTCCGGCCTGAGCCTGGTGTGAACGTAGATGCCGCTGTTCGCACCCGGTGAGGTCATGACCTCGGCGGAGAGCTCGAAATTGCGGAAGTCGTGCCTCGCGATCTTGCCGACGTAGAAGAGATGCGAGGGACCACCGTGCGTCACGAAGGCACCGTCTTCGACCACCCACGACTCCGGACGCTTGCCCGCCTCCCACCCGGCCAGCGACTTGCCATCCTGCAAGGGAATCCAGTCCTGCACTGCGGGCTTTGCGAACACCGTTCCCTGCGGCGCCGCGCACAGCGCCGCGCACGCCAATACGATCGCAGTGAATCGCTTCATGCCCCTTTCCCCTTCATCCGCAAGCTGCTCAGACGTACTTGACGTCGACGATCTCGTAACTGCGCGTACCGCCCGGCGCGGCCACGTCGACGACATCGCCGGCGCTCTTGCCCACCAGGGCGCGCGCGATCGGCGAGGTGATGGAGATGCGGCCGGCTTTGATATCGGCCTCGTCCTCGCCGACGATCTGGTAGCTGATGGACTTGCCGTCGTCCTGGCCCTCGAGCTCCACCGTGGCCCCGAAAATCACCTTGCCATTGTTCGTCACGGTGGACGGATCGATGATCTCCGCCGTCGACAGCTTGGCTTCGATCTCGCTGATGCGCCCCTCGATGAAACCCTGCTGCTCGCGCGCCGCGTGGTACTCGGCGTTTTCCGACAAGTCCCCGTGACTGCGCGCTTCGGCAATGGCCTTGATGACCCGCGGACGGTCCTCCGTCTTGAGCCGCTTGAGCTCGACGCGCAGCGCTTCGGCGCCGCGCAGGGTCATCGGGTTGCGTTTCATGAGCGCGCCTCTTTGTGCAGGTCCTGCAGCCGGTTCACTTCCACGGCATCCAGGTGTTCCAGAGCTTCGCAGGTTGCGAGCGCGCCCGCGAGCGTCGTGTAGTACGTGACCCGTTTGTGCACCGCCTCACGACGGATGGAATTCGATTCGCGGATCGCGGTCTTGCCCTCAGTGGTGTTGACGATCATCGCGAACTCGTCATTCTTGATCATGTCGACGATGTGCGGGCGGCCCTCGCGCACCTTGTTGGCGCGCTTGCAGGGAATGCCCGCTTCGTTGATGACCCGCGCGGTGCCGTCGGTGGCCGCGAGCTCGAAGCCATAGTCGACGAGCTTCTTCGCCAGCACGACGGCGCCCGGCTTGTCGCGCTCGCGCACACTGATGAGCACCACGCCGGAACGCGGCAGCGTCACGCCAGAGGCCGCCTGCGCCTTGGCATAGGCTTCGCCGAACGTACGGCCCGTACCCATGACTTCGCCCGTGCTCTTCATCTCGGGCCCCAGGATCGGATCGGCTTCCGGGAACTTGGTGAACGGGAACACGGCTTCCTTGACCGAGAAATACGGCGGCACGATTTCGCCCGGCAGATCCATCGACTTCATCTTGCGCCCGGTCATGACTCGTGCGCCGATCTTGGCCAGCGGCACGCCGGTGGCCTTGGAGACGAACGGCGCGGTGCGCGAGGCGCGCGGATTCACTTCCAGCACATAGATGATCCCGTTCTGGATCGCGAACTGGATGTTCATGAGGCCGACGACGTTCAGCGCCTTGGCGAGCTTGCGCGTCTGCTCGCGCAGCTCTGCCTGGATCTCGGGGCTCAAACTATTGGGCGGCAGTGAACAGCCCGAATCCCCGGAGTGCACCCCGGCCTGCTCCACGTGTTCCATGATGCCGCCGATCAGCACATCCTCGCCGTCGCAGCAGGCATCGACGTCCACTTCGATGGCAACGTCGAGGAAGCGATCGAGCAGCACCGGGCTGTCGTTGGACACCTTGACCGCGTCGGTCATGTAAGCGCGCAGGTCTTCCTCGTTGAACACCACTTCCATGGCACGGCCGCCGAGCACGTATGAAGGCCGGACCACCAGCGGGAATCCGACCTCGCGGGCGAGCTTGACGGCCTGCTCCTCCGCGCGCGCGGTGGCGTTGGCCGGCTGCTTGAGCCCGAGGTTCTTCACCAGCAGCTGGAAACGCTCACGATCTTCGGCCACATCGATGGAGTCCGGAGAGGTGCCGATGATGGGCGCACCGGCGGCCTCGAGCGCCCGGGACAGCTTGAGCGGAGTCTGGCCGCCGTATTGCACGATGACGCCTTCGGGCCGCTCCTTCGCGATGATTTCGAGGACGTCCTCCAACGTCAGCGGCTCGAAATACAGCCGGTCCGAAGTGTCATAGTCGGTCGACACGGTCTCCGGGTTGCAGTTGACCATGATGGTTTCGAAACCATCCTCGCGCAGCTGCAGCGCCGCATGCACGCAGCAGTAGTCGAACTCGATGCCCTGGCCGATGCGGTTCGGGCCGCCACCGAGGATCATGATCTTGCGTTTCGAGGTCGGTTGCGCCTCGCACTCATCCTCGTACGTCGAATACAGATACGCAGTCGAAGTGGCGAACTCCGCCGCGCAGGTATCGACGCGCTTGAACACCGGGCGTATGCCGAGTGCGTGGCGCTTGTCGCGCATGCCTTCTTCGCGGATCCCCGTGAGGTGTGCGAGACGCCGATCGGAGAAGCCTTTGCGCTTGAGCGCGCGCATGCGTTCCGCGTCGAGCGAAGAGAGCCCTTCCGAGCGGACCCGTCCTTCTTCCTGAATGAGGTCCTCGACTTGCGCGAGGAACCACGGATCGATGTACGTCAGCTCGTGGATGCGCTCCCGGGTCCAGCCGGCGCGGAACGCATCGGCGACGTACAGCAGGCGATTCGGGCCCGGAGCGCGCAGCTCGTACGCGAGCTTGTCGCGCTGCTCCTCGTCCATGGGCTCCTCACCGGCGGGAAGCTGCTCATTGAGGCCATCGAGCCCGGTCTCGAGCCCGCGCAGTGCCTTCTGCAGCGACTCCTGGAACGTGCGGCCGATGGCCATTACCTCGCCCACCGACTTCATCTGCGTGGTGAGGCGCGAGTTGGCCGCCGGGAATTTCTCGAACGTGAAGCGCGGAACTTTCGTGACCACGTAATCTATCGAGGGCTCGAACGAGGCCGGCGTCGCGCCGCCCGTGATGTCGTTCTTGAGTTCATCGAGCGTGTAGCCCACGGCGAGCTTCGCCGCGATCTTGGCGATCGGAAATCCCGTGGCCTTCGATGCGAGCGCCGAGGAGCGCGAGACACGCGGATTCATCTCGATGACCAGCAGCCGCCCGTCCTTTGGGTTCACCGCGAACTGCACGTTGGAGCCGCCGGTGTCCACGCCGATCTTGCGCAGCACCGCGATCGACGCGTTGCGCATGCGCTGGTATTCCTTGTCGGTGAGCGTCTGGGCAGGGGCCACGGTGATCGAGTCGCCGGTGTGCACGCCCATGGGATCGAAGTTCTCGATCGAACAGACGATGATGCAGTTGTCGTTCCTGTCACGAACGACCTCCATCTCGAATTCCTTCCAGCCGATCACCGATTCCTCGATGAGCACTTCGGAAGTCGGCGAAGCATCCAGGCCGCGCTCGACGATCTGCTCGAACTCCTCGCGGTTGTAGGCGATGCCGCCGCCCGAGCCTCCCATGGTGAACGACGGGCGTATCACGCACGGGAAGCCGAGCCCCTGCTGGATCTCCACGGCCTGCGCGAGCGTATGCGCCACGGCGGCGCGCGGACACTCGAGGCCGATCTCGCGCATGGCGTTGCGAAACAACTCGCGGTCCTCGGCCATGTCGATGGCCTCGCGCGACGCGGCGATCAGCTCGACGCCGTGCCTGGCGAGCACACCCTCGCGCACCAGGTCGAGCGCGGTGTTCAGCGCCGTCTGCCCGCCCATGGTTGGCAGCAACGCATCGGGCTGCTCCTTTTCGATGATGCGCGCCAGCGTGCGCCAGTTGATGGGCTCGATGTAGATCGAATCGGCCATCTCCGGGTCGGTCATGATGGTCGCGGGATTCGAGTTCACGAGGATTACCCGGTAGCCCTCCTCCTTGAGCGCCTTGCAGGCCTGCGCGCCGGAATAGTCGAACTCGCACGCCTGGCCGATGATGATGGGCCCGGCGCCGATGATCAGGATGCTTTCGATGTCTGTACGTTTTGGCATGGTCTATCTACTCACGCAGCCTTGTCCGGCGGGGGCTGCTTGCCGGAGGAACGCGATCGCAGTTTCTGCTGCAGACGCCTCAGCATGAGGTGCACGAAGCGGTCGAACATGGCGCCCATCTCCTGCGGGCCGGGGCTCGCTTCCGGATGCCCCTGGAAACTGAACGCCGGCTTGTCGATGCGCGCGATGCCCTGCAGCGTGCCGTCGAACAGCGAGCGGTGCGTGGCCTTGAGGGTGGACGGCAGGTCGGTCTCGTCGACCGCGAAACCGTGATTCTGGCTGGTGATGAACACGCGGCCGGATTCCAGGTCCTGCACCGGGTGGTTCGCGCCGTGATGACCGAATTTCATCTTCATGGTGCGTGCCCCGCTCGCGAGCCCGAGCAGCTGGTGGCCGAGGCAGATGCCGAAGGTCGGCAGATCCGCGACCACCAGTGTGCGGACCGCTTCGATCGCGTAGTCGCAGGGTTCCGGATCACCGGGGCCGTTCGACAGGAATATGCCATCCGGCTCCAGCGCCATCACTTCCTCGGCCGAGGTCTGGGCCGGCACCACGGTCATGCGGCAGCCGCGATCGGCGAGCATCCGCAGGATGTTGCGCTTCACGCCGTAGTCGAAGGCCACCACGTGCAGGCGCTGGTGTGCGCGCATCACGGGCCGGTTCTCGGGCTGCCACAGCGTGCCCTCGTTCCACTGGTAGCTGCGCTTGGTGCTCACCACCTTGGCGAGATCCATGCCCTTCAGCCCCGGAAACTTCTTCGCCAGGCGCACCGCCGCCGCGGCATCGATCTTGTCGCCCGCCATGATGCAGCCGGCCTGCGCGCCCTTTTCGCGCAGGATGCGCGTGAGCTTGCGCGTGTCGATGCCTGCGATCGCGACGATCTTGTGGCGCGCCAGGAATTCGCGCAGGTCCTCGGACTTGCGCCAGTTGCTCGCGAGCGGCGGCAGGTCTCTAACTACCAGGCCCGCGGCGTACGCGGTGGGGGCCTCGAGATCCTCGGGCGTGGTGCCCGTGTTGCCGATGTGCGGGTAGGTGAGCGTGACGATCTGTCGTGAATACGACGGGTCTGTGAGGATTTCCTGATAACCGGTCAGCGCGGTATTGAAAACGACTTCGCCAGTGGTGTTGCCTTTGGCGCCGATAGACTGGCCGCTGAAGATCGTTCCATCTTCCAGAGCCAGAACCGCGGTTACCGTCACGCGGGTACTCCCCTCGAGCCCTCTCGGACCCGTAACAAAATGTGGATGGGTGGTGCTCTCCGCGCGCGGCGCGTACATGCACAAAGCGGGAGGAGTTCTTGCGAACATCCTCCCGCCCTGCGTTGGACTAACCCGTTTCGGATTAGGCGGCAATTTTACGAAGGGCGGTCCGGGGTGTCCACGAAACTTCTGGCTGGTTTCGCGAAAAAACTCGTCGGGAAGTTCTAATGCCGAAACGGCAGAAAGTCTCTTAACCGATTGTTTTTAATCCAAGTACGTGAGCCATCGAGTAGCGGCCGGGTTTTTGCGATGCAAGCCAGCGCGCCGCCCGGATGGCGCCGAGGGCAAATATGGAGCGATCCGTCGCCTCGTGCCCGACGCTCAGGCGCTCCCCCGTGCCGGCGAAAAGCACCGTGTGGGTGCCCACGATGTCCCCGGCGCGCACGCTAGCGATGCCGATTTCCCCGTCGCGCCGTTTCGCCTGCCCGGAGCGCCCCGCGAGCGTATCGGCATGCGGATCGAGGCCACGCGCCCGGGCGGCGCTGTCCGCGAGCGCAAGCGCGGTGCCCGAAGGCGCATCCAGCTTGTGCTTGTGGTGCGCCTCGATGATCTCGATGTCGAATTCAGCGGGCAATGCCGCGGCCGCGATGCGCACCAGTTCCTGCGCGACGGCGACCCCGAGCGAAGTGTTCGGCGCGACCAGCACCGCGATGTCCCGCGCCGCGCCGGCCACGCGGGCCTCGAACTCCGCGCCGTGGCCGGTGGTACCGATCAGGATGGGCACACGCGCCGCGCGCGCGACATTGAGCGCGCGCAACGACAATTCCGGTCGCGAGAAATCGATCGCGACCTGCGCGCTGGCGAGATCCGCGGGAAGATCGCCCACCACTCGCACGCCGCTCGGCGCGACGCCGGCGAGCTCACCGACATCGCGTCCCGCGGATTTGCTGCCGGCGGAGGCCACCGCCGTCACGATCTGCAAAGGCGCGTCCTGCGCCGCGCATGCCCGCACGATCGCCGTGCCCATGCGTCCGGTGGCACCGATCAATGCTGCTCTGGCCATGTGCTCCCTGTATCGCCGCGCTCGTCACGACAGTGTGCCGCAGTCGCGCGACTCATGCGAGACTGCCGCCCCATGATACGCATCGGCATCCTGGGCGCGGCCCGCATCGCGCCGCGCGGCATCGTCACGCCCGCGAACGATCTGCTCGGGGTCGAGGTCACCGCGGTCGCCTCCCGGGAACTGGAACGCGCCAGGAAATTCGCGGCCCAGCACTCGATTCCGCTCGCGCTGGGTAGTTATGCCGAGCTGATCGCGCGCGACGACATCGACCTGGTCTACGTACCGCTGCCGCCGTCCGCGCACCTGCATTGGTGCACGGCCGCGCTCGCCAACGGCAAACACGTGCTGGTCGAGAAACCCTTCGCCAACAATGCGCAGGACGCGGCGAAAATGGTCGCCGCGGCGCGCGCCGCCGGCAGGCTGTTGATCGAAGGCTTTCATTACCGCTTTCATCCGCTGTTCGAGCAGGCGCTGGCGGCGCTGCGCGCCGGCGCGATCGGCCGGATCCGCCACATCGAGGCGACGTTCTTCGCCGCGTTGCCGGACACACCGGGCGAACTGCGCTACATCGAGGAGCTCGGCGGCGGCGCGCTCATGGATCTCGGCTGCTATTGCGTGCATTGGATCCGCACCGTGGGGGGCGACGAACCCACGGTGGTCAGCGCCAGCGCGCGCTGTGGAACACCCGGCGTCGATCTCGATGTCGAGGCGCAGCTCGCCTTCACCAGCGGGCCCACGGCTACGCTGCAATGTTCGATGCAACCCGGGGACGGGAAATTGTTCCGCCGATTGCGCGTGCAGGGTGACCGCGGCGTGCTGGAAATCGACAACCCGGTTTCGCCGCATTCCGGCGCCACGCTGGCCATCGAGGGCGACACGCCCATGCTGCCGCAGATCGTGTCGGGCGGGGAAACCACCTTTCACCACCAGCTGCGTCACGTGCTCGACTGCATCGAGGGGCGCGCGCAACCGCTGACCGGCGGCGACGACGCCATCGGCAACATGCGCACCATCGACGCCATCTACCGCGCCGCCGGGCTGCGACCGCGCGGCCTCGCCGGCTGAGATGGCCGGCGCATCCCACGCCGCGAAGCAGTTCGTCCTCGCGCTCGATCAGGGCACGACCAGCTCGCGTTCGCTGGTGTTCGATGATCGCGGGCGCATCGCCGGCCTGGCGCAGCGCGAGTTCACGCAGTTCTTCCCGCAACCCGGCTGGGTGGAACACGATGCGAACGAGATCTGGGAGACGCAGCGCGCCACGATGCTCGAGGCGCTGCGCGCGGCGAAACTCGGGCCGCGCGACATCGCCGCGGTCGGAATCAGCAATCAACGCGAGACGGTCGTGTTGTGGGATCGCCGCAGTGGTGAGCCGCTCGCCCGCGCCATCGTCTGGCAGGATCGGCGCACGGCCGGTGACTGTGAGCGCATGCGCACCGCCGGGCTCGAACCAGAGATCGCCGCGCGCACCGGGTTGCTGATCGATCCGTACTTCTCGGCCACCAAGCTCGCCTGGCTGCTGGACAACATCCCGGGCGCGCGCAGCCGCGCGGAGCGCGGCGAGCTCGCCTTCGGCACCGTCGACAGCTGGCTGCTGTTCAAGCTCACCGGGCATCGGCGCCACGTGACCGATGCCACCAACGCCAGCCGTACGCTGCTGTTCAACCTGCGCGAGGCGCGCTGGGACGAGCGGTTGCTCGAGATATTCCGCGTGCCGCGCGCCTGCCTGCCGGAAGTCGTGGACTCGTGCCTCTCGGCCGCGGACTCCATCCAGATCGATCTCGATGGCGTCGAACTACCGGTATCCGGGATTGCCGGCGACCAGCAGGCGGCGTTGTTCGGCCAGGCCTGCTACACGCCGGGCATGGTGAAGACCACTTACGGAACCGGCTGTTTCGCGCTCATGCACACCGGCACGCAGCCGCAGGCCTCGCGGCATCGACTGCTGTCCACCGTGGCGTTGCGACGCGGCGGCTGCCAGTACGCGCTGGAGGGCGGCGTATTCATGGGCGGAGCCACCGTGCAATGGCTGCGCGACGGCCTCGGCATCATCGAACGATCCTCCGACGTGGAGGCGCTGGCGGCGCGCGTGCCAGACACCGGCGACGTCTACTTGGTGCCAGCGTTCGCCGGGTTGGGCGCGCCGCAGTGGGATGCCGCGGCTCGCGGCATCATCGTCGGCCTGACTCGCGGCACCACGCGCGCCCACCTGGCCCGCGCGGCGCTCGAGAGCATCGCGTTCCAGACGGCCGACCTGATCGAAGCCATGCGACAGGACGCGGCTTGCTCGATCGGCGAGCTGCGGGTCGACGGCGGCGCGGCGCGCAACGATCTTCTGCTGCAGTTTCAGGCCGACATCCTGGGTGCGCCGGTACTGCGGCCGGCGATCACCGAGACCACCGCGTTCGGCGCGGCGGCGCTGGCGGGCCTGGGCGCGGGCCTGTGGCGGTCACAGGAGGAACTCGCCTCCCTGTGGTCACTCGAGCGCCGCTTCGACCCGCGCATGAGCGCGCTCGAGGCCGGCGCGCGGCGCGCACGCTGGGCGCAGGCGCTCGAACGCTCGCGCGGCTGGGCCAATTCATGAATCCGCGGCGGCGCCGAGTCGTGCTGCTTGCCCTCGCCGCGGCGCTGGCTGGCGGCGGCGTCGCCTGGTGGAACCGGGCGACGGCCCACTACCTCGACGGCGACTTCGCGCCCTTCCTGGCCTCGTTCGCCGCGCCGCCCGCGCGCGGCTCCACCGAAGAACGGGCGGAACTGCAGTTGCTGCTGCAACTGCAGGCTACGCGCACCGCAGCCGAGGTACGCGCGGCGCAAGCCGATCGCAAGACCGAGATCACGCGGTTCGCGCAGGCACTGGGCAGCGATGCGCGCACCATCGCCTCGCTGCGCCACCTCGCGCGCCTCGCCGAGGATGTCGAAGACGACATCCGCCCCTACGTGCGCGCGGCCAAGCACCGCTTCCGGCGCCTGCGGCCGAGCGAGATCGACGCCGCGATCCATCCGTGCATCGGCGACGTCGCGGCCGACCTGTCGTACCCGAGCGGCCACGCCGCCTATGGATACACGATGGGCTATCTACTCGCGGACATGGTGCCCGAACGCCGCGGCGCGCTGCTGGCCCGCGCCGCCGAATTCGCCCGCCAGCGCATGGTGTGCGGCGTGCATTTTCCGAGCGACGTCCGCGCCGGGCAGCTCGGCGCCGACTGGCTCATGCAGAGCTTCCGGAGGAACCCGGCGTTCCTGATCGATCGCGACCGCGCCGCGCAGGAACTGCGCGCCGCACTGCACCTGCCGCCGACAGCTCAGGCCTCCGGCCACTCCAGCGCCAGGCGCGCGCCGCCCAGGCGATTGCTGGAGGCCGCGGCGACCCGGCCGCGATGCAGGGTGGCGATGCGCGCGACGATGGCGAGCCCGAGCCCGTATCCGCCGGTGTCGCGATTGCGACTGGTGTCGAGCCGGGTGAACGCATGGAACACGGAGGCGCGATGCGCCTCGGGAATGCCCTCGCCGTCGTCCTCGACCACCAGGCGGCAGATGCCCTGCTCGCGGACGACCTCCACGATCACGCTGCGGCGCGCGTAGCGCAGCGCGTTGGCGAGCAGATTGCTCAATGCCAGCGCCATGAGCCGTGGTTCCATCCACAGCACATCGACGCCCGCATGCTGCACGTTGACCGTGCGCATGTGCGGCGGACACGAGGACAGCACCTGCTTGAGCCAGGGCTCGACCGGCACGGACTGGCAATCCATGCGCAGTCCCGGGTGGTCGAGCCGCGCGTAATCGAGCATGTCGGAGATGAGGTCGTCGATCTGCTGCACGTCGTTGCTGACGGCGCGCAGCTGCAGATGCAGCCGCTCGTCCACCTCGCCTTCGAGCACGGCGACGGCGAAGCGCACGCGGGCCAGCGGCGTGCGCATCTCGTGCGACAGCGCCGCGGTCATTTCCTTGTGGCTCTGGATGAGCTGGCTCACGCGCGCGGACATGTCGTCGAGATTGCGAGCCAGGCTCCTCACCTGCGTGGTGCGGCGCGCGGTATCGAGCGGCTCGCGGTAGTCGGAAGCGAACTTTTGCGAAGCTTCGGTGAGCACGCGCATGTCGGTGAGCAGCGGCTTCAGCCACAGGCCGACGATGAGCAGGATCGAGGCATAGAACAGCACGGGCAGCAGCCGCGCGGCCCACCCTTCCGACGGCGGATCGAAGGGGCCCAGGCGGATCGCACCGCCGAGCGCCGGCGCGCGCCACAGGTAGTACATCCTGCCGGCGTCGTCCACGAGTTCGCTCGGCGCATCGCCCAATGGCGCGGCGCCGGAAATGTCGCCGGCTTCGAGCACGTCCAGCTCCAGGCCCAGCCGCCGGCCAAGCTCCGCGGCGCGCTGCGGGCGCGCCTCCGCCGGGACGGCGGCAAGGTCGCTCTGCATCAACTTCAGCGTCGCGACCAGCCAGGGATCGGCCGCGCACACCTGGCGCGCCTGCAGGGCTCCGAAACCGAGGTCGAGCAGCATCGCCACGATCAGCAGGCCGCCGGCCAGCACCACGTAGGAGCGGATGAACAGGCCGCGCTCGCCGGCTGCGAGCCACTCCTTCAAGCGACGCTTTCCCACGCGTCCGGCACGAGCAGATAGCCCTTGCCCCACACCGTCTTGATGCGCGTCGGCGCGGCGGCATCGTCGCCCAGCTTGCGGCGCAGCTTGGACACGCGACCGTCGATGGACCTGTCGATGCCGTCGTAGTCGATGCCGCGCATGCTGCGGAATACCTCGTCGCGGCTCACCAGCTCGCCGGCACGCCGCGCCAACAGGTTCAGCAGCTCGAACTCCTGCGTGGTCAGGGGTATCGGCCGGCCATGCAGCCACACCTCGCGCGAAGTCTCGCTGATGCGCAACGCGCCGAGCTGCAGGTCCGCGCGCCGCTCACCGGCCGCGCCGGCCCGCTCCGAGCGGCGCAGCAGCGCGCGGATGCGCGCCAGCAGCACCATGGGTTCGACGGGCTTCATCACGTAGTCGTCGGCGCCGGACTCGAGCCCGATGACGTGATCGAAATCGGTATCGCGCGCCGTGAGGATCAGGATGGGCACGTCGTTCACCCGGCGCAGCTCGCGGCAGATGGCGAGACCGTCCTTGCCTGGCAGCAACAGGTCGAGCAGCACCAGTCGCGGACGCTCCTGAGCGAATCGCTCGAGCGCGCGGTCGCCGCGCGCCTCCACCGAGACTCGCAGGCCATTCTGGCCGAGGTAGGTGGCCGTCAGTTCGGCGAGGCGCGCATCGTCCTCGATGAGCAGGATGTCGACGTTCGAGGCGTTCATAGCACGTCCCAGACGTGGCGCGTGCGCCGGTCACGCCGTCGGTCGGCCGAGTCGAGCCGCAGTACCTCGATCTTCACTTCGGCCGCGCGCTGCGTACCGCCCGGTACGCCGAGCCAGTAGAAGAACGGCTCGCTCACCAGGCGTTGCTGCGCAAAATTGCCGGAGAGCGCATTCGGCCAGCAGCGCAGCGGGGTGCTCAGCGCGCTGTCGTTGAGGCAGAACTCGGCTGCCAGGGGGCTGCGCCAGCGGATGTCGAACGTCATCGAGCAGGCCGCCGCGTCACTGTCGAGCACGCATAACAACGGTTTCACCAGCAGACGCGCCGCGGGCAGATCAGCGGCCGCCGCGGTGTGCGCGGCCGCCAGACACGACGCGATCAGCCAACAAGGGAGCCTGCGCATGGCGTTCAAAAGGTCCAGGCGAGACCGGAAAAATACCCGAACACGTGATCCTCCTTGGCGAGCGGGCTCGCGGCCACGTCATCCGCAAGCCTCTCGTAGTTGACCGACAGCGCGATGCGCAGGTTGCGGCTCAGGTAGTAGTTGGTGACCAGACCGCCTTCGAAGCCGAATCCGCCGCCCGACCGGTAGGCCGGCAGCGCGAACGTCGCTTCGTCCTTGTGAACGCCCCAGTAGTAATCGTTGAGCCGTGCGCTCTTGTACGCAATACCCAAGGTGGGCGTGACGGACAGGCGGCCAGTCGTCCAGCGGCGCGAATAATACGCGGACAACTCGTAACCGCCGTGCGTGCCGCTCACGTCGTGAAACGCGCGCAGCGTGGCCGAGCCCCAATCGCCGTCGATCAGCGACTCCACGCCGAGCTCGATGGCGTAGTCGCGATCCGGTGGCTGCACCTGCACGGGCTGATCGATCTTGACGCCGGTGACGGGGTCCACGAGCGGCGCGGGACCCGCGGTGGTATACGCAAAATTCACGTAACGCGTATTGGTCTTGCCGAAGAACACTCGATCGTCGTTGAGGCGGGCCACCAGGCTCGTGGTCGAGCGAGAACCGTCGATCATCGTGAAGCCCACGTCGCCGTTGTCGAAGAACCAGCGTTTGCCGAACCAGGCGATGTCGACGTCGACGACCACCGGGATGTCTTCGGACTGGATCACCGGATTCGTGCGCCGGCCGTAGCCCAGCGCGGCACCGAGGCGCCAATGCCTTTCGGGCTCGCCAGGCTGCTGGGTCGCGGAAGTGTTGCCGGTCGTGACGGCAGAAGGCTCCGGGCTCGTGTCCTGCGCGTGAACGGACGCAGCCACGGCCCACAACGCCGCGATTTTCAAGATGTTTCCGGCTGTACGCACGATCTGGCGAAGCATCGCTGAACCATCCGCCGAAACTGTCGAAAAGTGTAGCCGTCGCACGGTGAACACAGTTATCGACGAATTCGCGCAACGATTGCCACAGCAATCGCGGCGTCGCTACGCGATCTTGCCGGACAGATCAGGGAGGTTTGTCGTGCCCGCTCGACCAGCCAGACTCGCGCCTCGCATCATCGCATCGCTGCTCGCCGGAATGACGCTGCCCGGCCAGGGCGATTCCGCGCACCGCGTCGAGCTCGCGCATTCCACCCGGGAGGCTCCTGCGGAAAGCCTGGCGGCTGGCCTGCCGCTGGCAGTGCCGCTCGCTGCCGCGACACTTTCGAGCGATGCAGGGGCTGCGCCGCCCGAGCCACCGGTTCTCGAATTCACATATCTGAGGCTGGAATCCGCAAAGCCGCCGACGAGCGGACCGTACTGAGCTGACTGGATCGGGCCTGCGCTCAGGTCGGCTCGCTGGAGAAGAAGCGCTTTACGCCCTCGAAGAAGCTCTCCCCGCGCGGCGTGTGCTTGGCGATGTCCTTCTTGAGGGATTCATCGAACTTGCGCAGCAGCTCGCGCTGCTCGCTCGACAAGTTCACCGGTGTTTCGACCACCACGCGGCAGAACAGGTCGCCGCGCGCGCCGCCGCGCACCGGCTTCACGCCCTTGTCGCGCAGGCGGAAGACCCGGCCCGACTGCGTCTCGGAAGGAATTTTCAGCGACACGTGCCCATCGAGTGTCGGCACTTCGACGCTGCCGCCCAGCACCGCCGTCGCAAAACTCACCGGCACTTCGCACGACAAGTGCTCTCCGTCACGCTCGAAGATCTCGTGCTCGCGCACGTGGACTTCGACGTACAGATCTCCCGGCGGTCCGCCATTGCGACCCGACTCGCCTTCGCCCGACAGGCGGATGCGATCACCGGTATCGACGCCGGCCGGGATCTTCACGGCGAGACGCTTGGAGCGCCGCACCCGACCCTGCCCAAGGCAGCTGTCGCAGGGATTCTTGATGATGGTGCCGCTGCCGCGACACTTCGGACATGGCTGCTGCAGCTGGAAGAAGCCTTGCGAGATGCGCACCTGGCCCATGCCGTTGCAGGTCTCGCAGGTGACGGGCTTGTGGCCTTTGGCCGCGCCGCTGCCACCGCAGGTGTCGCACTCCATGAGTTTGGCGACATCGATCTCCACCGAATGACCGAACACGGCCTGGTTCAGATCGATTTCGAGCTCGTACTTGAGATCGGCGCCGCGAAACACCTGCGAGCGCCCACCACCGCGGCGGCCGGCGCCGAAAATGTCGCCGAACATCTCGCCGAACATTTCGCCGAACGCGTCCGCGCCGTGGAAACCACCGCGGCCCGCGCCACCCTGCCGCGAGGCATCGATGCCCGCATGCCCGTGCTGGTCGTAGATGGCGCGCTTCTCGGAATCGCAGAGAACTTCGTAGGCCTCCTTGGCCTCCTTGAATTTCTCTTCGGCTTCCTTGTCACCCGGACACCGGTCCGGGTGATATTTCATCGCCAGTCGACGATAAGCCTTCTTGACGTCGGCCTCGGACGCCGTGCGCGGCAGATCGAGCACCTTGTAGTAATCGCGTTTCGACATTCGGCGACGTCCCCTCCCAGGGACCGATCAGGATCAGGACGCCTTCTTCTTGTCCTTCACTTCCTCGAATTCCGCATCGACCGCATCGTCGTTGCCCTTGCCTGACGAAGACGCGCCACCCGCGCTCGAGCCGCCGGTCTCACCCTGCGGACCCGCACCGGCGCCGGCCTGGGCCGCCGCCGCCTGCTGGGCAATTTTGCCCGAAGCCTGCATGAGCGCCTCGGCCTTCTTGTCGATGGCCGCCTTGTCGTCGCCCTTGAGCACGCTGCGCAGATCCGACAGCGCGGACTCGACCTTGGCGCGCTCGGCACCCTCGACCTTGTCGCCGAGATCCTTCAGCGACTTCTCCACGGCGTGCACCAGCTGGTCGGCACGATTGCGCGACTCGACCAGCTCGCGAAACTTCTTGTCTTCCTCGGCGTGCGCCTCGGCATCGGACACCATGCGCTTGATCTCTTCCTCGGACAGGCCCGAAGACGCCTTGATGACGATCTTCTGCTCCTTGCCGGTGGACTTGTCCTTGGCGCCGACGTGCATGATGCCGTTGGCGTCGATGTCGAAAGTCACCTCGATCTGCGGCATGCCACGCGGCTGCGGCGGGATGTCGGTGAGGTCGAACTTGCCCAGCGACTTGTTGTCCGCCGCGCGGTCGCGCTCACCCTGCAGCACGTGGATGGTCACCGCGCTCTGACTGTCGTCGGCGGTCGAGAATACCTGCGAGGTCTTGGTCGGAATCGTGGTGTTCTTCTCGATGAGCTTGGTCATGACGCCGCCCAGCGTCTCGATGCCCAGCGACAGCGGGGTCACGTCGAGCAGCAGCACGTCCTTGACCTCGCCCGCCAGCACGCCGCCCTGGATGGCCGCGCCCACGGCGACGGCTTCATCGGGATTCACGTCCTTGCGCGGCTCCTTGCCGAAGAAATCCTTCACGTACTTCTGCACCAGCGGCATGCGCGTCTGGCCACCGACGAGGATGACCTCGGCCACGTCCTGGGTGCCCACGCCCGCATCCTTGAGAGCAGTGCGGCAGGGGTCGATGGTCCGCTTGACCAGGTCCTCCACCAGGCTCTCGAGCTTGGCGCGCGTGAGCTTGATGTTGAGATGCTTGGGACCCGACGCATCCGCCGTGATGTACGGCAGGTTCACGTCGGTCTGCTGGCTGGAAGACAACTCGATCTTGGCCTTCTCCGCGGCTTCCTTGAGCCGCTGCACGGCCAGCGGGTCCTTGCGCACGTCGACGCCGGACTCCTTGAGGAATTCCTCCGCAAGAAAATTGATGATGCGCAGGTCGAAGTCTTCGCCACCGAGGAACGTATCGCCGTTCGTGGACAGCACTTCGAACTGACGCTCGCCGTCGATCTCGGCGATTTCGATGATGGACACGTCGAAGGTGCCGCCGCCCAGGTCGTAGACGGCGATCTTGCGATCCTTGCCGGCCTTGTCGAGGCCATAGGCGAGCGCGGCCGCGGTCGGCTCATTGATGATGCGCTTCACCTCCAGACCCGCGATGCGGCCCGCGTCCTTGGTTGCCTGGCGCTGCGAGTCATTGAAATAGGCAGGCACGGTGATGACGGCTTCGGTGACTTCCTCGCCGAGGAAATCCTCCGCCGTCTTCTTCATCTTCATGAGCACGCGTGCGGAAACTTCCGGGGGGGCCATCTTCTTGCCCTGGGCTTCCACCCACGCATCGCCGTTGTCGGCCTTGGCGATCTTGTAAGGCACCATCTTGATGTCGCGCTGGACGACTTCGTCCTCGAAGCGACGGCCGATGAGGCGCTTGACCGCAAAAAGCGTGTTTTGTGGATTGGTGACTGCCTGTCGTTTGGCGGACTGGCCCACCAGCACTTCGTTGTCCTTGGTGAACGCGACGATGGACGGCGTGGTGCGATCACCTTCGCTGTTCTCGATGACGCGCGGCTTGCCGCCTTCCATGATGGCGACGCAGGAATTGGTGGTTCCCAGATCGATGCCGATTACCTTAGCCATAAAATCTCCACTGCCTCTTTTTGGGTATTGACCCGTTGCCCCTTACTGGAGGCCGAGCCATTTGTTTCAAGAAAGAATTGTCGCCTTTGGACCCGGTCTTGCCGCTCAGGTCCTGGCCGCCGACACGACCACCCGCGCGGGGCGCAGCAGGCGGCCATTGAGCTGGTAGCCCTTCTGGATCACCGCGAGCACGGTGTTCGGTTCGGCATCGCTGGGCTGGGCCATCATGGCCTCGTGCAGCTCCGGGTTGAACGGCTGACCCTCGGGATTCAGCTCCTCGATCTGTGCCTTCTCGAAGGCCTTGGCCAGCAGACGCTGCGTGGCGCGCTGTCCCTCGATGAGACTTGCGGCATCGGGCGCGGCGGCATCCCCTTTCGAAGCCGCCGCAAGCGCCAGCTCGAGCGAATCCATCACCCCGATCAGGTCCTGCGCGAATTTCTCGACCGCGAACAGCCGCGTGCTTTCCAGATCTTTGGCGGCTCGCTTACGGACGTTTTCGACGTCGGCCAGCGCGCGCAGGTATTGCTCCCAGTGAGCCTTGGCACGCTCTTCGGCCGCCGCGAGCTCCGACTTCAGGCGCTCCATTTCGACCAGCTGCACGGCCGTTTCGGGCAGCACTTCGGTTTTTTCATCCAGCATGGAAGACGGCGCGTTCGACGGCTCAGGCATTCAGGACCTCGAATGAAATCAAAGATTTGAAATCTGTCGGCTACGAAGATTGGCGGCGATGTTGGGGTCGGCAATCTCGAATCAAGGGGCGCGCACTGTGGACGGAGTCGCCCGAAGACGCAATGCGGATTGATCCGACAGCGCCGGTCAGCGGGCTCGGGCCGACTCGAGCCCCGCGCCGGGGACTCAGCGGCGCGCGAGCGCGGCCCCGAGAATCTTCGCCGTTACATCGACGATGGGGATCACGCGCTCGTAGGCCATGCGCGTGGGACCGATGACGCCGATCACGCCGACGACTTCGTTGTCGGCGCTGTACGGCGCCGTGACCATGCTCACGTCGTCGAGGATGCGAAAGCCCGACTCCTGGCCGATGAAGATCTGCACGCCGTCGGCGCGCAGGCTGTGGTCCAGCAGGTTGAGGATGTCGCGCTTCTCGTTGAACGCCTCGAACAGGCGGCGCAGCTTCTCGACCGAGGACAATTCGCCCGCGCCCATGAGGTTGGTCTCGCCGGCGATCACATACTCCATGCGATTGGATTCATCGGGCTTGAACACGCGCTCGGCCACCGAGATCGCGTCTTTCATCAGCGCGTTCATGGATTCGCGTGCCTCGTGCATCTCCCGCAGGATCTCGGCGCGCACCTGCGCGAGCGTCTTGCCGCGACAGCGCTCGGTGAGGAAATTGGCCGCGCGCCGCAGCTCGTCGGGGGAGTGATAGCGCTCGAGCTGGATGATGCGGTTCTGCACCTCGCGATCGTTGAACACCATGATGACGAGCGCGCGGTTGTCCGAGAGCCCGACGAACTCGATCTGCGTGATCGACGCCTGCTGAGTGCGCGGCAGAGTCACCACGCCTGCGAGACGCGTCACGTTCGACAGCAGCTGCGAGGCGGCGGCCACCAGGGCCTTGGAATCTTCGTGCGCGGTTTCGAGCTGGCGCCGCAGCTCTGCGAATGCCGGATCGTCGTCGATGGGGGTCCGCGCCTTGAGCAGCGAATCGACGAAGAAGCGGTAGCCCTTGTCGGTGGGAATGCGGCCCGCCGAGGTATGCGGGGAACTGACGAAGCCCAGCCTTTCGAGGTCGGCGACGATGTTGCGGATGGTGGCCGAGGACAGGGCCAGGCCCGACTCGCGCGACAGAGACCGCGAACCCACGGGCTGTCCGTCACGGATGTAGCTGCCGACGAGCACCTTGAGCAGCAGTTGTTCGCGCTCCGAAAGCGTCTCGTCCGAGGTCTCGTTGATCACCTGGAAAACCTACCTAAGCCGCATTCGGCCCGTCAAGAAAGACTGATCCGTCATCATTCCACGGATTTCGATGTGATTCAGCGCATTGGCCGCGTGTGTGTCCCATGCTACAAGGCGGCATGGCACTACCGGCGCAAGCTTGCGCGCTCATAGGCCGATTCAGCGACGCACGCGTTGCGGAGTCCGCGCTGACGCTCCTGCCGCACCTTCGCCAGCGCGGCGTGCGCGCGCTGCTGTCGGATTCCGATCCACTCGATGCTTCGGCGGACCTCGCCACGCGCGTGCCCGAAAGCGAAATCGCCGAACGCGCGGACCTGGTCATCGCCATCGGCGGCGACGGCACTCTTCTCTATGCGGCCCGACTCGTGGCCCACAAGGGCGTGCCGCTGATCGGCATCAACCGCGGCCGCCTGGGCTTCCTCACCGACGTGCTGCCACAGGACATGCTCGCATCGGTGGATGCCGCCATCGAGGGGCGCTGCGAGCGCGATCAGCGCGCACTGCTGGAGGCGCGGTTGATCGCTGCCGGCGGCGGCGAAACACGTGCGCTGGCGCTGAACGACGTGGTGCTGCAGAAGTGGCAGACCGGCCGCATGCTGGATTTCGAGACCTGGATCGACGGCGCCTATGTGAACACCCACGGCGGCGACGGCCTGGTGGTCGCAAGCTCCACCGGTTCCACGGCCTACGCGCTGTCTTGCGGCGGCCCGATCGTCGCGCCGCATCTCGATGCGCTGGTGGTGGCGCCCATCTGCCCGCATACGCTCTCTGACCGGCCCATCGTGGTGTCGGGCCGTTCGGTGATCTCGGTGAAACTCATCGATCGACCGGACACCCGCGCGCAAATCACCTGCGATGGAGTGCCGCTCGGCGAGCTGCAGCCCGGCGATCGCCTCGAGGTGCATCCCACCGAGCGCAAGATCACGCTGTTGCATCCGACGCGCTTCGAATACTACCGGCTGCTGCGATCCAAGCTCCACTGGGGCCGCGGCAGTTTCCACCCGCCCGAGTGAGCCATGCTGACCCACCTGCAGATTCGTGACTTCGCCATCATCGATCTCATCGAGCTCGAAGTGCGTGCCGGTCTCACCGTGCTCACCGGAGAAACCGGCGCCGGCAAGTCGATCGTGGTCGATGCGCTGGCATTGCTCGCCGGTGGCAAGGGTGGCGCCGAAGTGGTGCGCGCCGGCACCGAGCGCGCCGAGCTCTCGGCCACCTTCGACATCAGCGACAGCGCCCAGGAACTGCGCGACCTGCTCGCCGAGCAGTCGGTCGAGGCCGGCGAGGAGCTCACGGTCAGGCGCGTGATCGCCGCGGACGGCCGCTCGCGCGGCTACCTCAACGGCGTTTCCGTGCCGCTGAACCTGTTGCGCGACGTCGGCGGGCTGATCGTCGACATCCACGGCCAGCACGAATTCCAGTCGCTGACGCGCTCCGCCGCGCAGCGCGAGTTGCTCGACGAATTCGGCAAGCACGTGGATCTCGCCGGCAACGTGCGCGAGGCGCACAAGATCTGGATCGCGCTGGTCAATCGCGCCGTCGAGCTGGAAGGCAAGGCCAAGGACCGCGACGCGCGCATCGAGATGCTGCGGTTCCAGGTCAACGAGCTCAAGGCGCTCGACCTCAAGGAAGGTGAGGTCGCGCAACTCACCGAAGAGCGCACGCGGCATTCGAACCGGGGCCGCCTCGCCGAAGCGGCGCAGACTGCGGTCGGCCTGCTCTATGACTCCGACGACGGCAATGCGCACGCCACGGCGTCGCGCGCCCTCGCCGGCATCAAGACGCTTTCGGGCGTCGATCCGCGCCTGGCGAAGGTCGTGCCCATGGTGGACGAAGCCACCATCCAGATCCGCGAGGCGGCGCGCGAGCTGTCGCGTTACCTCGAGACCCTGGACATCGATCCGGCACGTCAGGAGGAAGTCGAGCGGCGGCTCGCGGCCGTCGAAGAGCTGAGTCGCAAGCATCGCGTGACGGCCAGCGAGCTCGTCGGCCGGGCCGCGCAGCTCGAGAACGAACTCGCCGAGCTCGACAGCGCCGATCACAACCTCAATGCGCTCAAGAAGCAGCAGGCCGAAGCGCTCGACGCCTATCGCAAGCTCGCCACGCAGTTGTCCCTGTCGCGCCAGACCGCGGCGCGCACGCTGTCGAAGGACATCACCGCGCGCATGCAGACGCTCGGCATGGCTGGCGGACGCTTCCTCATCGATGTGAGCCAGTCCAACGGCGAGCCTTCGGTTCACGGACTCGACGCCATCGAGTTTCGCGTGACGGCGAATCCGGGCCAGCCGCTCCGCCCGCTCGCCAAAGTCGCCTCGGGCGGTGAACTGTCCCGACTGTCGTTGGCGGTGCAGGTGGCCTGTTCCGCCAAGGACACACGCTGCATGGTGTTCGACGAGGTGGATTCAGGCGTCGGCGGCGCCGTCGCCGAAATCGTCGGACGCGAGCTCAAGGCGCTCGGCTTCTCCGGCCAGGCGCTGTGCGTGACGCATCTGCCGCAGGTGGCCGCGCAGGGACACCATCAGCTGCGAGTCTCGAAGCTCACCGACGGCAAGACCACGCGCACCACGATCGCGGAGCTCACCATGGACGAGCGCGTCGAGGAAGTCGCGCGCATGCTGGGCGGCAAGGAGATCACCGGAAAGGCGCGCGAACACGCACGCGAAATGCTGCAGATGGCGGGCAATCCGGATCAGAAGGCGCGCAGCTCCCGGCGCAAGGCCTGAAGCCGGGTCGAATTCTTCAGCTGTTCCTGCCGGCCGTCTTCTGCGCGGCCTTGAACGACGGGCAGCCCGGCTTGCGGCAGTGTCCGTACAGCGTCATCGCGTGGTCGCGCAGTTCATAACCCAGCCGTTGCGCAATCGCCTCCTGCCGCTCCTCGATCGACTCGTCGACGAACTCTTCGACGCGGCCGCAGTCAAGACACACGATATGGTCGTGATGGGTCCCCTGATTGAGCTCGAAGACCGCCATCCCATCTTCGAAATGATGTCGCGACACCAGCCCCGCGGCCTGGAACTGCGTGAGCACGCGATACACCGTCGCGAGGCCGATGTCCTCGTTGGACTCGATCAGTCGCTTGTAGATGCCCTCGGCGGACATGTGTCGGGTCGGGCTGCCCTCGAGGATCTCCAGGATCTTGAGTCGCGGACCCGTGACCTTCAGCCCCGCCTTGCGCAGGTCCTTGCTTTCCAAGCCAACGGCCTCCTGAAAACGATACGGTATGATGCGCCACCATGAAACGCCTTGCACTATCAACCATCTTGCTCGCCGCGGCCTCGATGCTCGCGTCGGGCTGCGTCTACAAGATGAACATCCAGCAGGGCAACTACCTGGTCGCCGACTCCGTATCGCAGCTCAAGGAAGGCATGACGCGCAGCCAGGTGCGCTTCCTGCTCGGCACACCCATGGTGCCGGACGCCTTCGATGACTCACGTTGGGACTACTACTACTTCTTCAGCTCCCGCCACATCAAGCAGCCGCTCAAGCGCCGCCTCACCGTGTATTTCCAGGACGAACGCGTGCAGCGATTCGAGAACCAGGGCGTCCCGACCAAGACCGACCTCGAGCAACTGGAGCGCGATCTGAAGAAGGCGATCGCCGACAACAAGAAGCACGAGCGCAAACCCAGTCTGTGGAAACGCATGACCGGACGCGGTGGGGAGAAGTCGGGAAGTGCCGAGCCCCAGGCCGTACCTGCCGGGCCTAAGACTTCGACCGAGGCGCAGGGCCAGCAGCCGCCGGATCCCGTGCCGCCCTCCGAGCCTGCGCCCGCTCCCGCCGGGACTCCCTCGGGTCAGCCTTGAGCGGCCTGTAGAGCTCGATCCGGTCGCCGTCGCGCGGCACGGCAGCGCGGTCGCACAACGCACCGAAGATCCCGACCGGACCGTCCCACGGCACCGCGACGTCGCCGGCCAGCGCGCGCGCCGCGACCAGCGCGTCGGCCACCGTACTCTCCTCGGCGAGCGTGACCCGCCACGACCACTGGCGCACGGGCAGCGCGAACGTCACGGTGACCGTCTTCATCGGGCTAGCTACCGCGCGAATCCCGCGCCCGCCTGACGAAGGCATCGACCAGCGAGCCGGCCGTATCCTCGAACAGCGGCTCGAACAGCGCGCCCGAGAGGCGGTTGGCGAACTCGAAGCGCATCTCGAGCTCCACCCGGCAACCGAGCTCCCCGAGCGGCGTCAGGGTCCATAGCCCTTCGAGTACGCGGAACGGGCCGCTCACGAACTGCATCAGTACGCGCCGATGCGGTTCGAGCAGGTTGCGGGTCGTGAACGCAGCCTTGAGCGGCCCGCGCTTGATGCTGAGGGTGGCCAGCATCTCGCGGTCGGTGCGCGATTCGACGCGTGCCGCCGTGCAATACGGCACGAATTCCGGATAGCGCTCGACGTCGTTGATGAGCGAGTACATGCGCGCGGGCGTTTCCGCGATCAATGCCGATCGTTTGACTTCACGCATGGGCCCGCATTTATACACGACGCAAGTACAATCGCGTCCGTGAGCAAGCCCGACAAGAAGGACACCCAACGCCTGATCGCCGAGAACCGCAAGGCGCGCCACGACTATTTCATCGAGGAGCGGCTCGAGGCCGGGCTCGTGCTGCAGGGCTGGGAGGTCAAGTCGATGCGCGCCGGCAAGGCGCAGATCGCCGAGGGCTACGTGTACCTCAAGGACGGCGAAGCCTTTCTTTTCGGTGCGCAGATCACGCCGCTCAGCACCACCTCGACGCACGTCGCCGCCGAGCCCAAGCGCACGCGCAAACTACTGCTCAACAAGTCCGAGCTGTCGCGCTTGATCGGCAGCGTCGAGCGCAAGGGCTATACGCTGGTGCCCCTCGACCTGCACTGGAAGGATGGCCGCGCCAAGCTCGAAATCGGCCTCGCCAAGGGCAAGAAGCAGCACGACAAGCGCGCCACCGAGAAAGAGCGCGACTGGAATCGCGACAAAGCCAGAATCCTCCGACGGGGTTGAAGCACGCGGCCCGGACTCCATGTATGCTGCCCACTCCTTTACGGGGGCGACCGGTTTCGACGTGGGTTGCGAACCGTGAGAGGCGTACCGAGGGTGTATGGACCTCGTAAATCCCTATGCAAATCATAGTTGCCAACGACGACAACTACGCTCTGGCTGCCTAGTCGCAGCTGACCCCTGGACCAGCTGGTGCCTATGCCACTGAAACCAGGGTCGCGCTCATAGGATCGCGGTTCCGTGTGCTACGGGCGGAACCGTTAAGAGTCACCGCAGCTGGCCGGACGTCTTCCCTGCTCTTCGGGTAGCGGACGGTGAGAAAACAAAGAAGCAGCTACGTACGTAGAGCCTCACGTCTAGTGCTTGCGGACGCGGGTTCAATTCCCGCCGCCTCCACCAACACGCAGGCTCCTCGAGTCCCTCGAGGAGCCTTCCTCGCGTGGGCTCCTTCGCGTTCAGGCGTTCAGCCACCAGTCGCGGAATTCGTCGATGTTGATCCGCCCATTCCCGTCGACGTCGGTCGCGCCGAATCCGATGCGCAGCTCCTCGTCTGCAAGCTCATCGTCGAGCTCCCGGGCGAGCGCCCGGAATTCGGCGAAGTCGATCTGCCCGTCGTGATCGGCGTCCGCGCGGGCGAACAGCGCATCGATTTCAGCCAGTTCTTCGATTCTGCCGATCATGATTGCCTCCGTCGTAGGTAGTCAGGACACCATACAGCTCCGGCCGGCGATCGCGGAACACGAACCAGTTGCTGCGCAAATCGTCGATCTCCGCCAGGTCGAACTTCGCCGTGATGACCGCCTCGTGCTCTTCGTCCGCCTCGGCAACCTTGGCGCCGGTGGCGTCGGCGATGAAGCTCGAGCCGTAGAAGCGGATGTAGAGCTGCTCCGGCGCCTGGCTGGCGCGTTCCGTGCCGATGCGGTTCGAGACGACGACGGGCATCAGGTTCGCGGCGGCGTGACCCTGCTGCGTGCGCTGCCAGTGGTCGCGCGAATTCACCGGCAGGGCCGGGGGTGGCTCACTGCCGATCGCCGTCGGGAACAACAGGATTTCGGCGCCCATCAGCGCCATGGCGCGCGCGGTCTCCGGAAACCACTGGTCCCAGCAGATCCCCACCCCGATGCGGGCGTACTTCGTCTGCCACACCTTGAAGCCGGTGTCGCCGGGGCTGAAGTAGTTCTTTTCCTGGTATCCCGGCCCGTTCGGAATGTGCGCCTTGCGGTAGACGCCGAGGATCGTGCCATCCGCATCGAGGATGGCGATCGAATTGAAGTACGAGTTGTTGGCCTTCTCGAAGAAGCTGATGGGCAGAACCACGCCGAGCTCGCGCGCGATCGGCGCGAAATGCCGGATGGCGCGATTGTCGGCAACGCTCGTGGCCAATCGCAGGTGGCGTGAATCCTGTTCGATGCAGAAGTACGGCGTCTCGAACAGTTCCTGGATGAGGATGACCTGCGCGCCGCGTCCCGCCGCCTCGCGCACCAGCCGCTCGGCGGTGGCGATGTTCCGGTCGATGTCCCAGTTGCAGGCGAACTGCGTGGCAGCCACGGTGACTTCGCGCTTCCTGCGGGTGAGATGTGCGGGCTGGTTCATGTGAACACCTTGCCAGGATTGAGGATTCCCCTGGGATCGAGCGCCTGCTTGAGCAGCCGCATCGTGGCGATCTCCGCCGGCGTGCGCGACAAGGATAGATAGGCGCGCTTCTCGAGCCCGATGCCGTGCTCGGCGGACACCGAACCGCCGATCGCAGCCAGCGGGCGATAGACGATCGCTTCCACCCGGGCGCGCGTCGCCGCGTCGTCGCCCGCGGCCACGACGATGTGCAGGTTGCCGTCGGCCATGTGCCCGAAAACGAAGCAGCGGTTGTCGCCAGCCAGCGCGCGGACGCCCTCCTCGACCTCCTGCACGTAGGATTTCATGTTCTCGATGGGCAGGCTCACGTCGAATGTGAGCAGGGGCGCGATGTTCTGCACTTCCCAGACGTCTTCCCGGATCGCCCAGATGGCGCGCCGCTCGTTCTCCGAATTCGCGAGGACCACGTCGCTGACCACTCCGGCATCGAGCGCCTCCGCCAACACCGATTCGAGCCTGGCCCGATCGTGCTCGGGATCACCGCCGAGCGCCTCCGCGATCACGTAGTAGGGCGCACCGCGCGGCAAAGGCGCCGCGTTCGCGGCGGCCGGCGAGGTGTTGTAGTCGTAATAATTGCCCCACAGCGCCTCGAAGGCTGCGAGCTGACCGCCCAGGCCCGAGTCCAGGCGGCCCAACAACTCCACCATCGCATCGAACGTCGGCAGCGCCGCCAGCAGCGTCTCCTGGCTGCGGGTACGCGACACCAGGCGCAATTCGGCGCGAGTCACCACGCCCAGCGTTCCCTCGCTGCCGATGAACAGCTGCTTCAGGTCATAGCCGGCATTGTTCTTGAGCATGCGATTCAGCGAAGTGAGCACCGTGCCGTCGGCGAGCACGGCCTCGATGCCCAGCACCAGGTTGCGCATCATCCCGTAGCGCAGCACCCGCAGGCCGCCGGCGTTGGTGGAGATGTTGCCGCCCACCGTCGCACTGTCGCGCGCGCCGAGATCGAGAGGGAACACCATGCCGTGCTCCTCCGCCGCGCGCTGCACGCGTCCGAGCTGGACTCCCGCCTCGGCCCGCAGAGTCCGGCCCGCCACGTCCACGCGCTCGATGGCGTTCATCGATTCGAGCGACAGCACGATTTCACCCATGCCTGCATCGGCGCCCTGAACGAGCCCGGTGAGACCGCCATGCGTGACGACGGCCTGGCCGCGCGCATGACACAACCGCAGGATTGCCGAAACCTGTTCGGTGCTGCGCGGCCGGACGAGTAGTTCGGAATCGACGCGGCCGTGGAACAGGGCAGCGCCCCGCTCGCGCACCGCGGCACCTTGCAACAGACCCTGCTCGCCGACGATGGCGGCGAGGTCCGAACGCAGATTGGGAGACTTGAGCCTGGCCTGCGACATGCGGCCGTAAGGTAGCGCCTCCGGCGGACTGCTGCCAGAACGGCAGCCATCCGCCGGGGCAGAGGCATCAATGCAGTGTCGGCTTTTCCTTCGCCTCGTCGTCGGTGGAAGGGAACAACGCCTGGTCGAGCGCGTGAACGTAGGTGGCCACGTTCACCGTACCCGGCACAAGCACGCGCCCGCCGAACAGCAGGTTCGGTACCGTGCGTACACCGAATCCTCTCAACCGCTCTTCACTGCCGGCGAGGGCGGCATCGCCCTCGCGGGTGTCGCGGAACTTCTGCAATGTCTGCTCGCTGAGCCCGGCCTCCGCGCCAAGCTCCGCCAGCACGTTCACATCGCCGATGTCGGCGCCCTGTTCGAAATAGGCGCGAAAGACCGCCGCGGCCACGTTGGCGTGACGGCCTTCTTCCATCGCGAGCTGCACCAGTCGGTGCGCTTCGGCGGTGCTCGGCAGCGTACCGAGTTTCTCGAAATGGAACTCGATGCCCAGCTCCCGGCCGGCTTCGGTCAGGCTCTTCTCGGCGAACGGCACGCTGATGCCGGCCGGCAGCCGCTCGGCCAGGTATTCATGGAAGCTGCGCGGATTGGTGGTCGCCGCCTTGGGCGCCATGCGGAATGGATGCCAGCGCAGCCGCGTTTCCACGTCGCCCTCGAGACTGCCCAGCGCCCGCGTCAACTGGGCCATGCCCAGCCAGGACCAGGGGCAGGTGAAGTCGGCGACGAGATCGATGTCGAGCGTACGTCGCACGTCAGTCAGCGGTCGGATGAGTGTGTTCATGCGGCATATGTAGGTGCGCCGCAGTTGCCTTCAAGCCGTTTTCCGGGTCGCTCCCAGGTTGGCATGCACCTGTTCGGTGATACGGATTGCGGTCTCGAGTGCGCGCAGCCCATCCTCTCCTGACACGACCGGCTTGCGGTCGTTCCGTATGCAGTCGAGAAATGACTCGATTTCACTCTTCAGGGCATCGCCCTGCTCCAGGTTCGCTTCCTCGATGCTGACAGGAAGCTGTCCGGCGGCCGGCACCGCCTCGCGCTTGCGGATCAACGTCAGAATCTTCTGTTGCAGGTCGAGCGAAATATAGGCCGCATCTTCGAAGATCCTCAGCTTGCGTTCAGTTTTCAGGCTGACGCGGCTCGCGGTCGTGTTCGCGACGCAGCCATTGGCGAAGCGGATGCGCGCATTGGCGATGTCGATCTCGCCGGAGAAAACCGGGCTGCCGATGGCATCGATGCTCTCGATCTCGCTCCCAGCCAGGGACTGCACCAGGTCGATATCGTGGATCATGAGGTCGAGCACGACATTCACGTCCGTACCGCGCTCCTTGTACGGCGCTAGCCGCTGGCACTCCATGAACCGCGGCGCATGGATGTGAGGCTCCGCCGCGAGGATGGCTGCATTGAAGCGCTCCAGGTGCCCCACCTGCAGGATGCGCCGGCTCCCGGCGGCCCGCGCGATCAATGCGCGGGCCTGCGCCGGTGTTTCCGTGATGGGCTTCTCCACGAGGACGTGCGCGCCGGCCGCGAGGAATGCATCGGCGATCTCGAAATGTGCAGGAGTGGGCGTGACGACGCTGACCGCATCGACCTTGCCGAGCAGCTGGCGATAGTCCGCAACCGGGGTGGAACGCACTTCCGCGGCGACTGAATTGCGCACCGCCTCGCGCCCGTCCACCACCGCCGTCAGCTCGCATCCCGGGATCTGCGCATATTTCTGCGCGTGAAAGCGCCCGAGATAGCCGACTCCCACCACCGCCGCCCTGATTTTGTCCATGCGCTATTATGCGCGCGCTTTCCCGCCGGCCGGCGGGGCCATGGGGGCTTGCAGGGTTTGTTCAGCTGGTTCGGAAGAGCACGCGACTACTATTTCTCGCTGTCGCGCCCAAAGTTCGAAGCCATGACCCTCGGGCTCGCCGCGCTCGCAGGCCTGCTCATCATGCCCGCGCTGATCTATCTGGCGGGCCGCTACACGCTGCGGGAATACGCCAATGGCGGGGTGTTCGCGCTGTATTTCGATTTCTTCAAGGGACTGTTCGAGCCGCGACCGAGCTGCTGGATCGTCGTGGCCGGCCCGTTCCTGTTCCTCTGCTTCTTCCGGTTCTGCCGGTTCCTGCTTCGCAAGGCATAAGTAAAAGCACAGCCGGCGAAGCGTGATCCCGTTCACGGATTTTTCCCCGTGCGCGCACCCCCGAGCGCAAATCCGTGACGCATTTCAGCGACACTGGCGGCGGGGAGTGTTGAGCAGACGGGGAAACAAGACCAATGAGCGAGTACTACCTCGCGGACCAGAAGGCCGAAGAGCGCGCGCGCCAGCGCGAGCTCGAACGATCAGAACAACCGTCGGCACCGAAAAAGTCGCAGGACGTGAAGGTCACTTTGTTAGGCGACTTCCTGTTCCCGACTTCCGAACCGCAGGGGTGCGATCCCTACAACAGCCTGCAGGGAAAATCTGCGCGCGAGCCGTGGATGGACCGCCGCAGTCGGCGCTGACGCCGCCGCCGCTCTCACCGCAGCGATCAGCCCCCCCTCGGACCAGGATTCATCCGCCTGGGGCTTCCCTTCGGGGGCGCCCCGGGGCGGGGGCTATTGCGGCTTGTCGCGCCCGCCGGAACCAACGCGACGGAGCGTGGCTCGAATCACCTCATGCGGGCGACTTTCACTCCTTCGGCCAATAGCTCCACAGGGCAACCGCCAGCATCACGGTCAGGGCGATATGGGCGGCATGGCGCCACCCCCGATGCCGCAATTCCCCGTAAAAGCTGGTGATCGCGATTGACGCCAGCCCCACCGACAAGAGGCAGGCCCAGATCAGCGGTCCGCGCTCATCGGCGAGCCTCGCCGAATACTCGGGCAGCAGCAGGAACACCACCCCCGTCAGAAGCAGGGCGACCGCGATGGAGACTGTCGAGCCCATCACGATTCCAAGGAGAACGACCAGTGGGCGCATGGATTGACCTAAGTTTGGGGAGATTCCACTTGAAGCAGGCCGTCACGCGGCCTTAAGTTCCATTGTACGGACCCTTCATCCGCTCCGAGAAACGCCGCCGCATGAATTCATTGATCTCCCGCTCCTCCCGCTGGCTCGCCCCTTCGATGCTGGCCGCCCTGCTCGTGCTCACCGGCTCGGCGCAGGCGCCCGCGAACACCCAGCTGCCCGCCGGTTCCGTGGTCCCGAGCGAGCGGCACCGCTCCGTGGCCCGCAAGGTCGGCTCGATGCTCGAGGGCATGCATTACACCGGCAACAAGCTGGACGATCGCCTCTCGGCCATCGTCTATACCCGCTATCTGGAAAGCATCGACGGCCAGCACGCCAACCTGCTCGCTTCGGACGTCTCCGAGTTCGACCAGTACAAGCTGCGATTCGACGACATGATCCGCAGCGGCGACGTGGATCCGGCGTTCGCCATCTTCGCACGCTTCCAGCAACGCAATCGCGAGCGCATCAAGTTCGCCATCGCGCAGCTCGACAAGGAACCGGACTGGACGCTGAACGAGACGTTCGAGTTCGACCGCGAGAAGGCGCCATGGGCCGCGACGCAGGCAGAACTCGACGACTGGTGGCGCAAGCGCGTCAAGAACGATGCGCTGTCACTGCTGCTCACGGGCAAGAGCTGGGAGGAAGCCACCAAGCTGCTGAAGAAGCGTTACGAGACCACCTTGAAGCGCATCGACCAAGTGAGCGCGGATGACGTGTTCGAGTCGCTGATGAACTCCTATGCGCGCGCCTATGACCCGCACTCGAGCTACTTCTCGCCGCGCAGCTCCGAGGAATACCGCATACAGATGAGCCTCAATTACGACGGCATCGGCGCCTCGCTGCAGCTCGTCGACGATTACGTGACCATCATGAACGTCATCGAGGGTGGCCCGGCCGCCGTCGCCGGCACGCTCTCGGTCAAGGACCGCATCACCGGCGTGGGCCAGGGGAAGGAAGGCCCCATCACCGACGTGCTCGGCTGGCGCATCGACGACGTGGTGCAGCTGATCCGCGGCCGCGCGGGCACGCAGGTGCGCCTGCAGGTGCTGCCGGCGGGCGCCGCCCCGGGCAGCCAGGAGAAGACGCTGGAGTTCACCCGCAACAAGGTGACGCTGGAAGCGCAGGCGGCGCAAAAAGAGCTGCGCATCCTCAAGCGCGGCGACAAGGAGATCCGGGTCGGCGTCATCAACGTGCCGGCGTTCTACCAGGACGTCGAGGCGCAGAACGCCGGGGACAAGGATTTCCGCTCCACGACGCGTGACGTGCGCCGGCTCATCAATGAGCTCAAGGCCGAGAAAATCGACGGCCTGGTGCTCGACCTGCGCGGCAATGGCGGCGGCTACCTACCGGAAGCCACGGCATTGACGGGACTGTTCATCGACAAGGGCCCCGTGGTGCAGCTCAAGGTGACCACGGGCGAACTCGAGGTGCAGGACGATCCGGAGTCGGGCGTGGCCTATTCCGGCCCGCTCGCGGTGCTGGTCGACCGGTTCAGCGCCTCCGCCTCCGAGATCTTTGCGGGCGCCATCCAGGACTATCATCGGGGCGTGATCGTCGGCCAGCGCACCTTCGGCAAGGGCACGGTGCAGAACCTGGTCCCGCTGGATCGCTGGTCGCCGCGCCCGGTCAACGGCCAGCTGACCGTGACCATCGGCAAGTTCTACCGCGTGACCGGCGAGAGCACGCAGCATCGCGGCGTCGAGCCCGACGTCACGCTCCCCTCGCAGATCGACATGGAAGAATTCGGCGAGAGCGCACTCGAAGGCGCCCTGCCCTGGGATCGCATTCCCGGCGTGCCTTTCCGCAGTGAGGCCAAGGCGCAGCAGCCGAACATCGCGGTGCTCGCCGGGGAAGAACGGGCCCGCGCGGACAAGGATCCCGACTACCGCTGGCTGGTGGCCGACCTTGCCGCCAACGACGCGGTTCGCAAGCAGCACTCGCTGTCGCTCAACTTGCAGACCCGCAAGGCGGAGCGTGAGCGGCTGGAGAAGGAACGGCTCACCCGCGAGAACGCGCGTCGCGCCGCCCAGAACCTGCCGCCGCTCAAGAACGCGGAAGAACTTGCGGACGCCAAGTTTCCGGACACCGTGCTCGACCAGGCCACGGAGGTCATGACCGACATGGTGACCGGGCTGCGCCCGATGCACTCCGCGCCGACGCGCACCGTGCAGAGCGAGAAGAAGAAGTCGGACTGAGAAAAGCGGCGGTCGCCGCGGTCAGCGCAGCAGGACCTTGAAAAGGTCCCAGGTATCTTCGGCCAGCACGTTGGGCAGCTTGGCCGCGCTGACCCCCTGGGAGCCGTGGGACAGGACGTCACCTTCGGACACGGCGCAGGATTCCGGGATCGGCACGGTCTCGAACTCGCCCAGATACGCGGCCGTGGATCTGAGGCGTTCGCTGCGCTGCGCGATTTCCTGCATGATTCCACCCTTCTGGCGCAGCAGATTTCGCGCCTTGACGATGTCGCTCATGATGGACACGCAGGCGGCAAGATCGCCGTAGTGCTCGTTGGGTTCGCGCCTCGACATCGCAAGCCGGGCCGCGCCCACGAGATTGGTGCGCGACAGCTTGAGGCACAACACCTCGGCGCAGGCGATGGCCGCAATGTTGATGGCGCGCTTTGCCTCGACGCTGATCCCGGGGAATTCCCCGGCGCCGGCCTTCTCGACACCCTCGAAGCGTTTGCGCGCCGCCAGCAGCGCCGCCTCGGCGGCACCGGCGGCCGCCTGCAACGCGGGTCGCTGCGCCAGCACCTTCGCCTTCTGCCATCGATGCCACCATTTGCCGAGGGCGGCGAGCCGCTGGCGCGCGCCGACCATGTCCGACTCGGCCTGCCGCAGCTGCTGCTCGGCATCCCTGCGCACCTGGAACTGGCGGCGGTTGCCTTCGAGCGCGAATGCCTTGCGTTCGCGCTCTTCCTGCTTGGCCGCGAGCTCGTTGACCAGCAGTCCGATGATCTCCCGCCCGTCGCCCCACAACGCGCGCAGGTGGTAGAAGACCAGGGTAGATAGTCCGGTATCGGCGGATTCGAGCCGCTTCTCGAGCGACTCGATCATCTCCTGCACGCGCGCGGTGGCGCCTTCCTGCTGCTTGAGCCGATCGCGCAGGCGCTGCAATTCCTGCCCCAGCTCCTCGTGCTGCTTGCGCAGCTCGGCGCGGCTGCGAAACAGCTCGACGACGCGCCCGTCTTCCTCGGGCGCGGTCTTCGCGACGGAACTGCCGCCGAGAAAGCCGAACGGTTTCAGCGCTTTCATGGAACCCCAGCGCGGCGCGCCGGGGTTTGGCTAGTCACGAAACCCGTGGCCGCGGTCGATGCAGTACTCCAGCCACTTATTTAGCATCGTGTTCCGTGCCCAACGCTGATCCAGTTCACGCTCCGCCACGCCCCGCAACGCCTTGAGGGCCTGGTGGTCATGCCGTGCCGCCCATTCCTGGGCCTCGACCAGCCGCGCATCGTGATAGACGCGCACACGCATGTCCGGATACGTCACCACGCCCTCGCCTTCGGCAAACAGATAGGTGAGATCGAAGCTCGTGGTGTATGGCGAGCGCTCGGTGACGCTGAGACGCAGGTCACAGTCGTCCGGCACGCGCGACAGGCGCGCATCCGGCAAGCGTCGCAGGTCGCCCGCCAGCGACGCCAGGCGCAGGTAGTTGCTCTCGTAGAGCGACATCAGCGCGACGAAGCTGCGCGGGCGCGAACGCCAGGAGACGATTGAAAGCGCGTCGGTGATCATCGAGTCCGAATATAACGGACGAACGCGATCATTCAAGACGCAAATCTCAAGCCAAAGCGGCGTGATCCAGTTCGCGCTCGCTCATTTTTTTTCTTCGCAATGGAAAACCTCTCCGAGCTCGCGTCCGAGCGCGCGCGCGAGTTTGAATGCGAGCTCCAGCGATGGAGAATATCTCTCGGCCTCAAGCGCGATGATCGTCTGGCGCGTGACACCGCACGCCTGCGCGAGATCCGCCTGTGTCATTTCGGCATGCTGCTGGCGGAATTCGCGGATGCGATTGCGGATCGCGAAGCCGCTCATCCGCGTTCACGACGATAGCGCAGCACCGTGTAGATGTTCGCGACCAGCGCGCGCGCGATCAGCAGCGCAATGAGCACGTTCGCGGCGATCAACGGCCGCAGCCAGATGCGGGAATGCTCCGGCACGGCGACGAGCGTGACTACGAGCCCCAGGATCAGCAGCGTCAACCCGCCGTCGGCGAAGCGCGAGGCGGCGTGCGCGATGCGCAGGTCGCGTTCGTCGAGCTCCACGCTGTCCGCATCCTGCCGGCGCAGCATCGAAGCGACGACGATCCAGCCGAACAGCAGCATGCCGACGTTGGTCCACAAGCGTCGCGTCCCCGCATTGCGCAGGCGATCGGCGTCGACGCCGAGATCCGGCAGGGTCGCGAGCAGGTTGAGCATGTGAAAACCGATCAGCGTGACGAAGATCAGCGCCGCCCAGGCCTGCTTCTCGGCGAGCGCCCACTCTTCCGGGAAAACCGCGCGCCCGTCCCGGGCGAGGTGGACCACGATCATCCACAACGCGGCATACAGCAGCGCCGCGCCGACGGCCCCCAGGTCGACGCCAAACCATCCCTCGCCCCCCAGGAACATCCCCGCGGCTCCCATGGCGGTTACGGCGAGCAATGCCTGGATGCGGCGCTGAATCCTGCTCATGGGAGATCTCCGGTGATGTCTGGTATACCTTACATTGCGCATGAGGCATGTCAAGTATTTTTGACATTCCGGATTCCTGGATTCAGCGGCCTGCGGACTCCCCTCGCAGGAACGGACAGACATCGAGGTCGACATTTCCGCCGGAAATCACGATGCCGATGCGTGCGCCCCGACCCAGTTTCCCCGCCAGCAGCGCCGCCACCGGCACGGCCGACGACGGCTCGATGAGCAGCTTGAGATCCTCGAGCACCACGCGCATCGCGGTGACGATCTCCCTTTCGCTCACCGTCACCAGGTCATCGACATGACTTCGCAACAGTTCGAAGTTGAGCACTCCGATCGAGCCACGCAGGCCATCGGCGATGGTCTGCGGCGCGGTCACCGCGCAGCGCTCGCCGCTGTGAAACGAGCGATAAGCGTCGTCGGCCTGCTCGGGTTCGGCGCCGACCACGCGAATTCCCGGCGACATGCCTTTGGCGGCGAGCGCGGTCCCGGCGATGAGACCGCCGCCGCCCACCGGCGTGCTGATCACGTCCAGCCCGGGCACCTCGGACAGCAGCTCGAGCGCGGCGGTGCCCTGCCCGGCGATGATCCGCTCGTCATCGAAGGGATGAACCAACAGGGCGGGTTCCCGCGCGAGCACTTCGGCCAGCATTCGCTCGCGGGCCGGCAGGCCCGGCTCGCAGAACTCGATGCGTGCTCCCGCCGACTCGATGGCCGCGATCTTCGCGCGCGAGGAATCGCGCGGCACGATGACGATGGCGCGCATGCCGCGCACGCGCGCCGCGCGCGCCAACGCGTTGCCGTGATTGCCCGACGAATGCGTGATGACGACCGGTGTGCTCGCCGGATCGAGCTGCAGCAGCACGTTCATGGCGCCGCGATACTTGAACGCCCCGCCCGTCTGCAGGTTCTCGCACTTGAAGAACACCGGGCACCCGGCCCGGGCATCGAAGGCCGGCGAGCGCACGACCGGCGTGCGCACGACGTGCGGGCCGATCCGTCCCGCCGCGGCGACCACATCGGCAAACGTCGTCACGGCCGGCCGGTCACGACAATTGGCAGTTCGGCGCGAACAGCTGCCGCCGGTAGTACTCGAGCTCGCGGATGGATTCCCGGATATCGGCCAGCGCCTTGTGTTCGCCCTGCTTCACGAAGCCACCGAGCACGCCCGGCGCCCAGCGCCGCGCCAGCTCCTTGAGGGTGCTCACGTCGAGGTTGCGATAGTGGAAGAACTTCTCGAGCGCCGGCATGTGCCGCGCGAGGAAACGGCGATCCTGGCAGATGCTGTTGCCGCACATCGGCGAGGAATTCGGTTCCACCAGCGCGTTCAGGAACTCGAGCGTGCGCGCCTCTGCCATTGCCATGCTCCACTTGCTCTCGCGAACGCGCGTGAGCAGTCCCGACGCGCCGTGCGTGCGCTGGTTCCAGTCATCCATGCCGTCCAGCACGGAGTCGGGCTGGTGAATGGCGATGACGGGTCCTTCGGCGACCAGCCGCAGCTGGGAATCGGTGACGATGGTGGCCATTTCGATGATCACGTCGGTGTCGGGTTTGAGCCCCGTCATCTCGAGATCTATCCAGACCAGATAGTCGCTGCTCGGCATATGGAATGACGCGATACTACAGGGAATGAACAGCAGCCGCGACGCCGAAGCCTTCGACGCCGATGTCATCGCGGCCTTCGGCCGTCACCTGTTGGTGCGCGATGCGTCGGGCCTGGAGCTGCGCGCGCGCCCATCCGGCCGCAGGATGAGCATCGTGTGCGGCGATCGCGTGCGCTGCGAGCCCGATCGCAAGCACGATGAATTGCTGATCGTCGAGGTGCTGCCACGGCGAACCTTGCTGGCGCGCGCCAATTTGCGCGGCGAAAGTGAGCCCGTGGTGGCCAACATCACCCAGCTGATCGTGGTGATCGCGCCCCTGCCGGTCCCCGATTTCTTCATCGTCGACCGCTATCTGTGCGCGGCCACCGCGGCGGGCATCAGCGGGCTCGTTGCCGTCAACAAATCGGACCTCGTGGTGGATCGCATCGAGGCTGCGGAGCTGGCGGCGTACGCCGCGGCGGGCTATTCGCACGTCGCCTGTTCGGCAAAAGCAGGCCATGGCCTCGATGACCTGCGGCGCGCCCTGGCCGGCGCCGTCAGCGTGCTGGTCGGGCAGTCGGGCGTGGGCAAGTCATCGCTGGTCGCGGCTCTGTTGCCGCAGACGCAGGTCGCAACCGGCGAGCTCGTGCGTGACGAGGAGGGGCGCCACACCACCACGGCGTCGCGGGCGTATCCGCTGGAGCTCGGCGCCGGCGCCACCGGCACGCTCATCGATTCGCCGGGCGTACGCGATTTCGCGCCTGCCATCGAGCAGCTCGATGCGCGCACGCTCGGCTTCCCCGAGATCGCGCGCCTGGCTGCGGCGTGCAGGTTTCTCGATTGCCGCCACCTGCAGGAGCCGGCCTGTGCCGTGATCGCGGCGGTGGAAGCCGGCGAAGTGAGCGCGCGCCGCTACGAGAGCTATAGGAGACTGCGGCGGCGCTATTCGGACCTGGTGGAGGCGCGCGGGCCCGCAGGGCGCCATCGGCGAACCTGACGGGGCGGATCCGGCCTGTCGGTGGCTAGCGCTGGACGATGCGTCCGGCCAACGCATGCGCCAGGGTTCCGCCGTCCACGTATTCCAGTTCGCCGCCGATGGGCACGCCATGGGCGATGCGGCTCGCCTGGATCGCTCTTTCGGCGGCGCGTTCACCGAGGAAGTGCGCGGTGGCCTCGCCCTCCACCGTCGGATTGGTCGCGAGGATGACCTCGCGCACCTCGCCCGAATCGAGCAAGGCCTCGAACTCGCGCGCGCCGATCTGATCGGGCCCGATGCCATCCAGCGGCGACAGGTGACCGTGCAGGACGAAATACCGCCCGCGAAAACTTCCGGACTGTTCGACGGCGACCACGTCGGCGGGAGACTCCACCACGCACAGCAACCCCGCATCGCGCGCCGGCGCGGCGCAGATCGCGCACAGCTCGGTGTCGGTGAGCATGCGGCAACGCTGGCAGCGGCGGATGGCGGTCAACCCGTCGGTCAGCGCCTGCGCCAGGGTGCGCGCGCCGTCGCGCCCACCCTGCAGCAGGTGGAACGCCATGCGCTGCGCGGTCTTCGGGCCGACTCCAGGGAGCGCGCGCAGCGCGTCGATGAGCTTTGCCAGCGGCGCGGCGTGCTGCATCTAACTAGAACGGCAGCTTGAAGCCGGGCGGCAGATTCACGCCCGCCATCACGTTCGACATGCGCGCCTGCGAGGCGGCGTCCGCCTTGTTCACGGCATCGTTGAACGCCGCGGCGATCAGGTCCTCGAGCATCTCGCGATCCTCGGACACGACCTGCGGCTCGATCTGCACGCGCTTGACCTCGTGCTTGCCGTTCATCGTCACCTTGACCATGCCGCCGCCCGACTCGCCGACGACTTCCATGGCGGCGATTTCTTCCTGGGCCTTCTTCATGCTGGCCTGCAGTGCCATCGCCTGCTTCATCATGTTTCCACCACCACGCATCAGCGTCTCCTCATTGCTCCGTGGGCCGCACCGATTCGGGATGCAGCGTCGCGCCGAATCTGGATTTCATTTCGCGCACCGTCGGATCCTCTTCGAGCGAGCGCCGCGCGGCCTCCAGCGCCTCGGCCGAGCGCCGCTCACCGTGCTGGCTCGGCGTCTCGACGGGCGGCGGGCCGTCGACGAATTCGAGCTTCACCGGCGCGCCGAGATACTTTCCCAGGGCCTGCACCAGCTTCTCCACCTGTGCCGGCGTGCGCGCGATCTTCGGATCCACCGCCAGGCGCAGCGTGTTGCCCCGGTGCTCGACCAGAGCGCAGTTCGAGGCAAATTGCCGCGCCGCGCCGCTCAGGTCCAGATCACCGATGACGCGCGCCCATTGCACCGGCTCGATGGCGCCGGCAGAGGCCGGCCTGACGATGGGATTGCCGCCCGGAGCCGGCACCGCGCTTGCGGTGCGCGCCGTACCCACCGTTGCCGCGCTGCCGGCCGGGCGGAACGCGAGCATGCGCACCAACGTCATCTCGAAGCCGCTGCGAGGATCCGGCGCCAGCGGCAGGTCGCGTCGTCCCAGAATCGCGGTCTGGTAGAAGAGCTGTACGTCCTCGGGACTGATGGACGCAGCGAGTTCACCGACCAGTGTCGCATCGAACAGCTCGTCGCTCTCGTATCCGGTCACCAGCTGCGCCAGCGCCACGCGCGTGAGCAGCGCCGCCAGGTCATCGAGCACCTGGGCATAGTCCGGCGAAAACTCCTCGAGCGCGCGCGCGATTGCGATCAGCTTCTGCGCATCGCCGCCCGCCAGCGCGCGTGCGATGTGCACGACGTGATCGCGGTCGATGGTGCCCAGCATGCCGCGCGCCCCGGCCTCGTCGACCTTGCCGCCGCCAAAGGCGATCAGCTGATCGAGCAGCGAGAGCGCATCGCGCATGCTGCCGTCGGCCGCCTGGGCCACGAGCCGCACGCCAGCCGGTTCGGCGGAAATCTTCTCGGCGGCGAGCACCTTGGACAGGTGCTCGCTGATCAGTGCGACCGGCAGGCGCTTGAGGTTGAACTGCAGGCAGCGCGACAGCACGGTCACCGGCAGCTTCTGCGGATCGGTGGTGGCGAGCAGGAACTTAACGTGCGGCGGTGGTTCCTCGAGCGTCTTCAACAACGCATTGAAGGAATGCGTCGACAGCATGTGCACTTCGTCGACCAGATACACCTTGTAGCGGCCGCGCGTCGGCGCGTATTGCACGTTCTCCAGCAGCTCGCGCGTGTCGTCCACCTTGGTGCGCGAGGCGGCGTCGACTTCGATGAGGTCGACGAAGCGGCCCTCGTCGATTTCCCGGCAGGTCGCGCACACGCCGCAGGGCGTGGCGGTCACTCCAGTCTCGCAGTTGAGGCACTTGGCGAGGATGCGCGCGATCGTGGTCTTGCCCACGCCGCGCGTGCCGGTGAACAGGAAGGCATGGTGCACGCGACCCTGCGTGAGCGCGTTGCCGAGCGCGACGCGCACGTGCTCCTGCCCCACGAGTTCTGCAAAGGAGCGCGGCCGCCATTTACGCGCAAGCGCGAGATAGCTCATGCGGTGTGCCAATTCCTGTTCGACGGGGCAAGGGAGGCAGCCCGCACCAGCCGGACTTCGGCGCCCGACATCGAAGCTACCGCTGCTCCCTTCCGGGCCTGACGGGGTTTACAACTAGTCGTCGCGAAGGAGCCGATACGGACTGCCATGGTAAAGAAGTGGCGGACAGGGTGGGATTCGAACCCACGAACACCTTGCGATGTTACTTGACTTCCAATCAAGCGCCTTCGACCGCTCGGCCACCTGTCCGGACCCGTTGCAGCCCATGCACCCCGGGTTCACGGGCTGCGCATGATAACAACTTGTCGTCGGTTATTTGGGCCGTCAGTTTTTCGGGCTGGCCGGCGCAGCGGGCGTGGCCGGTGCCGCAGGCGCGGCCGGCGTTGCGGGCCTGGCGTCGGCCTTGGGTGTCGAGAATGGCGGCGGGATGTCCAGGCAGGGCTCGTCCTTGCCGCGGACGCGCTCCGGCGTATTGAGCGGCGGCACCTTGAGCGCATTGCGGGTATTGGGTGCATCGAGACCCGGCGGCGCCTGCAGTGGTGGCACCTCCTGGGCACCCGCGTAGTCCTTGTTGCTCTGGTTGCAGCTGGTCATCTTGCTCTTGAAACAGCCGGACGCCATCACCGCAAAGGTGCTGACCAGGACCAGGGTGGCGATTCGCATAGTGGCTGCGACCTCTTGTGACATCAGGAGTTCACCACGGCCTCGCCGACCGTGATGCCGGCCGCGAACAGCGACTCCGACACGAGCGCATGGTACTGGGGCGAAAGCTCGGTCAGCGGCAGGCGCAGATGGCCGCCGATCAGCCCCATGCGCGCCAGCGCCCACTTGACCGGAATGGGATTCGATTCGACGAACAGGTTCCGGTGCAGCGCGACCAGGCGCTGGTCGATCTGCGTCGCACCGGCGCGATCGCCACGCAATGCGGCCGCCACCATGTCCGCCATGGCGCGCGGCGCCACGTTCGCCGTGACCGAAATCACGCCACACGCGCCGACACCGATGGTTTCGCGCGCGGTGAGGTCGTCACCGCTCAGGATGCGGAACTCCGGCACGCAACCGCTCGCGAGCTCGCGTACGCGCGCGGCCTCGCCGATCGCCTCCTTGATGCCGACGATTTTCGCGACTCGTGAGAGTCGGGCAACCGTGGCCGGCAGGATGTCGACCGCGGTGCGGCTCGGCACGTTGTACAGCAGCACGGGAACGCGCGAACTCTGCGCGACGGCGGAGAAATGTCGGAACAGTCCTTCCTGCGTCGGCCGGACATACGCGGGTGAAGCGACCAGCAGCGCATCGATGTCGTACTCCGCCGCCGAGAACCTCTGCGCGCGCTCGCAGGAACCTGCGGTGTCGCTGGTGCCGGTATTTGCGATGACCGCCATGCGCCTGCCGACGATGCGCCGCGCCCGCTTCAAAAGTTCGCCCAGTTCCTCGTCGCGCACGGTCGCCGACTCGCCGGTCGAGCCGGCCACGACGACTCCCGAAGTGCCATTGGCGAGGTGGAATTCCAGGAGGCGGGACCAGGCGTCGTAGTCGATGCCGCCGTCGGGCCGCATCGGGGTCACGACCGCCACGAGACTGCCGGCGAACATGATCATCCAAGGTAGAAAATGGGTCGCGCATGGTACGGGCGCGCGGAGCCGGTCCGCAAGACGGCTGGCCCGCCACGAAGGGGGCTGCGGTACACTCGCGCCCAGATGAAGCAGCACCTCGCCGTATCCGCCATAGGCAGCGATCGCACCGGGATGGTCCACGACCTGACCCGCGTAATCTCGGACTGCGGCGGATCGATCAGTGAAAGCCGCATGGCCAGCCTGGGCAACGAGTTCGCCGTGTTGGTGCTGGTGAGCGGCAACTGGCATTCGCTCGCCAAGCTGGAGAGCGAACTGCAGCGCCTGGGGGAATCCACCGGGCTGTCGCTGCACATGAAGCGCACCGAGCCGCGGGCGCCGCGTACCGAATTGTTGCCATATTCCATCGACGTCGTCTGCCTCGACCAGTCCGGCATCGTCGCCGGCCTCTCGGGCTTCTGCGCCAGCCGCGGCATCGACATCGCCGAGGTCTCCACGCGCACCTACCCGGCCGCGCACACCGGCGCCCAGATGTTCGCCGTACAGATGATCATCAACGTGCCGAAGCGGCTGCAGCTCGCGCACCTGCGCGAAGAATTCATGGACTATTGCGACGCGCAAAACCTCGACGCCATCCTGGAGCCCGTCAAGTCGTAATGTCGGCGCATTCTTCAGCGAACCCGCGGACCCGGTGATGGCCGTCTCGGTCGGAAAGAAACTGCCCGCCTTCTCGCTGCCGCGCTCCGACGGCAGCAGCTGGAAAACGTCCGATGCCGCCGGGCAGAAACTCGTGCTCTATTTCTATCCCAAGGACATGACTCCCGGCTGCACGCTGGAAGGCGGAGATTTCCGCGACCTGCACGCGGCCTTCAGGCGCGCCGGGACCATCGTGCTCGGGATCTCGAAGGACAGCTGCGAACGGCATGCGAAATTCCGCGCGAAGGAGCGCTTCCCGTTCGAGCTGCTGTCGGACGAGGACGAAAAGGTGTGCCGGCTGTTCGACGTGATCCGGGAAAAATCCCTGTACGGAAGGAAGTTTATGGGCATCGAGCGCAGCACGTTCCTGTTCGACGCCGACGGCAAGCTGGCGCGCGAGTGGCGCAAGGTGCGCGTCAAGGGGCACGCGGCGGAAGTGCTCGAGGCGGCGAAGGCGCTGTGACGGCCGCGAAGCGCGCAGCCGGCGGCAAGCCGGGCAGGCCGCTCGCCCAGCGGCGCCTGTTCGTGCTCGATACCAACGTGCTGATGCACGACCCGACCTCGATCTTCCGCTTCCAGGAACACGACGTCTATCTACCCATGGTGGTGCTCGAGGAGCTCGACGCCAACAAGAAGGGCCTGTCGGAGGCCTCGCGCAACGTGCGCCAGGTCAGCCGCTTCCTCGACGACCTGATGCGCGACGCGACCAAGGAACAGATCGACGGCGGCCTGCCCTTGATGATCCACGGCGCCAACGGCGGCGCGCTCGCCGCCGACCGGAACGCATCGCAGCCCGGGCGCCTGTTCTTCCAGACGCGCCAGCTCTCGTCCGCGCTTCCCGACTATCTACCGGGGCACGGCAACGACAATGCCATCCTGGCGATGACGCTGGCGCTGCAGGCGCTGCACCACGAGTCACGCGTCACGCTGGTGTCCAAGGACATCAACCTGCGAATCAAGGCGGCGGTGGTCGGCGTGCACGCCGAGGACTACTACAGCGACAAGACCATCGAAGACGCCGACGTGCTGTACACCGGGCTCGCGGCGCTGCCGGCGAACTTCTGGGAGGCGCACGCCCGGGACATGCGCTCCTGGAAGGCGGCCGAGCGCACCTACTACGAGATTTCCGGCCCGGTGGTCGCGGACCTGCACGTCAACCAGTTCGTGCACGAGGAAGGCCCGGAGGGCATCGAGGCCATCGTACGGCGCGTCGAAGCGGGCAAGGCGACGCTCGAGCTGGCGCGCGACTACCGTTCCGAGCGGCACAGCGTCTGGGGCGTGATGGCGCGCAACCGCGAGCAGAATTTCGCGCTCAACCTGCTGCTCGATCCGCAGATCGACTTCGTCACCATCCTGGGACCTGCCGGTACCGGCAAGACCCTGCTGACGCTGGCCGCGGGACTCATGCAGACGCTGGAATCGAACCGCTTCGCCGAGATCATCATGACGCGCGTGACGATCCCGCTCGGCGAGGACATCGGCTTCCTGCCGGGCACGGAAGAAGAAAAGATGGAGCCGTGGATGGGCGCCCTCATGGACAACCTCGAGGTGCTCACGCAAAGCTCGGAAGGCGGCAGCTGGGGCCGCGGCGCCACCAACGACCTGCTGCGCAATCGCATCAAGATCCGCTCGCTGAACTTCATGCGCGGGCGCACCTTTCTCAACCGCTACGTGATCCTGGACGAGGCCCAGAACCTCACGCCCAAGCAGATGAAGGCGCTGGTCACGCGCGCGGGCCCGGGCACCAAGATCGTGTGCCTGGGAAACATCGCGCAGATCGACACCCCCTACCTCACCGAAACCACCTCGGGCCTGACCTACGTCGTGAACCGCTTTCGCGGCTGGGAGCACGCTGGCCACATCACGCTGGTGCGCGGCGAACGCTCGCGGCTGGCCGATTTCGCCTCGGATACCCTCTGAGTGGCTGCCGCCAGAAACTCGGCCCCGTTGCCGCAGTCCAAGCCCCGGTGGAAGAATCTGCGACAAAAATGCGCCTGAGGAAGCTGTTCGTGGCCCTGCTGGCGGTGCTGATGGCACTGCCCAGGCTTGCGATCGCCCAGGGCAATGATCTTCCCGACATCGGCAGCCCCGCCTCCTCCACGCTGACGCTGGATGACGAATACCGCATCGGCCAGCAGGTCATGCGCCAGCTGCGCGGCGAAGGCCAGATCATCGAAGATCCCGAAGCCACCGAGTACCTGAATGCGCTCGGCTCGCGCATCGTCGCGCAGGCCACGGGAGACTCGGGCCAGCGATTTCAGTTCTTCTTCGTGCGAGACGACACGATCAACGCCTTCGCGCTGCCCGGCGGCTTCATCGGAGTGAACTATGGCCTGGTGCTCGCCACGCGCAACGAGTCACAGCTCGCGGGCGTGCTGGCGCACGAAATCGCGCACGTCACGCAACGACACATCGCGCGTCGCGTGCACTCACAGGGGCGCCAGAGCATCGCGACCATGGCGGCCATCCTCGCCGCCATCCTCGTGGGCGCGGCGGCCGGCTCCAGCGATGCCGCTCTCGGCGGCGTTGCCATGGCGCAGGGCGCGGCCATGCAGCAGCAGATCAACTTCACGCGCGCGAATGAAAACGAAGCGGACCGCGTCGGCATGGGTTTCCTCGCGGCCGCCGGCTTCGATCCGTACGCGATGCCGGACTTCTTCGAGACCATGGGCCGGCGCACCAGCCTGCAGGGTACGGGGCGCAATGCGCTGCCGGAAATCTTGCAGACCCATCCGGTGACGACCAATCGCATCGCCGAGTCCCGCTCGCGCGCCGCGCAATTCAAGGACATCCATCCGACGCCGGAGAGCGTGAGCTATTCATTGACGCGCGAGCGGTTGCGCGTACTCGCCACGCCGCCAGAAGCCAATGTGCGGCGCTACTACGAAGAGCGGCGCGCCCATCAGGAGCCGACCGTGGGCGAGGAGTACGGCGAAGCCGTGGCCAGCTACCAGAGCGGCAATGCGCGCACCTCACTCGATACGCTGACGACACTGGCCCGCGAGTATCCGCAGGTGCCCATGCTGCAGTCTTCGCTCGGCCAGGCCTTGATGGCATCCGGCGCCACCGACGAAGCACTGGCGACGTTCCGCCGCGCGCTGGCGCTCTCGCCGCGCAACATACCGCTCACCATGCGCTACGCCGATGCGCTCCTGAAGGCCAACCAAGCCAAGACCGCGCATGCCGTGCTGCTCGATCTTTTCAACAATGTGGCACCCACTCCCGAGCAGATCCGGTTCACGGCGCTGGCCGCCAGCAGCGCGGGCGATACGGCGGACGCGGCTTACTACATGAGCGAATACCACATCGCGACCGGCAACCTGCCGCTGTCGGTGTCGCAGCTCGAGATGGCACTGGCCGTACCCGACATCACCTCCGTCCAGCGCAGCCGGTTCCAGGCGCGCCTCGATGAGGTGCGCGAGGCCATGTTCAGCGACCGCAAACGGCGCAAGATGGCCGAGGAAGAAGAAAAACGCCGCAAACAGCAGACTCCGCCTCCATCGGAGTCCCGTCCCCGCGCCAGCCTCCCTCGTGCGGGGAGTTGACAGGCCCAGGCGGCCCGTCGGGGCGGCAGCGCCCCGAACAAATGAGTAGAATTTGCGCCATGCAAAAAGCCTTCCTGGCGCTGGCCGCCCTGATGCTCGCGGGCTGCGCCACGCTGCCCTCGGGCAAGCCCGACCCTCGCGACCCCCTCGAACGATTCAACCGCAGCGTCTTCGCTTTCAACGACGCGCTGGACAAGGCGGTCGCCAGGCCCGTGGCCAAGGCGTATGTGAAAGTCACGCCACGCATCGTGCGCACGGGCGTCAGCAACGTCTTCAACAACCTCAACACCCTCGGCACCACGGTCAACGACGTGCTGCAGGGAAAGATGCGCCAGGCCGGGCATGATTCGGCGCGCTTCCTGTTGAACAGCACGCTGGGTCTCGGCGGCCTGTTCGATCCGGCCACCGCCGCGGGCCTCGAACTCAACGACGAGGATTTCGGCCAGACCTTCGGAAAATGGGGTGTGAAATCGGGCCCCTACCTCATGCTGCCCTTCCTGGGCCCGTCGACGTTCCGCGATTCCGTCGGCAGGCTGGCCGATCAGTTCACCTACCCGGTGAGCTATCTCGAGGATGACAGCACGCGCATCTGGATCCGCGCGGTGGACCTGCTCGACATGCGCGCGGGGCTGCTGGACCTGGATGCGCAGATCGACAAGAGCTACGACCGCTACGCATTCATCCGCAACGCCTGGCTGCAGCGGCGCGAATTCCAGGTGACCGACGGCAATGTCGAGGATTCCTCCCTCGAGCTCGAACAAGGCATGGAGGAAGAGCCTGCGGCCGGCGACCAGCCGCCCGCCGACGCCGTGGCGCCGGCCCCGTCGGAACCCCCGGCGGGCGAGGCACCGTCCGCGGAACCCGCCCCTGCCCCATCTCCGCGGCAGTAGCTAGAATCGATCGTCCACGGGGGCCTGACGATGACTGCCAACGATCCCGCGCGGGGCAGATTGCCACCGCTGCTGCTGCTGCATCCGGATGACAACATCCTGGTGGCGCGGCGTGACATCGCCGCGGGGGAACGCGTGGAGCTGGAGGGCGAGACCTTCGTGATCCCCGCGCCCATCGAGCTCGGCCACAAGCTGGCCCGGCGCAACCTTGCCGCCGGCGCGCGCGTCCTCAAATATGGGGCACCGATCGGCTCGATGAAAATGGCGGCGGCGCGCGGTGAGCACGTCCACGTGCACAACCTTCGCAGCGACTACATTCCTTCGACCACGCGCGACGGCACGGAAGGACATTGATGAGCAGCATTTCCATGAGGGGCTACCCCCGCTGCGACGGCCGCAAGGGCATCCGCAACGTCGTGGCCGTGGCGTATCTCGTGGAATGCGCGCACCACGTCTCGCGCCTGATCGTGCAGAAGTCCGGCGCCGACGACGTGCACCTGATCGGCTTTCCGGGCTGCTATCCCAACAAGTATTCGCTGGAGATGATGCAGCGGCTGTGCACGCATCCGAACGTGGGCGCGGTGCTGCTGGTGTCGCTGGGTTGCGAGGGATTCAATCGCGAGCAGCTACGCAAGCACATCGCCGCCAGCGGCCGGCCGGTGGACCTGCTGGTGATCCAGCAATCGGGTGGAACCACGCGCACGTTGAATGCGGGCCTCGACATCGTGAAGAAGATGCGCGCGCAGCTCGCGAAGCAGCAGCCGGTTCCCATGTCGCTGAACGAGCTCGTGGTGGGCACGGTCTGCGGTGGATCGGATGGCACCAGCGGCATCAGCGCGAATCCGGCCGTCGGCCGCTGCTTCGACTGGCTCATCGAGAAGAATGCCGCCTGCATCTTCGAGGAAACCGGCGAGCTCATCGGCTGCGAGCGCATCATGGCCTCGCGCGCCGTCACGCCCGAGCTGGGCCGCGAGATCGAGGCCTGCGTCGAGAAGGCCGCCAACTACTACCGCATCATGGGGTACGGCAGCTTCGCCCCCGGCAATGCCGAGGGTGGACTGACGACGCTGGAAGAAAAGTCCATGGGCGCGTACTCGAAGTCCGGCTCTTCGCCGATCGCCGGATTGATCAAGCCCGGAGACATACCGCCGCGCGGCGGCCTCTATCTCCTCGACGTGGTTCCCGACGGCGAACCGCGTTTCGGCTTTCCGAACATCTCCGACAATGCCGAGATCGTCGAACTCATCGCCTGCGGCTCTCACCTGATCCTCTTCACCACCGGGCGCGGATCGGTGGTGGGCTCCGCGATCTCTCCGGTCATCAAGGTCTGCGCGAATCCCGACACCTACGAGCGCATGGCCGACGACATGGACGTGAACGCCGGTCGCATCCTGCAGGGCGCCGAGCTCGACGAGGTCGGCCGCGAAATCTACGCGCTCGTGCAGGCCGTGGCGAGCGGCCAGGCCTCCAAGTCCGAGGCGCTGGGACACCAGGAATTCATCCTCACCTACAAGCAATTCGAACCCATCGGCCCGGCCTGCCTGCCGGCTGCCTAACAATCCCGGGAGACCTCACCTTGAAACTCGTGCGTTTTGGCCCGCCGGGCGCGGAGCGCCCCGGACTCGTGACCGCGGATGGCTCGATCGCCGACCTGTCCGGCGTGATTCCAGACCTGGCGGGAGCGGCGCTCTCGCCCGGGTCGCTGAAGGAACTGGCCTCGGTCGATGTCGCCAAACTACCGAAGGCGCCCGCCGGCGCGCGCCTCGGCGCCTGCGTCGGCGGGGTCGGCAAGTTCATCGCCATCGGACTCAACTACGCGGATCACGCTGCCGAGACCGGCGCGAAGATTCCGGCCGAGCCCATCGTGTTCATGAAGGCGACGAGTTGCATCGTGGGCCCCGACGATCCGGTGCTGAAGCCGCGCGGGTCGACCAAGATGGACTGGGAAGTCGAGCTCGGCGTGATCATCGGCAGCGTCGCGCGCTACGTGAGCGAAGCGGATGCCCCGAAATGCATTGCGGGTTATTGCGTGGTGAACGACCTTTCGGAGCGCCAGTTCCAGCTCGAGCGCGGCGGACAATGGGACAAGGGCAAGGGCTGCGACACCTTCGGGCCGATCGGTCCGTGGCTGGTGACTGCCGATGAAGTCGGCGATCCGGCCAACCTCTCGATGTGGCTCGACGTGAACGGCACGCGCCGGCAGAACGGCTCCACCAGGACGATGATCTTCAAGCCCGCGTTCCTCGTGAGCTATCTCAGCCAGTTCATGAGCTTGCACCCGGGCGACGTGATCACCACGGGCACACCGCCCGGCGTGGGCATGGGCATCAAGCCGAACCCGATCTTCCTGAACGCCGGTGACGTGATGGAACTGGGGATCGAGAAGCTCGGCAGGCAGCGCCAGGTCGTCGCCCAGGCCTGATGGGAACACTCCTCCGACAAAATGAGGAATGTCCCCAATTCCATCGAGGACCTGCGTGCGCTCGCGTGCCGGCGGTTGCCGCGGGCCCTGTTCGACTACATCGATCGCGGCTCGTACGACGAGATCACCTGGAACCGTAATCGCGAGGACCTGCGCGCGCTCACCCTGCGCCAGCGCGTGATGGTCGACGTCTCGAGGCTCGACGCCACCACCAGCGTGCTCGGCGAGCACTGGCGAATGCCGGTCGCGCCCGCCCCCACGGGGCTCACCGGACTGTTCGAGCGCGACGGCGAGATCCAGGCGGCGCGGGCCGCACATGCCGCGGGCGTGCCCTTCTGCCTCAGCACCATGTCGATCTGTTCGATCGAAGACGTGCGCGCGGCCTTCAGCGGCACGCTTTGGTTCCAGCTCTACGTGATGCGCGAGCGCGCGTTCACGGAAATGCTGATGGAGCGCGCGCGTGCCGCACGCTGTCCGACGCTGGTGGTGACACTGGACCTGCCATTGCAGGCGCTGCGGCGGCGCGACCCCAAGAACGGCCTCGCGGTGCCGCCGCGCCTCACGTTCGCCGGGCTGCGGGATTTCGCCCGCCGTCCCCACTGGGTCATGGCCATGCTCGGCAACAGGCGCCATACCTTCGGCAATCTCGCGACGTTCTTTCCGAAGAAAGGCACCGCCGCCCTGTCGGAGTGGATGGGCAGCCAGCTGGGACCGCTGACGCCTGCCGACCTCGCGTGGGTACGGGACCGCTGGCCCGGAAAGCTCGTGCTCAAGGGCATCACCGAGCCCGATGATGCGCGCACGGCGATGAGCATCGGGGCGGACGCCATCGTCGTCTCGAACCACGGCGGCCGGCAGCTCGACGGCTCCACGTCCACCATTGCGGCGGTGCCACGAGTCGCGGATGCGGTGCGGGGAGGCTGCGAGGTGCTGATGGATGGCGGGATATCCTGCGGACAGGACGTGCTCAAGGCGCTGGCACTGGGCGCGCGCGCTTGCCTGATCGGCAAGGCCTGTCTCTACGGGCTCGCCGCGCGTGGCGAGGCGGGCGTGGCTCTGGCCCTCGACATCATCCGCCGTGAGTTCGAGATCAGCATGGCTCTGACCGGCACGCGCAGCGCCGCCGCGATCCGCCGCAGCAATCTACTCTGACTACCCGGGCAGCAGCTCCCGGAGTCGACGCGCGAGGGACGCAATACGCGCTGGCGCGATCAGCGCGCAGCGGTCAGCAGGCCGTCGACTTCGCTGATGCGCGCGATGGCGACCAGCGATGCGGGCAGGTTCGCGAACGTGACCGCGCGCGAACGCCTGCGGCCCCACGCCAGCCAATCGAGCAGCACGGCGAGTCCCGCGCTGTCTGCGCGCGTGACGCCGGCGCAGTCGACGACGATCTTGTCGGCTCGCGAGCTTTCGAGCACCAGCATGCCGAGCTGGCGGGCTTCGCGGGCGGTACCGAAGGTCAACTCACCGGTGACGGCGACGCGACCCGAGCCGGGTTCGCTGATCGCGACGCGCGCGCGTTGAGCTGCCTCCCTCTTCATGCGACTAGGTGGCCTTGGTCTTCGAGTCTTTGGCGGCCTTGGCGCTGGCGGCGCGCGCCTCGAGCTGCTGTATCACCGCGTCGAGGCCCTGCTGCTGGACCTGCGCGCCGTAGTCTTCGCGATAGCTCTTCACGTAGCTGATGCCGTCGATGACCACGTCCCAGGCCTTCCACGCATTGTTCACCTTGCGCAGCGAGTAATTCACCGAGACCTTGGTGCCGTTCGAGCGCTTGATCTCGGTGCGCACCGTCGCCCTGGTGTCGGCATCCGTCACCTTGGTCGGGAATACCTTCAGCCGGTCCGCCGTGAAGTCGATCATGGCGTCGCCGTAGGTGTAGAGCAGCGACTTGTAGAACGCATCGACGAAGCGCTTGCGCTGCTCCGGCGTGGCATTGCGCCAGTGCTGTCCGAGCACCAGCTGCGCGGCATATGGCGTGTCGAAATTCGGCAGCAGCGTCTGCTCGACGAGCGCGTAGAGGCCGGTGGGGTCCTTGCGGAATTCCGCGCGATGCTGATCGATGCCCGACAGCAGGATGTTGGCCGAGCTCTCGATGAGCTGCGATGGGCCGCTGGTGTCGACGGCCGCCGGCGCCGGCTTGCCATCGGTGGTCGCCGGCGCGGCGAAGGCGCTGCCCGCGATCAGCATCGCGACCAGAGGCGCGATGAACCTGGCCTGAATGGAATCCATTGTCCGCATCATTTCTGCTCCTGTGCTCCCGGCGCCGGCGCATTGCTCTTCTGGTCGTCGTTGCCCTTGCTCGCCATGTTGGCGAAGAACTTGTTCACCAGGCTCTCGAGCACGATCGCCGACTGCGTGAATTCGATTTGACCGCCATCCCTGAGGAAGGTTTCAGAGCCGCCCGGGCCGATGCCGATGTACTTGCCGCCGAGCAGGCCGGCAGTCTGGATGCTCGCATCGCTGTCTTCCGGGATCTGCGAGTACTGCTTCTCGATACTCAGGGTGACAGCCGCCTTGAAGTCCTGCGGATCGAACCGGATGGACTCCACGCGCCCGATGGTGACGCCCGCCATGGTCACCGGGGAACCGGCCTTGAGGTCGCCGACGTTGTCGAATTTGGCCGTCACCGTGTAGGTGGGTGGCCCGCCGCCCAGCTTGAGCGAAGTGCCCGGCAGCTGCGTGGTGAGGAAGGCCAGCGCCGCGAAGCCCAGCAGGACGAACAGGCCGGTGCCGATCTCGAGGGAACGCGTGTTTTTCATGGCGGTACCAATTACTTCGTTGTTAGGAACGCGGCGGTCAGCAGGTAGTTCAGCAGCAGCACGAGAACCGAGGAAATCACCACGGTGCGCGTCGTGGCGAGCCCCACGCCCTCGGGCGTCGGATCGGCGTGATAGCCCTCGTACACCGCCACGAGGCTGACGGCGACGCCGAATACCAGGCTCTTGACCACGCCTTCCCAGACATCGTGCAGGTCGACGGCGTTCTGTGTCTGCGACCAGTACGCACCGGCGTCGACACCCATCTGCTGCACGCCGATGAGCTGTGCGCCGTACAGCGCGATCAACGTGAAAGTGGCGGCGAGCAACGGCATGGCGATGAAGCCGCCGAGGAAGCGCGGCACCACGACGTAGCGCACCGGGTCCACGGCCATCATCTGCATGGCCGTGAGCTGCTCGGTGGACTTCATGAGGCCGATTTCCGAGGTGAGCGAGGTGCCGGCACGCCCGGCGAACAGCAGCGCGGTCAGCACCGGGCCCAGCACCTTGAGATTGCCGAGGGCCGCGAGCACGCCGACGTAGTCTTCCGAGCCGAAGCGCTGGAACACGTCGAAGCCTAACAACCCGAGCACCATGCCGACGAACATGCCCGAGAGCATGATGATGACCAGGGAACGCGCTCCGGCGTTGTAGATCTGCCGCACGATGAGCCCGGGACGCGCGAGCGAGGGCCAGATGCGCGCCAGCACCTGCAGCAGGAACAACGTCATCGAACCGACGCGTCTGACGGCCATGACGGGCAGCGAGTCGCCGGCGCGGGTCATGATCTCCCCGCCTCGTCCAGCAATTCGGCACCGTAGTCGCGTGCGGGATAGTGAAACGGCACGGGACCGTCCGCCTGTCCGCCCATGAACTGCCGCACCTCCGGGACCTCGCTGCGGTTCAGCTCTTCGGGAGTCCCCGAGGCGACGACCTTGCCGCCCGAAAGCAGGAAGCTGTCGTGCGCGATCGAGCCGAGCTCGTGAACGTCGTGGGACACCACGATGCTGGTGATGCCCAGCGCCTCGTTCATCTGCTTGATCAGGCGGCAGATCACGCCCATCGAGATCGGGTCGAGGCCGACGAAAGGCTCATCGTAGATCAGGATCTCGGGGTCCATGACGATGGCGCGGGCCAGGGCCACGCGCCGCGCCATGCCGCCCGACAACTCCGACGGCATCAGTCGCGCGGCGCCGCGCAGCCCGACGGCGTGCAGCTTGGTCAGCACCAGCTGGCGGATAAGGGACTCCGGCAGATCGGTGTGCGCGCGCAGCGGAAACGCCACGTTCTCGTAGACGTCGAGGTCGGTGAGCAGCGCGCCATTCTGGAAGAGCATGCCCATGCGCTGTCGCAGGGCGAAGAGTTCGGCCGTGGACATGCTCGCCACTTCGCGCCCGAACACGCGCACGCTGCCGCGCTCGGCGTACGACTGCCCCGTGATGAGTCTCAGCAGCGTGGTCTTGCCCGTGCCCGACGGGCCCATGAATGCCGTGATGCGGCCGCGCCGCGCCGTGATATCGAGACCATCGAAGATCGTGCGGCCGCCAATGGCGTAGCGCACATCGTGGACCTCAATAACGGCATCGCCGGCTTGCGCCGGCGATCCGTTCGAAATCGAAGCCTGTGCTTCTCTCAAGCGGCGTATCCCTTGAAGTCCAATGGCTTAGAAGGCGGCGAAGGATAGCAAATGGCATCACCCGCGGCTTTCTGACGGATTGAATCCGTACTAAAATGGTCCCACTTAACATCGGCCTCCCGCGAGGCGACCACCATGCTCCGTATCGGCAAGCTCACGGATTACGCGACCGTCATCCTGGCGACTCTCGCCAGCGAGCGCTCGCGCCTGCTGAATGCCAGCACCCTCGCCGAACGCACGCACATCGCGCCGCCGACGGTGGCCAAGCTGCTGAAGCAATTGCAGCGTGCCGGCCTGGTGAATTCCACGCGCGGCACGCGTGGCGGCTATCAGCTATCCCGCTCGCCCGACGCCATCAGTGCCGCGGCCATCCTCGACGCCCTGGAAGGACCGGTCGCGCTCACGGATTGTTCCGCCGGCAGCGGAAATTGTTGCCTCGAGCACAGCTGCACGGTCAGCCGCACCTGGCAACGGGTGAGCGGCGCCATCCGCCGGTCGCTGAGCGAGATAAGCCTGGCACAACTCGCCGGACTCGACGCGCGCACGACCACCATTCCGATCGAGCGCGAGCTCAAACATTTCGCGCGTTGACATGAGTAGCGAACCGAACATCGACCAGCTCCTGTCCCGTAGCTACCGTCACGGGTTCGTGACGGACATCGATTCCGACACCCTGCCGCCGGGGCTCGACGAGGACGTGGTGCGTTTCATCTCGCGCAAGAAGCGCGAGCCGCAATTCATGACCGACTGGCGGGTCAAGGCATATCGCCACTGGCTCACCATGAAGCAGCCGCACTGGGCGCACCTGCGGATCAACCCGATCGACTACCAGGCGATCTCGTACTACTCCGCGCCGAAGCCGAAGGCGAACGCGCCGAAGTCGCTCGAGGAAGTGGATCCCAAGCTGCTCGAAACCTACGAGAAGCTCGGCGTGCCGCTGCACGAACGCGCGCGACTCGCGGGCGTGGCCGTCGACGCGGTGTTCGACAGCGTCTCGGTCGCGACCACCTTCAAGGAGCGCCTGGCCGAGGCCGGCGTGATCTTCTGCTCGTTCTCGGACGCCGTGCAGAACCACCCGGCGCTGGTCGAGCAATACCTGGGCACGGTCGTGCCGACCACCGACAACTTCTTCGCGTCGCTCAACTCCGCGGTGTTCTCGGACGGCTCGTTCGTCTATGTGCCGAAGGGCGTGCGCTGCCCGATGGAGCTGTCCACCTATTTCCGGATCAACGCCGCGAATACCGGGCAGTTCGAGCGCACATTGATCATCGCCGCGCCGGGTTCCCACGTCTCATATCTGGAAGGTTGTACTGCCCCGATGCGCGACGAGAACCAGCTGCACGCCGCCGTGGTGGAGCTCATTGCCGAGGACGACGCCGAAATCAAGTACTCGACCGTCCAGAACTGGTATCCGGGCGACGAGAACGGCATCGGCGGTATTTACAACTTCGTGACCAAGCGCGGCGAGTGTCGCGGGCGCAATTCGAAAATCGCATGGACACAGGTGGAGACCGGCTCGGCGATCACCTGGAAATATCCCTCCTGCGTGCTGAAGGGCGAGAACTCGGTGGGCGAGTTCTATTCCGTGGCGACGGCCAACAACTACCAGCAGGCCGACACCGGCACCAAGATGATCCACATCGGCGCCAACACGCGCAGCACCATCGTCTCGAAGGGCATCTCCGCGGGCCATGGTCAGAACAGCTACCGCGGCCTCGTGAAGATCCTGCCGGGCGCGCACGGCGCGCGCAACTTCACGCAGTGCGATTCGCTGCTGATGGGCCCGCATTGCGGCGCGCACACGTTCCCCTACATCGAGACACGCAATCCCAGCGCCACGGTCGAGCACGAGGCCTCCACGTCCAAGATCAGCGAGGACCAGCTCTTCTACTGCCTGCAGCGAGGCATCGACGAGGAAGACGCCGTGAACATGATCGTGAGCGGCTTCTGCAAGTCCGTTCTCAAGGAGTTGCCGATGGAATTCGCCGTGGAGGCGCAGAACTTGTTGGCAGTGAGCCTGGAAGGTGCCGTGGGATGACTCTGCTGAAGATCGACAATCTGTCCGCCACGGTGGGCGGCAAGAAAGTGCTGAACGGGCTGTCGCTCACGCTGAACGCGGGCGAAGTGCACGCCATCATGGGCCCGAACGGCTCGGGCAAGAGCACCCTCTCCTACGTGCTCGCGGGCCGCCCGGGATACGAGATCACCGGCGGCAGCGTGCAATTCGAAGGCCGCGACCTCATGGCGCTCGCGCCCGAGGAGCGCGCGCGCGCCGGCCTGTTCCTCGGCTTCCAGTACCCGGTGGAGATCCCCGGCGTCAACAATGTCTATCTGCTCAAGGCGGCGGTGAACGCCCGGCGCAGGGCCCAGGGCCTGCCCGAAGTCGACGCCTACGAGTTCCTGCAGCTGGTGCGCGCCAAGATGAAGCTCATGCAGATGGACGAGAGCTTCCTGTCGCGCGGCGTGAACGAAGGGTTCTCCGGCGGCGAGAAGAAGCGCAACGAGATCCTGCAGATGCTGGTCATCGAGCCGCGGCTGGCGGTGCTGGACGAAACCGATTCGGGCCTGGACATCGATGCACTCAAGGTCGTCGCCCGGGGCGTCAATTCGTTGCGCGCCGCGGATCGCGGCGTGCTGCTCATCACGCACTATCAACGCCTGCTCGAGCACGTCGTGCCGGATTTCGTGCACGTGCTCGCGCGCGGCCGGATCGCCAGGACCGGCGACAAGTCGCTGGCGCTGGAGCTCGAACAGCGCGGCTACGACTGGGTACTCGAAGTGGCCTGAGCCCGTGATCTTGTTGCCGACCAATCGAGACGAGAACTGGCGCTACGCCAACCTGCGGCCGCTGGCCAAGGCGCGGCCCGAGGCCGCGCCGCCCCTGGACGATTCCTCCATCGAGCTGCCGGCGCCACTGCCCGGCTACGAGCGCTGGGTATTCGTGGATGGCCACTTCCAGCGGAAGCTGTCTTCCCCGGCGAGCGGCAGTTGCGCGACGCTGTTGAACGCGCGCGATGCCGGCGCAGCGTTCGATGAGATCCTGGATGCGGAAATCGCCACCGGGGGCGTGGACTTCGCCCTGGCACGCGTGAATGGCGCGCGCGGGGACAGCGTATTGCACGTCGCGCCGCCGGACGGCGCCGAAGCATCGATCGAGATCACCTTTCTCGCCAGCGCCGCCGCGCCCGCGGGCACGTCCTATCCACGCGTGCAGGTACATGCCGGCCGGGGTGCCAGGTTGCGCATCGTCGAGCGCCACCTGAGCGCCGCCGCGGCGGACTCGGTGGTCAATTCGGCGTTCGACGTGGCGCTGCGTTCCGATGCGATGCTGGATCACTGCCGCCTCCAGGCCTGCAACGACACCGCCGGCAGCTTCGACACACTGATCGCGCATGTCGGGGAGCGCGCCAGCTACCGCCTGCGCAGCGTGGCGCTCGGCGGCCTCGCCTCCCGCTCCACGCTGCTCGTCAGGCTCGCAGGACGCGGCGCCCGCTGCGAGTACACGGCGGCCAGCGTCGCCAATGGCAACCAGTCCCACGACGTGTTCGCCGAGATCGAGCACGCGGCGCCGGAGACCGTCACTCGCGAGCTGTACCGCGGCATCGCCACCGGGCGGGGCAAACTGGGCTTCAACGGCAAGATGGTCGTCCGGGATTCCGCGCCGGGAGCTGACTGCGAGCAGTCGCTCAGGACTTTGCTCACGGGCGCCGGCGCAGAAGCGGCGGTACGCCCGCAACTCGAGATCTACACGGACCGCGTTCGCGCCATCCACGGCGCCACCACCGGCAAACTGGACGAACAGATGCTTTTCTACCTGTTGTCGCGTGGCCTGGATCGGCGCGATGCCCAGGCGCTGCTGCAGTGGGCATTCATCGAAGATGCGGTGTCGCGCGTCGATTGCAGCGGGTTGCGCCAGCAGATCGAGGCGCTGGTCGCGGCGCGGCTGCACGAAGTCTCGGCGCTCGGCGACGTGCGCGGCCCGCAGGGTGCGGCGTGAGCGCCAATCCAAAGCCCGTCGGCCGCTACGACGTGGAACGCGTGTGGCGTGATTTTCCGATCCTCGCGCGGCAGGTGCACGGCAAGCCGCTGGCATTCCTCGACAGCGCGGCTTCGGCGCAGCGCCCGCTCGCCGTGATCGAGGCCGTGGATGCCTACGAGCGCCTGCATCACGCCAATGTGCATCGCGGCGTGCACCAGCTCAGCCAGGAAGCCACGCAGATGTTCGAGCACGCGCGCGAAAGCGTGCGGCGCTTCGTGAACGCCGCCTCCACGCGCGAAGTCATCTTCACGCGCGGCACCACGGAGTCCATCAACCTGGTCGCGCAGTCCTTTGCACGGTCGCGCCTGCGCCCGGGCGACGAAGTCCTGCTCACCGCGCTCGAGCACCACGCCAACATCGTGCCGTGGCAGCTGGTGGCCGAGCAGACCGGCGCCGTCATCAAGGTGGTTCCGATGGACCGGCGCGGGGTGGTCGACCCGGCGGATGTCGAGAAATACCTGGGCGAGCGCACGCGCATCGTGGCGTGCGCCCACGTCTCGAATGCGCTCGGCACCGTGCTGCCGGTACGCGAGATCACGCGGCTCGCGCATGCGCGCGGCGCGGTGGTGCTCATCGATGGCGCGCAGGCCGTGCCGCACCAGCGCGTCGACCTGGCGAAGCTCGACTGTGACTTCTACGCCTTCTCCGGGCACAAGATGTACGCGCCCACGGGCATCGGCGTACTCGTCGGTCGCGAATCGCTGCTCGCGGCCATGCCGCCCTGGCAGGGAGGCGGCGACATGATCCTCACCGTGAGTTTCGAGAAGACCACGTACAACGAGCTGCCGTTCAAGTTCGAGGCCGGCACGCCGAACATCTCGGGTGCCGTCGGCCTCGCGGCTGCGATCGACTACATCGGCTCGCTGGGCATCGAGAACATCCACGCGCACGAGCAGCGCCTGCTGCAGATCGCGACCGAGAAATTGTCGCGGGTGCCGGGACTCACCATCATCGGCACCGCGCCGGAAAAGGCCGCGGTGATTTCCTTCACCGTGGAAGGAATCCATCCGCACGATCTCGGCACGATCCTCGACGCGGAAGGCGTGGCGGTGCGTACCGGCCATCACTGCGCGATGCCGGTCATGGATTTCTTCGGCGTTCCCGCCACCGCTCGCGCCTCGTTCGGCTGCTATTCGCGCGAGACCGACGTCGACGCTCTGGTGCACGCGCTGGGCAAGGCGCGCGAGGTGTTCGCTTGATGGACCTCAAGGACCTGTATCGCGAGGTCATCCTCGACCACAACAGGAGCCCGCGGCTGTTCGGCAGGCTGGACCCGGCGGATACAGCCGCCGATGGCCACAATCCACTGTGTGGCGACCGGCTGCACATCACCGTGCGACTGGACGGCGATCGCGTGTCGGACCTGCGATTCGAGGGCAAGGGCTGCGCCATCTCGGTGGCGTCGGCCTCGCTGATGTGCGAAGCGGTCAAGGGCAGGAGCCGTGCCGACATCGCGCGCCTGTTCGGAGAAATCCATGAGGTGCTCACGCATCACGACGCGCCCGTTCCGGAGGATCTCGGCAAGCTCGCCGCGCTCTCGGGTGTGCGGGAGTTTCCGGTGCGGGTGAAGTGCGCCAGCCTGTGCTGGCACACGCTCAATGCCGCGCTCGACCGCAGCACGACCCCGGTCAAGACCGAGTAGATCCTGCACATGCGCACCCACGACAACGAACCCTTCGTGCTGCAACGCGACGTCAAGGCGGTCATGGTGCCGGCCGGTCTGGAGATCGAGCTCAAGGCAGGACAATCAGGCTTCATCACGCAGGCCCTGGGCGGCAGCTTCACGCTGTACATGGAAGGCAATCTCTTCCGCCTGCCGGGCACCGAAGCCGACGCCATCGGCAAGGAAGTGGTCAAACCGCCAGAACTGCCGCCGAATTCGACAGAAGATGACGTGCTGGCGCTGGCCTGGGAACAGCTGCGAACCTGCTACGACCCCGAGATTCCGATCAACATTGTGGACCTGGGTCTCATCTACGAGTGTACGGTCGGCGTGCAGGCTGACGGACAGCGCGTCATCAATGTCAGGCTGACGCTGACCGCACCTGGATGCGGAATGGGTGACG
>DASTRL010000303.1:0-62817 GCA_035761265.1 Steroidobacteraceae bacterium
ACAGCATGTTGATGCGCTGGGCCGCGAGCTGGCAGTCCTCCTCCAGCGCCTTCTGGGTCATGACGCCGCTGCCCGCCCGCAGCAGCAGCGAGATGGCCAGGTAGTAGCGCTCGATGGTCTGGATGGTGGCCTGCGCGAGCATGGACAGCTGCAGGGCGCCCGGGGAATCGGGCGGCGGTCGCATCCAGGCGCTGCGCTCCTCGTTCGGCTGCAGCACGCCGAGTTCGGCGAGCGCAGCAAGCACGCCGTCCACCACGCGCGCGAGCTCCTCCTCGCGCCAACGCAGGAAAAGCTCGGATGCCACGTAAGGATAGATGCGCCAGGCAAGCCGCTGGATGTCTTCGGTGCGCAGCAACGAGTTGCCGATGAACGCACAGGCCACGAGCGAGGGCAGCGCGAACAGGTGCAGCACGTTGTTACGGTAGTAGGCGATGAGCTGCGCGCTCCCCTCGCTCATTCTCACGACGTCGCCCAGCTTGTGCGGCACCCGCGAGATCAGCTTCAGCGATTCGCCGTATTCGACGATCTCGGCGGGCGTGGCGTCGGTGACCGTGACGCGCGGGCTGTATGGCGAGGAACGCAGCAGCCTGAGGTAAAGATCGAGCTGCCGTGTCAGCGCGCTCTCGGGAAGCGCGCCGCGCGGCGTGGCAAGCAGTGCCGTGGCCAGCAGGTTGATCGGCGTCACCGCCGCCGCCGCGTTGATGCCGCGCATGATGGATAAGGCCAGCTCGCCGACCAGCGCATTCACCGCGGGCAGGCGCGTGTCGTCGTCGAAGCGCTGCTCGCGCCACCGCGGCAGATGCACCTCGAGCAGGTCATCGAGGCGGATGGGCTCGCCCACGTTGACGTGCACGGTGCCGAAACGTTCGCGCAGCACCTTGAGGGAAGTCAGCAGATCCAGCCAGCTTTCCTTCTTCTTCGGCGCGCCCGACAGCTCCGAGATGTAGGTGCTCGCCTCGACGATGCGCTCGTAGCCGAAGTACACGGGCAGGAACACCACCGGCCTCACCGGGTCGCGCAGGTAGCTCCTCACCGTCATGGAGAGCATGCCGGTCTTCGGCTGCAGCAGCCGTCCGGTGCGCGAGCGTCCGCCCTCGATGAAATATTCGATGGAATGGCCGCGCGCCATGATGGCCGCGAGGTACTTCATGAACACCACGGTGTAGAGCGCGTTGCCGGCGAAGGTGCGGCGTATGAAGAAGGCACCGCCCTTGCGCAGCAGGCGTCCGATCACCGGGATGTTCAGGTTGATGCCCGCGGCGATGTGCGGCACGGCGTAGCCCTGGTGATAGATGATGTACGACAGCAGCAGGTAGTCCATGTGGCTGCGGTGGCAGGGCACGTACACGACCTCGTTGCCGTCGGACACCTGTTTCAGCGTCTCGGCGTGATTGAACTTCACGCCGTCGTACACCCGGTTCCAGACGCGCCCGAGCAGCTTCTCGCCGAACTGCACGAAGGCGTGGGAATAGTTAGCCGCGATCTCGAACGCGTACTTGCGGGCCTGCAGCAGGCCGGGGCGGAATTTCTCGTGCTTCTCGTTCGCTTCCGAGGCGACCACGGCGCGCACCGCGCGCGAACGCAACACGCGCGCCACGATGGTCCGCCGGTGCGAGAGGTCCGGGCCGATGCGCGTGGCCCGCTGGCGCCGCAATACGCCGCGCAGGACGCGCGTCACGCGGCGGGCCTGCGCCGGCGCCGGCGAGGAATCGAGCATCGAGCGCAGGCTGATCGGCTCGCCGAGCTCCACCATCACGTTGCGACCGTTGACCATGACCGCGAAGAACTTGCGGGCACGGGAGGTCAGCGCCCAGTTCTCGGCGAACAGCAGGCGCAGCCAGGAACCTTCCTTCTGCGGCGCGCGACCCCAGTACACGGCGGTCGGCACCAGCAGCACGTCGCGCACCGAATCGCCGCGCAACGCCTCGACCAGCGCCAGCAGGTGCGGCGGCGGACGGCGCGAATCGGCGGCATCCCAGAAACGCCGGCGACGGGCCACGTCGAAATAGGAGCGTCGTTGTTCGACCGGCAGGCTGGAGGAGCGCTTCTCCGGGTAGGTCAGGCGCAGCTTCTCCGTCACATTGCCGAGCACGGCGAGGTCGGCCGCTGAATCGCGCTCCAGCACGTAGCACACGGGGGCCGTGGGAGCCAGCAGCGACGGCGGCGGCTCCGGCGGCTGCACGGCCGCACGCACCCAGAGCCTGAAGAACCGACGCAGCAGCCACCCCATCGACACGCCCCGTATGATGTTAGGCGGCGCAGTGTAGCCGAGTCGCGTGGAGGGCCATGCATGAAGGGCAGGAGGATCATTCTGACGGGCGCATCCGAGGGCATCGGCCGCGCGCTCGCACTGGCGCTCGCCGCGCATGGGGCACGCCTGGCGCTGGCGGCGCGCGACCGTGACCGCCTCGAATCGCTGGCGCAGGAATGCCGCGGCCGCAGCGCCGAGGCGCTCGCCGTTCCCACCGACGTGACCAACCAGCAGGATCTCGAGTGGCTGGTGTCCGAAACGCTCAAGGGCTTCGGCGGCATCGACGTGGTGGTGCACAACGCCGGCATCACGATGTGGAGCCGCTTCGATGCACTGACCGACCTTTCGATCTTCGAGCGCCTGATGGAAGTGAACTATTTCGCGCCCGTGCGGCTGACGCAGCTGGCACTGCCGCACCTGAAGCGGTCACGCGGCCTGATCGTGGCGGTCGCGAGCCTCGCGGGACTCACCGGCGTGCCGGAGCGCTCCGGCTACGCCGCGAGCAAGCACGCGATGATCGGCTTCTTCGATTCGCTGCGCATCGAGCTCGCCGGCTCGGGCGTCGACGTGAGCGTGATCGCGCCGGACTTCGTGGTGAGCGAGATCCACAAGCGCGCCATCGGCCCGGACGGCGAGCCGCTGGGTGCATCGCCGATGGTGCAATCGAAGATCATGAGCGCCGAGGCATGCGCCGCGCGCATCGTGCGCGCCATGCAGCGACGCCAGCGGCAATTGCTGATGTCGACGCGCGGCAAGCTCGGCCAGTGGCTGAAGGTGATCGCGCCGGCGGTGATCGACCGGATGGCGGCCAAGGCCATCCGCCAGCGCCACTGAAATGGGGACATTCCTCGTTTCCTAGCAAACGGGGACACACCTCATTTCACGCCGAGAGGGGATGAAGACACGCACCTCCTCGAGGTGTGTCCCCGTTTGCTAGGAAACGAGGAATGTCCCCATTTCCAATTCGGGGCCAGGCTCCGTACTCAGGGAATGGGTTGACGGAACCTGGCCCCTATCCGCGGATCGGCGACGGCTCAGAACTTCATGTTGGCGCGCAGGAAGTAGCGCCGTCCGAGCACGTCGTACGTGGAAGGGTCGGTGTTCATCTGGATGGCCGCCGTGTAGAGCGGCGGGGTCTCATCGGTGAGGTTCTCGACGCCGGCGCGCAGCTCCAGGTGATCCTGCAGGCGCCACGACACGTTCGCGTCCAGGTAGGTCATCGACGGAACGCCCACGGTGGTGAACGGATCGTAGGTGGCGTACTTGTTGTCCATCGCCGGCAGGTACTGCACGCGCAGCCCCGCGCCGAAATCGCGCAGCTGCCAGCGCGCGTTCAACAGCAGCTTGTAGTCGGGCAGCGTACCGCCCACCACGTCGCCGATGGTTCCCTTGTAGTCGATCACCGGCAGGCCGGGTAGATAGGCAATCTCCCACTTCTGCAGCCAGTTGCCGACCAGGTTCAGATCCACCTTGCCCGCGGTGCCGAGCTCCAGGCCGTAGTCGACCTGCAGGTCGACGCCGGCGGTGCGCAACGTCGAGACGTTGTTCGTGCCCTGGCTGGGCACCGACGGCTCGCCGTTGGCGTCGCTGCCGTCGAGCCGCGTGGCGCGGTTGATGGCGCGGCAGGCGGGGTCGTTCGGATCGAGCTGCGGATTGTTGCCCGAGTAGCCATAGCACAGCAGCAGCACCTCGCCCGCCGGCACGGAGAAAATGGCGTTGTCGAGCTTGATGGAGTAGTAGTCCAGCGAGGCACGCAGCTTGTCGAAGTTGAACACCACGCCGAAGGTCACGGTGTCGGCCTTCTCCTCCTCGAGGTCCGGATTGCCGCCGCCGCGCGTCGGCACCTGGCCATCGCTGAAGGTGTAGGTGTCGATGCTGCCCGCGTCGATACCCTGCGCGATGCACAGCGCGCGGATGCCGCCGTCGCCGCCAGCCGCCGCGTCGGCGTGCGCGCCGTGATTGCGCGCCGCCGAGGTGTTGTCGCACGGGTCTTCCAGCAGCGCGGGGAAGTTTTCGTCCGCCGGGCTGAACAGCTCGCGGATCGAGGGCGCGCGCACCGCTCGCTGGTAGGAGGCGCGGAAACGCACGCTGTCGACCACCTGCCAGTTGCCTTCCAGCTTGTACGATTCGTTGCTGCCGGCCAGCGAGTGGTCGGAGGTGCGCGCGCCCAACGTGAAGCCGAGCTCCTTGGCGAAGTCCTTGCCCGTGAGCACCGGTAGATAGAGCTCGCCGAACACGTCCGTCACGTGGAACGCGCCCTTGAGCGCATTCTGCTGCAGGAAGCCGAGCGCATCGTCGTTGAGGATCGCCAGGTCCGGGCGGAAGTCGAAGCTCTCCTCGCGCCAGCTGGCGCCCACCGAGAACTTGGCGTCGCCCGCCGGCATGCTGAAGGCCTTGCCGCCGAGCGTCGCCTCGGCCAGCGTGCTGTCCAGGCTCGAGTGGTTCGTGAAGTAGGCGCGCACGAAATCCGCGCAAGCGGGCGACAGGCCCGCCGGGCCGGTGAACGGGTTGTAGCCGCCGGCGCAGGTGGACTCGCCGCCGTCGGGGGCGTCCAGCAACTCTTGCAGCTTGCTCGCGGACACGTCGTTGTTGAGCAGCGTCGAGTCGGACATGTTGGACGTCGCGACGTACACGTCCCAATCCCAGTCGTTGCCGAGCTTGCCGCGCACGCCGCCCAGCAGCTGGTACACGTCGTAGGTATCGCGCGTCTCGCGCGGTCCCACGCCCTGCATGCGCTGGCGGAACCCGAACGGCGCGTCGGGATCCGGTCGCGAGGCCAGCAGTTCGGCCAGGTCGGCGGAGATGAAGGGATTGGTCACGGGAATCGCGAGGCCGCCCGCCGGCACCGGCGCGAGCGTCGAGGTCGTGTCGTAGGTCGTGAAGAACGCCTGCACGTAGGCTTCGGCGCGCTCGTTCAGCGCCAGGTTCGCGAAGCCGGAAAGATTCCAGCGCTGCACCGGCAGGACCAGCCCGTTGGACGGCGCGAAGTTGTAGGTGAAGCCGCTGTCATCGAAGGCGGGATCGCTGGTGTCACCACGAAAATTCACCACGCTGCCCGCGCGGCCCGTGCCGGTGCTGAACAGCGTGCCGTCCGGGTTGAAACCGAGGTTCTGCGTGAACGGCACGCTGCCCGCGGCCGCACCGTAGCGCCCGAACACGCGGTCGATCGCCGCCTGCGTGAAGGAGTTGCCCGGGTCGCGGTCGTAGCGGCCCTCGAGGATCGTGGTCGAGCCCTGCGGCGTGTTGCCGTCGCGGCGCACGTCGAGCTGCACGCGCGAGAAGGGCCGGGCGCTCTGGAACACCGCATCGCGCTCGGTGTACTGAAAGCTGAACACCGCGTTGCCGCGGTCCTCGGCGAAATTCGATCCCACGGTGAGCGAGCTCGACCATTCCGCGCCGTCGCTCTCGGCGGTGCGCCCATAGCCGGTGTCGATGGCCACGCCTTCGAAATCGCGCTTCAACGTGAAATTGGTGACACCCGCGATCGCATCCGAGCCGTACACGGCGGAGGCGCCGCCGGTGACCACTTCGATGTTCTCGACCAGCGCGGCGGGGATGATGTTGATGTCCACCGTGCCGTCGGAGTTCGACGGCGGCAGCCGCCGGCCGTTCAGCAGCACCAGGTTGCGCTGCGTGCCGAGGCCGCGCAGATCGATGTTTGCCTGGCCGCCGTTGGCGGGATTGTTGGAAGTCGTGGTGATCGACGGCACGAATTGCGGCAGCTGGTTCAGCACGTGCTCGATGGCCGTCGAGCCCGTCTCGGTCATGGCCGCGGCGCTGACCGTGACCACCGGGCTGTCCGATACGTAGTCGTTGCGATGAATGCGCGAGCCGGTGACGGTGAGCGTCTCGAGCTCTTCGGCTCCCGGTGAGCTGCTGGCATCGTCGGCAAAAACTCCCGTCGCGGTGGCGGCGAGCACTGCCGCAACTGCCCATCGAATCTGTCTGCTGTTCACGAAAAAAAGTCCCTCAGGTGGCGCTCTTGAGCGCGGTATGAACGAGGCGCGGCACCGAACGCTGGGCCAGCGCCTGCCTGGCGTGCGCGAGCAGTTCGGCCGAGGTGTCGGCGAACATGTCGAACACGCGGAAAGCCATGTCGAGACAGTGGATGCGCTCGAGCGGCGTGAGCTCGACCAGCTCCAGTGCGTGGCGCCGCAGGATGCGCGACTCGGCCTCCACCGGGTGGGTGAGTCGCGCGCCGCCGAAGAAGCGCAGGCCGGGCCCGCCCTCCGCGTGGATGCGCGCGGCGAGCTTTGCGGTGTGCTCGAACAGCACGCCGTCCACCGCCTCGATGGATTCGAGCAGCACCAGCTTTTCGACCGGCCTGGCGCCGTGCAGGATCTGCGCGAGCCGCGGGCCCAGCAGGCGCAGGCCGCGCGTTTCCTCACGCGCCAGCGCGCGCAGCGACTGCGTGACGCTGGTGGTGTGGTCGAAACCGAGCTTGCGAAGATCTTCGAGATACCAGGAGAGGCGCTGGTCGCCGTTGCGCGCCTGTTCGTTGATCAATTTCTGGCAGGGGTCGCCGGAGGCGGGATCACTGAACAGCGCGTGCGCCAGGTCCGCGTACGCCATGATCCAGGGCGCCAGGCAGGGTGCGAACCCCAGCCGCTCGCGCGCCGGCACGGCTTCCGACCTCAGGAACTCGAACAGCGGAAGTGTCGAATGGTGGCGCGTCGCCTGGGCCAGTTCGCGCATCACGGACTTCATCGTTTCTCCACGAGATGGGGTGTCTCATGGAGAACCGACGCGCGCTGCCCGCAAATCCGGACACGGTCTAAAAGCCGCTCAGCGGGCGGCGGTACGCGTGAGCTGCTGCGACGCCCGGGTCATGGCCGCGCGCGCCCGCAACGTGTCCGGATGTGAGTCGCCCAGCGACCCGGCAAACTGCATGGCCGCAGTCGCGAATGCGTCGCGGGCACTGCGCAGGTCGTGACGACGTTCATAGACCAGCCCGGAGACATACCAGGCGCGACCGGAGAAGCGCGAGAAGGATTCTTCGGAGATGTCCGGCGCCAGCTCGCGCGCACGGGTTGCATCTTCGGCGGCCGTGTCGATGTCGTCGCGGCTCAATTCGATCTCGGCGCGCAATGCCAGCGCGTAGGCGACGTGCGCGCGGCAACAACGCTGCGACTGGTAATTTTCGATGGCGCGCGTCAACAAGGCGCGTGCCTCGGCAGGCCGGTTGGAGGCCGCGAATTGCGCGGCGCGGATGATGAGGTAGCGCGTCGCGAGTACGTGCGTCTGCGGCAGGTTGGCCGATCGCATGCTGGTCCAGGCATTGTCGAGCAGGCCGGAGGCCGCCTCGGTGCGGCCCGCGCCGATCGCCACCTCGGCCTCGCCGATCAGCGTGCCGACGCTGCCCAGCACGTTGCCGCGATCCGCGGCCAGCGTGCGCGCCTGCTCGAACTCGGCCTGCGCCTCCTGATAGCGCCCGAGTTGCGCCAGGATGCGCGCCCGCCGGTAGATGCGCCGATCCGTGATCTGCGCATTCGGCGCCAGTTCGCGCACGATGTCCCAGCCGATGTCCGTCTCCTCGAGCGCGCGCCGTGGATTGCCCTCGTTCATCCACACTGTCGACCAGTCATCGTGCACGTTCGCGGCGGCGCGCCCGCGCGCGCGCCCGCCGGCGGCCAGCAGCTCCAGCGCGGCGCGATATTTCTCGTGCGCCGCGGCGAATTCGTCGCGCAACCCGTGCGCGGCGCCGATCGAGGTGAGGATCTCCGCGCGCCCATACATGCTGTCCACGCCCGCGCGCTCGAAGCGCTGCAACGCGGCTTGCGAGTATTCGAGCGCGCCGTCGCCATCGCCGCTGTTGAGGGCCAGGGATGCGCGCGCCAGCAGGCAGTTTGAGGCAATGGCATCGTCGGGATTGTCGGCGGCCACCTCGTGCGTGAGCGTCGCCAACGCCTCCTGCGGACGGCCGAGCTGTCCCCAGAGCTCGGCGCGCGCACAGCGCAGCGAGGCGCCGAGCTGCTCAGACTCCGGCGGCAGCGAGTCGATGGTGTGCGTGAGCAGCGCCTCCGCGTTGCGGTTGAAACCGTTGGCGCGGTACCAGTTGCTCAGGAACTCGGTCGCGAAGATGCGCGTGCGCACGTCGTCGCGGCCGGTCTGGCGCGCGATCTGCTCGCTGCGCGCCACCAGCTGTTCGAAGGTCAGCGATTCGCCGGGCTGCAGACCCTCCATGAGCACCGTTTCGGTGAAGGTCGCCGCCGCATCGGAATTCGCCAGCCGCTCGACGGCCATGGCGCGCTGCTTCTCCGCATCACGCCATTGCCACGCCGCGACGCCGAGGGCCACGCTGAGCACCGCGAGCACGCCGAGGCCGGCGGCCAGCGGCAACGCGTTGCGCCGCATGAACTTGCGCGCGACGTAGGTGAAGGCGCGCGGGCGCGCGGCGATGGGCTCGGCGGCCAGGTGCCTCTCGATATCGGCCGCGAAGGCTTCGACCGAGGCGTATCGATCGCCGGGATTCTTCTCCAGTGACTTGGCGACGATGGCATCGAGGTCGCCACGCAATGCGCCGGCCTCGGCCGGCCTCGCCACCTGGCTCGGCAGCGGTGGCTCGACGTGCAGCACCTCGTGCTCGTACGCGCCGAGCGAGTGGCCGGCGGGAGAGTAGGGACTGGTGCCGGTGAGCATCTCGAACAGGATCACGCCGAGCGAGTACACGTCGGTGGCCACGGTGATGGGCTGGCCGGAGAACTGCTCCGGCGCCGCGTAGGCGGGCGTGAGCGCGGCGCCGCCGATCATCGTGTGCTGCGCGCCGGTCGTGTTGTCCGGCTGCAGCAGCCGCGCGATGCCGAAATCGAGCAGGCGCACGTCCGCGCCGGCCGCGATCAGGATGTTGTTGGGCTTCAGGTCGCGATGCACGATCAGGCGCGCATGCGCGAAGGCCACGGCGCGCAGGATGTTGAGGAACAACTCGAGCTTGTGCCGCAGGTTCAGCCGTTCCGCGCGGCAATACTCGTCGGGCGTGGCGCCATCGACGTACTCGATCGCCAGATACGGCCGTCCGTGCTCGTCGACTCCCGCGTCGTACAGTCGCGCGATGTTGGGGTGCTCGAGGCTCGCGAGGATTTCGCGTTCGCGTGCGATGCGCTGCTCGATGCCCCGGTCCACCAGGCCGAGATGCGGTAGTTTGAGCGCGACCTTGCGCTGGATGCTGCCATCGACCCGCTCGGCCAGCCACACCGAGGAAGTCCCGCCGCTGCCCAGCTCGCGCAGCAGGCGATATGGCCCGATGATGCAGCCCGGACCCAGCGCGATCGTGACCGGTACGGCGCTGAATTCCGGCAGGCGCTGCAGGAAATCGTCGGTCTCGGTGCCTGGGCGGCCGGCGAGCAATTCGGCCAGGGAATCGCGCAGATCGGCGTGCTCGGGCGGAAGCGCGGCCAGCCAGGCCGGTCGCTCAGCGGGCGACAGGTCCAGTGCCGCGTCGAGCAGCGGACTCAGTCGTTTCCATTGGGCGGCGAAGATTGGCATGGGGTTCCCGCACAGGGCTCCGGGATTCAGACGCATTGCCGCGTCCAATGCGGACACTCAACGCAACATGGCGGCCAGCAGCAGCCGCGCCTTCTCCCAGTCGCGACGCACCGTCCGATCGGTGACACCCAGCACCGCGGCGATTTCCGCCTCCGTCATGCCGGCGAAATAGCGCATCTCGACCACCTGGACCAGCCGAGGGTCCTCGCCTTGCAGCGCCTGCATGGCTTCATGGATCTGGATGACTTCGTCCTCACCGGCGCGCAGGTTCTCCGCCAGGCTCGTGTCCAGTGGCAGGTGCACTGCATCACCCCCGCGCCGCTCGGCCTGGCGCTGGCGCGCGAAGTCGACGATCACCGAGCGCATCACGCGCGCCGCGTAGGCAAAAAAATGGCCGCGCTCGCTGCCGGCGAGCTTGCCGGCGCGCTGGAACCGCAGGAAGCTCTCGTGCAACAGCACGGTGGTGTTCAGCAGCGTATTGCGGCCGCCGTCGCGCAACTGCGCACGAGCCTGCCCGCGCAGGTCCTCGTAGGCCACCGCAAACAGGCGCTCGCGGGCGGCCTCGTCGCCGGCCTGCGCGCGCTGGATCAGTTGGGAAAGTTCGTCCATGCGGCTCCTATCATTTCATGGACGGCGCCGTTTCGGCGTCGATTTCTGTAACGGCGCGAGCCGTCAGGAGACGTCGGCGGGAAGGTCCAGCGAGACGAGGAAATACTCGAACAAGTACTTGAGGAAGCGGACTTCGTCCTGCAACCGGTGGTCGCTGTTCAAAATGTGCAGTGCGCAACCGTGGCGGCGCGCGAATTCGATGCTCTGTTCGACCGGCACGACGTCGTCCTTCCACCCATGCACGATGGTGGTGGGACAATCCAGCAGCTTTTCGCGCAACGGCGGCAGGCCGGGCATGGTGAGCGCCGGTGCCATGAGGAAGACGCCGCGGGCGTGCAGCAGCGAGGCGGCGGCCACGGAGACGTAGCCGCCCAGGCTGGAGCCGCACAGCACCAGGTCGCCCTTCAGCTCCTTGCAGAACTCCACCAGCTTGTTCACCCGCTCGCGCGGATCGTCGATGCCTCGGTAATCCACGGATTCGACTTCATAGCCTTCACTGCGCGCGTTGCCGGCAAGTGCGGTGATCTTCACGCCCCAGGGGCCGGCATCCTTGCCGTGCGAGAAGACGACGTAGCGTTCGTTCACCTGCGCCTCACTGCTTCCACAACAGCGCGTCCAGGCTGCGCGCGGAGCTCGCGGTGCGTTTCATCGATACGCGATTGCCGCGCGCCTGCACGCCTTCGCGCGCCAGGCGCGCGAGCTGCTCGCGGGCATTGGCGGACCCGGCGGGAAATGCGATGCGGCCGCCCGCGCCCGTGACCCGATGCCACGGCAAGCGCGCCTCGCCGCCCGACTCGCGCAGCACCTGCCCCACCAGGCGCGCGCGCCCCGGCAGGCCCGCACGACGCGCAACTTCGCCATAGCTCGCGAAGCTGCCGCGCTTGATGGCGCGCACGGCCCTGCGAATCGCGGCCGCGCGCTGCCCGGCCGTCGTCGACACTGCACTCATTCGACCCCCGAACAAGATTGCGATAAGTTTCATCCCTCATGGCCCGAGTAGCAACCGAAGTTCCCACACCGACCGCGTCGAAGTCGGGCAGTTCGCGGTCGGCCAGTTCCCAATCGGACTGGCTCGCGAGGAATGACATGACGTCGTCAGGTCCCACGTTGCGCGCCTGGGAGCGGATGCGGAAGTCGTCGTTCGGACGCTGGCTGTTCGCGCGCACGGTATCCCGCCGCGCGCCCTACTTCGGCACCATCCGGCCACGCTTCCTCGAGCTGCAACCGAAATCGTGCCGAGTGGCCATGCGCAAGCGACGTGCCGTGGAGAACCACATCGGCACCGTGCACGCGCTCGCCATGGGCAACCTGTGCGAGCTGGCCGCGGGCATGTGCACCGAGGTCACGATTCCGGTCGGCATGCGCTGGATTCCGCGCGGCATGACCATCGAATACCTGGCCAAAGCCGAAACCGACGTCGTGGCCACGGCACGGCTCGACAAGACCGAGTGGGCCGGCGCGGAAAATGTCGGCGTACCCATCACGGTCACCGATACCAACGGCAAGGAAGTCGTGCGCGCGGTGATCACCATGTACGTCTCGCCGCGCCGGGACGCCTAGTTCCGCGCACGGGCGTCGGCAGCCCGTTACTGCGCGTCGTGCAGGATGACACCCAGCGTGTGTCGTTCGCCGCGCGTCACGCGGCTCACCCCGTGGCGATGCGTGACCCGATGGACGCCGCGCGCACCGGTAACCGGCCGCTGGTTCACCGCGAACAGCACCGCGTCGCCCATGGACAGCGGCACCACCTCCACGCGCGATTGCAGGCGCGGGCGCTGTTCGGTGACCACGAACTCCCCGCCCGCGAAATCCACGCGCGGCGCGGACAGAAGCACCGCCATCTGGATGGGGAACACCTGCTCGCCGTACAGGTCGCGATGCAGGCAGTTGTAGTCGCCGGCGACATAGCGCAGCAGCAGCGGCGTCGGGCGCGCCTGGCCGGCGGCGTGGCAACGGTCGAGGAACTCGCGATGCGTCGCGGGAAATCGCCCGTCGACCTGCATGCGCTCGTGCCAGCGGTTGGCGAGCGGCGCGAGCGCGACATAGAGCTCGGCCCGCAATTTCGCCAGGTCGAAGGGCAGCGGATACGCGAAGTAGCGGTACTCGCCGCGACCGAAGCCATGCCTGGACATGACGACACGCGAGCGGAATTTCGCCTCGTCCTCATATGAGGCCGCGATGGCGCGGCAGGTCGCAGGATCGAACAGCGCCGGCAGCACCGCGACACCGCGTTCATCGAGCTCCGCCGTCAGGTGCGGCCAGTCCGCTGCCGCCAGGCACGCGCCACCCGCAGCCGGCGCGATCGGCAGCACGGCTGGCGAGGTGCTCATCTGCGTGCCTCCCGTTGCAGATGGCGTTCGTTTTCCAGCAGCCGGCGCTTGCGCGCGACACCCCATCGATAGCCCGAAAGCGCGCCATCGTTGCGCACCACGCGATGGCAGGGAATCGCGAGCGCGATGGGATTGGCGCCGCACGCCTGGGCCACGGCGCGGAAGGATCTGGGCGCCTCGATGAGGCGCGCGATCTGCGCGTAGCTCGCGGTGGCACCCGCAGGTATGCGTCGCAGTGCGCGCCACACGCGCCGCTGGAATTCCGTGCCCGAAGGATCGAGCGGCAGATCGAGCGAGGCCACGTGGCCGTCGGCGAATTCGACGGCCTGGCGCAGCGGGGTCGCGAGGCGCTCGCGGTCGCGCGTGAGTCGGTCGCCAGGGAACCGCGCCTGGAGCTCGCGCGCCATGGCCTGCGCGGAGTCGCCGAGCAGGATCGCGCAGATGCCCTTGTCGTTGCTGGCCACCAGCACGCGTCCGAGCGTGCTGGACCCGATATCGAAATGGATGTGCGTGTTCATGACCGGCACGTTACGTGGCCCGTCACGGCGGATCATTCCGCTTCTTGCTGAGTTTGCGGCTGCCGGACGCATCGGTCCCGGCGGCAGTGCGGACTATTCCTCCGCTTCGAGATGCACCGGGCGGTCGATGACCATCGTGCGGCCGTGCTCCGGCGGCTCGGCCACGAGCTCGGCGCGCGTCGCCACGGCGTGTGCCGATTCTCCGAGCGCCGGCTTCGGCATGCGCACGGTGTCGCCCTCGTTCTCGCGGGGATGCAGCGGCACCAATCCGCGCAGGATCGACGACTCGATCTCCAGGTCGACGCTCGGCGAGTAGTTGGCAAAGCGGTTCACGCTGATCGGGCGCGTGCGCGAACCGCCTGGGCTGTGCGTGACGAGGAAGGCGTGGTACTCGCCCGGTTTGCTCGCCGCGAAGCCGAAGGCCAGGTTGATCTTGCCGAGCCGTTGCGTTTCCTCGTTGTTGATGCGCGCATCGCAGACCACGAAGTAGCTGTGCTCACCCGTGCGCCCGGCGAACGCGCCCTCGGCGTACAACGAGTCGAGAAAGGCTTCGACCTGCGCGCGCGCCAGCTTCCAGGTGGACTCCGCATTGCGCTCGAACAGCATCCAGCGCGTACCGCGCTCGACGCTGGTCATCACGAACAGCGCCAGGCGCCGCGCCGACAGGTAACGCCAGTCGCTCACCGCCGCGGCACCGCTCGCCAACGTGCGCGGCGAGGCGGCGAACTTGGGCGCGATGCGCACCGACTGCAGCAGGTTGATGCCCGCGTTGATCAGCCGCGCGCGATCGGAATTCGAGACGCTCCAGGCGGGGCGCAGGCCCGGGCGCAGGATGGCGTCGTCGCCTTCGGCGGCGGCCCAAACGGGCCAGGTCTCGTCGCAGCGCGCGATCATGCCGGCGGCCACGCCGCAGGGCGCGAACAGTTCGAACCGGCCCCGCAGCCGGTCGAAGGCGACGATGCGCGGGTAGAACATGGCGGCGTCTTCGCTACGGAATGGCCAGTGGCGCATGCCGTCGAGCGCGGCGGCGCTCGAGGCCCATTCCGAGGGCGGATCGACGATGAGCATGGCGCGCCGCTCCCGACAGAAGCGCCCCGCGACCAGCAACGTGGACAACCCGACGTCATGCTCGCGCGTCAGCGGTGGGATGCACAGCAGGTTGATGTCCGGGGCCGCGTGCAGCGCGAAGATGCCGGTGCCCGCCTGCGCCGAACCGATGATGTCGTAGTCGCTGATCGGCCCGCCGTCGTCGCCGTCGGGATTGGATGGTGTGTAGCCGATGACGGCGCCATTGGCGGCCGGCGGAGTGCGCGCCGGCCGTTCGGTGGGCGCGCTGCCCTGCACGCGCACCAGCCGCGATTCCAGCAGCGCATCCGCCACGAACCGATCCGCACCGGGCGTGATCGACAGGCGGCGGAAGATTTCCTGGTCCTCGATCTGCTCGGAGCCGGCGGTGCGCACGCGCTGCACCACCAGGTTGAAGCGATCGATGTCTTTGCCCTCGATGCCGTCGTAGTCCACCGAGGCGCGCAGGAATTCACGCGAGCCGGCGCCGACGCCGCGCAGCACCAGCCGGCCATGCGCGCTCGGCAGTGTCAGGGTCGGTGGCCGCGCGCCGTTGACGACGCGCACGATGACGGCGCAGCGCCCGCCGTTCTCGAAGAACTGTTCGACCGCGTAGCTCAGCGTCGAGGGTTGCCACAGACCGCCGAACACCCGCGCGTAGTCGGCGAAGCTGCGAACCGGCACGGGTTCGTTGACGGGGCCCTTGAGTGCGCGGCCGACGAACGCGGCGATGCTGGTCGCGGCTCGTGCGATGACACGCATAGAGCCGGGCTGCTCGGCAGTGACGAATTGCGAGTCAAACGGCTCGGCCAAAAAACTCCCCTGCTCGGCTGGCTTTTCGACCCTAAAGCCCGCGCGACGCTGGCGGAATGTAGCAGCGTCTCAGTACGCCCGCCACAGCGGCACGCCGCGTCGTTTGAAAACCGTGACGAGCAGTAGCCCGGCAACGAACCCGCCGATGTGCGCGGCGAACGCGATGCCGCCGTGGGTCGACGGCGGGCGCGTCGCGCTCATGCCGCCCATCAGCAATTGCATGACGAACCAGGCGAGCAACACCCACCCGGCCCGGAATCGCCCGAGCTCCACGATCAGGAATCCCAGCGGCAGCCCTAACAACACGCGCGCACGCGGATACAGCAGCAGGTATGCGCCGAGCACGCCGGAGATGGCGCCGCTGGCACCGATCATCGGCACGATGGAACCGGGATTGGGCAGTACCTGGGCGAACACGGCGGCGATGCCACACAGTACATAGAAGATGAGGAAGCGCCCGTGCCCCATCGCCTCTTCGACGTTATTGCCGAAGATCCACAGGTACAGCAGGTTGCCGGCCAGGTGCAGCAGGCCGCCGTGCAGGAACATCGAAGTCAGCACCGTCACCGGCTGCGGCACCAGCGCGAGCTCCGCCGGCAGGTTCTCGCGACCCATGATCACGGAGGGAACCACGCCGAGCGCATAGACGACGCGCTGCGCGGCCTCGGCATTCAGCAGCAGGTGCTGCCACACGTAGACCAGCACGCAGGCGATCATGAGGCCGACCGTGACGTACGGTTTCGTGGTGGTCGGGTTGTCGTCGTGCAGCGGCAGGACCATCGAGTCACCAGAAGCTGAGGAAACGTCTCGAGTCACGGCGCGCGGTCGCCTCAGGGACGACCTCGCGCGTGACCGATGCGCCAGTGAAGTCTAATTGGTGACCGGCTTGGTGGCCGGCGTCGCCGCGGCGGCGGCGGCCTCGACGGTGGGCTCGCGGTCCGACACCAGCTCCTGGAACGTGGCTTCATCCACCGGCAGATCGGAAACGCCGTCCCAGGTTGCGCCCGGCGCGACCTTGTTCTGGACCAGCGTGGCGCCGGCGACGATGTTCTCGAGCTTGTCCGGACCACCGGAGACAGACACCGGAATGCCGCGTGGATCGCTCGACAGCTGCGCCACCGCTTCCCAGTCGATCTTCTCCTTGCGCTTGGCGAGCTCCTTCTGGATCGACTCCGCCAGCGCCTTGTTGAGCAGCTTGGCCTGCGCCTTCTTCCAGTCCCGCGGATCGTCTTCGAGCACGTCGAAGGCCTGGATGTGCAGCGCGCCGTCCTTGAAGCCGAACACGAAGGGCTGATTCACCACGCGCACCGGCGTGCCGATCGGCGCCATCTCGAACAGCACCGCGATGTCTTCGGGATACAGCCGGATGCAGCCATGGCTCGAGCGCAGGCCGACGCCGGCCGGCTTGTTGGTGCCGTGGATCATGTAGCTAGGCCAGCCGAGATAGAACGCGAAGCGGCCGAGCGGATTGTCCGGGCCCGGGCCGATCACCTTGTCGAGCTTCTCGCCGCGCTCCTCCAGGTGCTCCTTGATGATCGACGGCGTCGGGCGCCACGTGGGGTCCTTCTGGCGCCGTACGATTTTCGTGGCGCCCTCCGGCGTCTTCCAACCCACCTTGCCGATGCCGATGGGATAGGTGTGCACGACCTGCGGCTCGCCCTTCTTCACCTTCGGGTAGTAGAAGAGCCGCATCGCGGCGGCGTTGATGACGATGCCCTCGCGCGGCGCGTTCGGCAGGATGAATTGCGACGGAATGACGATCTCGCGGCCTTCGCCCGGCAGCCACGGGTCGACCCCCGGATTGGCGCGCACGATCTCCTCATAGCCCACGTTGAAGCGGCGCGCGATGTCGGTGAGCGTGTCTTCCTTGGTCGCCTGGGTCTTCTGCACCACACCCACGATGTCGGTGCTCGCATCGATCACGAAGCGATGCGTGGGAATCGGCTCGGGCAACGCGGGTACGACCGCGGCTTCCTTGGCGGCGCGTTTGCTGCCCCACTTCGGGCCGTCGTTGAAGAGCGAGCAGCCCGGCAGCAGCGCGCCGCACGAGGCAAGGACCAGGAGCGCCCGCAGCGCAGGAAGGTTCTTCATGTTCAAAGTATGACACCGCATGGACATTTCAGACTGTCGGCATTGTGCTACAGGAGCGCGGGCTGGTTCGGCAACTCATCACGATTGCGCGCACGTTCGGCCGGGAAATGCTTCTCTAACAAGCTGCCGGTGGCGGCCACGCCCGCCAGCGCGCCCTCGGCGAAGCGTCCGGCACGGAAGTGCGCCTCCATGGCCCGGCAAACCCCCTCCCAGTCGGCCTGGGCGATGCGTTCGGCCGCACCTCGGTCGGCGAGGATCTCCACGTCGCGATCGGCCAGCAGTACATAGATGAGTACGCCGTTGCGAAGTTCGGTGTTCCAGACCTGCAGTTGTGCGAAGGCCTGGACGGCGCGCTCGCGCGGCGTGAGCCCGGCCCACACCTCACCCGGTTCCAGGGCCGTCTCCACGACGAAACGGATCTCGCCGCTGGTGCGCGCCTCGGCCGCCGCGACCGCGGCCTCGATGGACTCGAGCAGCGACGCGGGGAATCGGCGCCGGGTGCCGGCGCGCGTCGCGAACAGGTGACGCAACATTCGACTCATGATCTAACTACCACCGCCCCGAGGCGCCGCCGCCGCCGAAGCTGCCGCCGCCGCCGCCACCGAAGCCCCCGGAACCGAAGCCCCCGCCGCCGAATCCCCCGAACCCGCCGCCACGACCGATGTCGCGGAACACGCCGCGCCCGCCCCGGCCACCACCGGGGAAGCCGCCGAACAGCAGGGCGAGGAAGAACAGCCCGAAGAATCCCAGCAGCGCGAACAGCAGCCGGGAGGTGATCAGCCAGATGATGCCGCCGCCGATGAGGCCGGTGATGCCGGCGCCGACGCCGCGCCCGAGCACGCGGTTCAACGTGCCGCCGAGTGCGATCGCCCCGAAGATCAGCAGCGGCCACGGGATTCCGCCGCCGGTGCGATGCCATTGCGGATCGGGCGGCGGCAACGGCTCGCCGTCGATGACGCGCATCACCTGATCGAGACCGGAATTGATGCCACCGTAGAAATCACCCTGCTTGAACAGCGGGGCGATGGTGTCATTGATGATGCGGCTGCTGAGTGCGTCGGTGAGCGCCCCTTCCAGGCCACGGCCCACCTCCAGGCGCAGCGTCCGGTCGTCCTTGGCGACGAGCAGGATGACGCCGTCGTCGGGCTCGGCGCGTCCCACTTTCCAGGCATCGGCGACGCGGATGCCGAATTGCGCGATGTCCTCGGGCTCGGTGGTCGGCAGCATGAGCACGGCGATCTGCGCACCCTTGCGCGCCTGGAACGCCGCGAGTTTTTCCTCGAGCGACGCCTGCTGCTGGGCGGTCAACGTGCCGGTGAGATCGGTGACCAGCGCCTCGAACTTCGGCACCGGCACCTGGGCCGCCGCCGGCCATGCACCGCCCGCGATCAGTGCGAACGCGAGCCAGGCCAGCGCGGTCCTCACGCGTCAGTTCGCCGGCGGATTGGCGGGCTGCGCCGGGGCGGCCGTTTCGCCGGCCGGCTTCGATGGTGTCGCCGTGTCGAAGCTGACGGTGGGCGCGCTCGACACCGCGGCCTCATTCTCCACCGTGAAATTCGGCTTCACTTCGTAATCGAACATCTTGGCGGTGAGATTGGTCGGGAACTCGCGCACCGTGACGTTGTACGCGCGCACCGCGTCGATGTAGCGGTTGCGCGCCACCGTGATGCGGTTTTCCGTGCCCTCGAGCTGCGCCTGCAGGTCGCGGAAGTTGGCGTCCGACTTGAGCTCCGGGTAGCGCTCCACGGTGACCAGCAGGCTCTTCAATGCCTGGGTCAACTGGCCCTGGGCCTGCTGGAACTGCTGGAAGGCCTGCGGATTGTTGATGAGTTCGGGCGTGAGCTGAATCGAGGTGGCCTTGGCTCGCGCCTCCGTCACTCCGACCAGCACCCGCTCCTCCTGCGCTGCGAAACCCTTCACGGTCGCGACCAGATTCGGGATCAGGTCGGCGCGGCGCTGGTATTGGTTGATGACCTCCGACCAGGCGGCCTTCACCGCCTCGTCCTGGTTCTGCAGCTTGTTGTAACCGCATCCGCTGAGATTCGCGGTCGCCAGCAGCACGGTGATCGTCAGCAACAGCCTGCGCATGGGAGCCTCCTCACCAGATTCTGACACGCTGTTCCGGCGGCCGGTACATGCGGTCACCGGGTTTCACGCCAAACGCGTCGTAGAAAGCATCGATGTTGCTGGTCGGCCCATTGGCACGGAACTCGCTCGGGCTGTGCGGATCGGTGACCAGCCGCTTGAGCAGTTCCTCGTCGCGGTACTTGCGCCGCCAGACCTGCGCCCAGCCGATGAAGAAGCGCTGCTCGCCGGTGAACCCGTCGATGAGCGGCGATGGCTGCCCGCCGAGCGACATCTTCCATGCCTTGTAGGCAATCGCGAGCCCCGACAGGTCGCCGATGTTCTCGCCGAGCGTGAGCTTGCCGTTGATGTGGCGGTCATCGAGCACCGAGTAGCCGTCGAATTGCGCGGCCAGCGCGTCGGCGCGCTGCTTGAATTTCGCCGCGTCCTCGGCGGTCCACCAGTCGCGCAGGTTTCCATCGCCGTCGAACTGCCGGCCCGAATCGTCGAAACCATGGCTGATCTCGTGGCCGATCACCGAGCCGATGCCGCCGTAGTTGATGGCGTCGTCGGCGCTCATGTCGAAGAACGGCGGGCGCAGGATGGCGGCGGGGAACGTGATCTCGTTGGTGGTGGAGTTGTAATAGGCGTTGACCGTCTGCGGCGTCATCAGCCACTCGCCCTTGTCGACCGGACCTCCGGCGCGTTTGACGTTCCGGTCGAGCTCGAACGCCTGACCGCGCATCACGTTGCCGACCAGGTCGTCGCTCCTGACCGTGAGCGCACCGTAATCGCGCCACTGGTCGGGATAGCCGATCTTGACGGTGATCTTCGCAAGCTTCTTCCTGGCCTCGGCCTTGGTCTCGGGTCCCATCCATTCGAGCCCGTCGATCGAGGTATCGAAGGTCTTGAGCAAATTGTCGACGAGCTCGAGCATGCGGCGCTTGTGCTCGGGCGGGAAATGCGCCTCGACGAACATGCGGCCGATGAGCTCGCCCATGTTGTTGTCCATCGAGTCCACGGCGCGTCGCCAGCGCGGCAGCGGCTGTTGCACGCCGTTCAGGGTGCGCTGGTGGAAGTCGAACTCCAGGTCCGCGAATTGCGCGGACAAGAACGGTGCATAGTCATCCAGCAGCTGAAACTTGAAATAAAGGCGCCAGTCGGCGACCGGGACGGTCTTCACCAGCTGGGCGACGCCCGTGATGAAGCTCGGCTGATAGAAGTTCATCTGCTGCACCGGCGCGCCCATGCCTTCGAAGAACGCCAGCCAGTCGAAATTCGGCGCGAGCTTCTGGTACTGCGGCAATCCCATGGAGTTGTAGGTCTTCACGGGATCGCGGTTCTGCACCTTGGTCCACTGGTCGTTGGCCAGGCGCGTCTCGAGTGCGGCGATGCGCGCCGCCGCGGACTTCGCGTTGCGCTCGCCGGCGCGCGCCAGCATCTGCTCGACGTATACCGCGAACTTCGCGCGGAACGCCGCGTACCTGGCATCCGGACTCAGGTAGTAGTCGCGGTCGGGCATGGTGAGCCCGTTCTGGTAGATGGAACCCAGGTAGGTGGTCGAGTTCTTCTTGTCGGGCGTCGAGAACCACTGGAAGGGCTGCGCCACGCCGATCCGCTGCGAATGGCCGATGTAGCGCGCCACGTCGCGGGCAGTGACGATGGCGTCGATGCGCGCGAGTTCCTCTTTCAGCGGCGCGAGTCCGAGGCTTTCCACGCGCGCCGTGTCCATGTACGCGAGGTAGTAGTCGCCGATCTTCTGCGCGTCGGATCCCGGCGCACGCTCGGGCTGCTGCGAGGCGGCGACGATGAGGTCCTTCACTTCTTCCTGCGCCTGGTCGTCGAGGATGGTGAACGAGCCGTAGTTCGAGCGGTCGGGCGGAATCGCGGTGTTCGCCAGCCAGGCGCCGCCCGCGAAGCGGTACAAATCGTCCTGCGCGCGCACCGAGCGGTCGAATCCCGCCAGGTCGACCCCGGATTTGGGCGGTGGCGGCGCAGGCACGGCAGGTGCGGCGACGGCGGGAGCGGGCTTGGGCGACGGTGCGGCGCACGCCGCGAGAGTGGCGGCGGCGAGCGCTGCGGCCACGGCCGCGAGCAGGAAACGATGAGCCATGAAAATCCCCGGCGGAAAAGCGATGGCCGGGAGTATAAAAAAAGCCCCAAGCTTTGGGGGCTCGGGGCTGGAAGGCGGACTTTCGATGAAGGGAAAGAAGTCCGCTAGGGGATTCGGTTCAGTGCAGCCTTGCGACCTGCAGGATCTTGATGTCCTCGGCGTCGATCTCGAAGTTCGCGGCCAGCAGTCGGCGCAGTTCCTTCGAGTCCCGGCGCTCGCCGAGCGGATGGGTCAGCTCGATGACGCCGCTCCACTCGCTCGAATGCGCAGGTTCGGCGCTCGTGACAAAGTGGGTGTAGTAGCGGGCTGCCATGGGTGGAAAGCGTAGGCTTGGTGCCCCTGCATGGCTGTGAGCCGCTGCACAGAACCCCCGGGCAGGCGTTGCCCCTGACTGAGACGTTCATCACATAAGACCGATGTCGTGACGCGCTACCGAGCTGCAGAGAAACCCGGATCGCAATTCATCACGCCCGCGGGGGCCGAGCGCCTCAAACGGGAGCTGGACGAGCTGTGGCGCGTCGAGCGTCCGCGCGTGACCCAGGCGGTCTCCGAAGCCGCCGCGCAGGGCGATCGCTCGGAGAATGCCGAATACACCTACGGGAAACGGCGCCTGCGCGAGATCGACCGGCGCGTGCGCTTCCTGCGCAAGCGGCTCGACGGCATGACGGTGGTGGACAAGCCTCCGGCGGATCGCCGGCGCGTGTTCTTCGGCGCATGGGTCACGCTCGAGGACGACGCGGGCCGGGAGTACCGGCACCGTATCGTCGGGCCGGACGAGTTCGACATGGCCGAGGGCTACATCAGCATGGACGCGCCGTTGGCGCGCGCGTTGCTGCGCAAGGCTCTGGATGACGAGCTCACCGTCGAGCTGCCGGGCGGAGCCCGCAGCTTCACGATCGTCGAGATCCACTACGAAGAGACGGCGTGACCGCGCCATGATGCCCGGAGGCTGGCGGGCCGGGCGTCGTCAACCGACGCCCGACACCGCGCCCGAATTGCTCACACCCGCACGTTCTTGAATTGCCACGGGTCGGTCTTGTCGAGGTCCTCGGGGAACAGCCGCTCGCGATCGTGCAACGGCGTCCAGTCGGTATACGCGCCGGTGACCGTGCCCAGATACGGCATCGCGATCTCGAGGTTGCGCTTGTAATCGATCTCGTCCGGCTCGACGAGGCCCATGTTCGGGTTCTCCATCGCCCAGATCATTCCCGAGAGGCAGGAGACGGTGACCTGCAGGCTGGTGGCGTTGTTGTGCGGCACCAGCTTGCGCGCCTCCTCGATGGACAGCTGCGAGCCGTACCAGTAGGCATTCTTCTTGTGCCCCGCGAGCAGCACGCCCAGCTCGTCGATGCCCGAGATGATCTCGTCCATCAGGATGCGCTGGCGGTCCTGCAGGTGCCAGTTGCGGCCGGCGAACTCGTGCACCGAGACCACGGCCGAATCGCTCGGGTGATAGGAGTAGTGCACGGTCGGGCGGTACACCACTTCCGAGCTCTGACGCACCGTCAGGTAGTCGGCGATGGAGATCGACTCGCCGTGGGTGATCAGGAAACCGTGGAAATGTCCGGCCTTCGGCGTCCAGGTGCGCACCTTCGTGGCCGCGCCCGGCTGCATCAGGTAGATGGACGCGCCGCCGCCGAAGTCGTAGCGCCGGCCGTCGCGCGGGAAGTTCTTCTCGTGCGTGCCCCAGCCGAGCTCGGCCGGCTGCTGGCCCTCGCTCACGAAGCCGTCCACCGACCAGGTGTTGACGAATTCGTTGAATTCCTTCGGCCGCGACGCCAGCTGCGTGTCGCGCTCGGCGATGTGGATCACCTTGATGCCGAGCTTGCGCGCGAGCTGGCCCCAGTCCTCGCGCGAATTCGGCGTGCCGGGATCGACCGCCGTGTCGTGCGCGATGTTCAACAATGCCTGCTTGACGAAGTGGGACACGAGGCCGGGATTGGCGCCGTGCGTGAGGACCGCGGTGGGTGCGCGCGCGTTCTCCTTGCGCAGCGCCAGCGCTTCCTCGCGCAGCGCGTAATTCGTGCGGCGCGCATGCGGGATGGTGGCGTCGGTATAACCGCCGGGCCACGGCTCGATGCACGTGTCCAGGTACATGGCGCCCTTCGACCAGCAGAACTTGATCAGCGCGATGGACGAAACGTCCACGGAGACGTTGAGCACGAAATCGCCACGGCCGATGTGCGGATCGAGTTCGCGCCGGAAGTTGTCGCGCGTCAGCGTCACCTTCACGACCTTGATGCCGTACTCCTCGGCTTCCTTCTTGCCGCGGTCGTCCGAGGTGATGATGGTGATGCGCTCCTTGGGAATCCCGACGTGGCGCAAGACCAGCGGCAGCGTGCCCTGGCCGATGCTGCCGAAGCCGATGAAGATGATTCGCCCGGGAAACTCGATGTGGATCTTGCCGTTGCTCATTTCCTCTGCTCGTCTCCTTTGCTCGCCCGATGAATCCCGGGTCGAAAAACTCGGCCGCGAGGGTATCAATCATCGTCCGGTGTTGCCACCGAACGGCGGCCTCAGGAGTCGGCGCTGCGCCAGTGCGGCGGGAAGGTGCGTTGGTAGCCGGGCAGAGATTCGACGCGCTGCAGCCAGCGACCGAGCGCCGGATAGTTCGCTTCCACGGGCAGGAAGCGCGATGAAAGCTCGCGGGCCTCGGGCAGCGCGAGCGCGCGCAGCAGCAACTTGATGCCCGGATAGATCATGTAGTCGGCCGCGCCGGGCTGCTCGCCGACGATCCATGGGCCCTTGGACAGACGTGCCTCGATGGTGCGCGCTTCGCCCGCGATCATGTGCATGGCATACGTGCTCTCATCGGAGTACGGGTCGCCCTGTCGATTCAGCAGCGCGCGCGTGATGCGCGTCAGGTACGGCTCGATGTAGGCCTGGTATTCGCAGCACACGCGCATGATGACGGCGCCCTCTTCGGCCGAATCGCCGAACAGCGGCTTCGCCGGATACTTGCGATCCAGGTAGTAGAGCACCGCCAGCGATTCGAACACGACGTAGTCGTTGTCCTTCAGGACCGGCACGCGGCCGCGCGGATTCAGCGCCAGCATGTGCGGCGCCTTGTGTTCCTGCATGCCCAGGTGCAACAGGTGGCTGTCGTAGACCAGGCCCTTGTGCTCGAGCGCCAGCAATACGCGCCATGAATGCGGGCTGCCCGAGCCCCAGTAGACGTCTATTGCCATGTGTCAGCCATGCGTTGCGCGCGATTGTAAAATGCGGCATGCGCCCTTTCACCACATTAATCGACGCCACCACGCTCGCCTCACAACTCGAGCGCGAGGATCTCGCGCTGTTCGACTGCCGCTTCGAGCTCGGCAATCCCCAATGGGGCGAGAACGAGCACGCGCGCGCGCACATTCCGGGCGCGCAATACGTGCATCTGGACCGCGACCTCTCCGGTCCGATCACGCCGCAGAGCGGCCGACATCCGCTGCCCGATCCGCACGACTTCGCGCGGCGCATCGCCGCTTTGGGTGCCGGCAGCGACGTGCAGCTGGTCGCCTACGACCAGGGCAATTGCGCCTACGCGGCGCGCTTCTGGTGGCTGGCGCGCTGGATCGGCGTGCGGACCGTGGCGGTGCTCGATGGAGGCCTGGCGGCATGGCGCGCCGCGGGCCTGCCACTGGAAGCCACGACGCGCGCGCCGCGCCCGCGCACCTTGCCCGTGACGCTCGCCTCCGGCGCCGCGGTCGATACCGAGCGCGTGGCAGCACTGCGCCGGCAACCGGGAACCCTGCTGCTCGATGCTCGCGCCGCGGATCGGTTCGCCGGTCGCAACGAGACGCTGGATCCGGTCGCCGGGCACATTCCGGGCGCGCGCAATGCCCCCTACGTGGCGAACATGGGCACCGACGGAAAGTTTCTCGCGGCCGACGCGCTGCGCCGGCGGTGGAGCATCGTGCTCGGCTCGCAGCCCCCATCCGCGGTGATCGCGATGTGTGGCTCCGGGGTCACCGCCTGTCACAACCTGCTGGCGCTGGAGCACGCCGGGCTGCCCGGCGGCCGCCTGTACGCCGGCTCCTGGAGCGAGTGGATCCGGGATCCACAGCGGCCCATCGCCACCGGCTCCGGCTAGCGCGCCGGCGAACACGGCGTGCGCCGACGTTTACTTGCGGGACCTATTTGATATCGTGCGCGCCAAAATGGCTGCCGAACCGGAATCCCTGCGTCGCGCCGATCGTCCGATCGCGTGGTCCATCGACGACTCTTCAGAGCTCTATCAGGTCAGCGCCTGGGGCAAGGGTTATTTCTGCGTGAACGCCGCCGGCCACCTGGTAGTTCGGCCCGACATGAACCCGGCGCGCGAGATCGACCTGTTCGACGTGGTGCAGGGTCTCAAGGAGCGTGAGCTCACCGCGCCGGTGGTGGTGCGCTTCTCGGACATCCTGGCTCATCGGCTCAAGCACCTGCACGACGCCTTCGCGCAGGCGATCGCCGAGAACGATTACCAGAATCGCTACACGGCGGTGTTTCCGATCAAGGTGAACCAGCAGCGCCTGGTGGTCGAAGAGGTGTACCGCTACGGCAAGCCTTTCGGCTTCGGGCTGGAAGTGGGCAGCAAGCCGGAGCTGCTGTCGGTGATGTCGATGACGGCCGACTCCCCCGAGCGGCTCATCGTCTGCAACGGCTTCAAGGACGACAGCTATCTCGAAGCCGTGATCATCGCGACCAAGCTCGGCCGCACCATCATCCCGGTGGTGGAAAACTTCGAGGAACTGCCGGCCATCCTGCGCATCGCCGAGAAATACAATGTGCGCCCCAGGATCGGCGTGCGCGTGAAGCTCGCCAGCGAGGGCTCCGGCAAGTGGCGCGAGTCAGCCGGCGACAAGTCCAAGTTCGGCCTGTTCATCACGGAGATCCTCGAGGCCGTCGAGATACTGCGCTCGAAGAACATGCTCGATTGCCTGCAGCTCGTGCATTGCCATCCGGGCAGCCAGCTGCAGGACATCCGCCGCGTGAAGGACGCCATCAACGAGCTGGCGCACGTGTACGCCGAATTGAAGCTGCTCGGCGCCGGCCTGCAGTACATCGACGTGGGCGGCGGCCTGGGCGTCGACTACGACGGCAGCGGCACGAACTTCTCCTCGTCGATGAACTACACGATCAACGAGTACGCCAACGACGTGGTGTACCGCATCGCCAACGTCTGCAACGCGCGCAAGATCGCGCATCCCATGATCGTCAGCGAATCGGGACGTGCCATCGCCGCGCACCACAGCGTGCTCATCTTCAATACCCTCGGCAGGCAGGCGCTCGACCAGTTCCGCGTCACTGGCAAGGAGGACCAGGAGAATCCCTCGATGCCACAGCCGGTGCGCGACCTGCTGGATGCATTCCGCTCCGTGAACGAGCGGCGCGTGGTCGAGTGCTACCACGACGCGCAGACCGCGCGCGACCAGGTGCTGCAGATGTTCAACCTGGGATTGCTGACACTCGAGCAGCGCGGCCTCGCCGAGCGGCTGTATTGGGCCACCTGCGCCAAGGTGCGCGACCTCACGCGCAAGCTCGACGAGGTGCCGGAGGAACTCGAGGAGCTCGAGTCCATCCTCTCCGACGTCTACTTCTGCAACTTCTCGGTGTTCCAGTCGCTGCCGGACAGCTGGGCGATCGACCAGTTGTTCCCGATCATGCCCATCCATCGCCTCAACGAGCGGCCGACGCGCAAGGGCGTGCTCGCCGACATCACCTGCGATTCCGACGGGAAGATAGACCGGTTCGTGAGCCAGCGCGAGGTGAAGAAGACGCTCGAGCTGCACGCCATCAGCGCGCAGGACGAGTACTACCTGGCGGCGTTCCTGGTGGGCGCGTACCAGGAGACCCTCGGCGACCTGCACAACCTGTTCGGCGACACGCACGTGGTGCACGTGCGCTTCCACGACGACGGCGGCTGGTGGATAGAAGAGATCGTCAAGGGCGACACCGCCAACAAGGTGCTGGAGTACATGGAATACGACGTCGCCGACCTGCACCCGGCCCTGGCCCGGGACTGCGAGCGCGCGGTGCGCGAGGGCCGCATGACGGTGGCGGAATCCCAGGCCATCAAGCGCTTCTACCAGGGCGAGCTCGACGGATACGCCTATCTAGAATAAGTGTCATCTGGCGGGAAGTGAGCGCTACCATCACGGCGCCGGGCTCGCCGTATGTCGCTGAAATTCCCTCAAATTGCTGCATTTGCGTGCGCCGTACGGCCTGGCCCCTGTCCGTTGTTTACAGCTTCTCGAAGCGAGGAGTAGCATGCCTCGCGTTCGATGCGTCTAACGGAATTGCCCTGAAGAGTGCACGAACTACGGTGCAGGCCGCAGAGCCCCAAGAGCTACGAATTGACCTAGTCACGTGTGCCTTGAAGCCTTGACCTGTTTTTACATGACCGCGGTACATGCAGGGGCCGCGTACCTGCCGCTGTCCGCATTTTGAGAGATGTCCGGGATGACGACGATCTACGTGGGCAACCTGCCCTTCTCCGCGACCGAGCAAGATATCAAGGTGCTGTTCGAGCGCCATGGCAAGGTCGATTCCGTAAAGCTGATCAACGACCGCGAAACGGGCAAGCCCCGTGGCTTCGGCTTCGTTGAAATGGGCTCGACCGAGGCGCAAGCCGCGATCCAGGGCCTGAACGGGTACCAGATGAACGGCCGTCCGCTGCGCGTCAACGAAGCGCAGGAACGTCCGCCGCGCCCGCGCCAGGGCGGCGGTGGTCCGTTCCGCCGTTGACGAACAGCGGCGCAGGCTAACTACCTAGCGAAGAGTCAGTTACGAACCCCGCCCGGTGCGGGGTTCTTTTTCTTTTGCCCGGAGTCCGCCGATGTCGCCGCGCATCCGTGTCTCGCTCGCGATCCTGGCGATCCTCGCGCAACTCGCCGGCTGCGCGGGTGCGCCTGCGCCCTCACCCGGCGCTGCGCCGCCGCCGCGCGACGCGGCCACCGCGGCCGCGCTCGAACGGGTGCTCGCCGGAGCCCATCGCAGCGCGGAGAACCGCGCGCGCGATGCATGGCGGCACCCGCTCGACACGCTGCTGTTCTTCGGCATCAGGCCCGGCATGACCGTGGCCGAGATCTGGCCCGGCCCGGACGGCTGGTACACCGAGATCCTCGCGCCGCTGCTCGCCGACGGCGGCAAGCTCTATGTCGCGCAGATGCCCGCCTCCCCGGGCAATGAATTCATCTCTGCCAGCCTCGCGCGCTACTCGCAGAAGCTCGTCGCACGTCCGGACCTTTATGGACGGGTGAGCTTGACCACGCTCGGCCCGGAGCAGAGCGAGATCGCCCCGCCCGGCAGCTGCGACCTGGTCGTCACCTTCCGCAACCTCCACAACTGGATGAGCCTGGGCTATGCCAGGCAGGCCTTCGAGGCCATGAATCGCGCGCTCAAGCCGGGCGGCATCCTCGGCGTGGTCGAGCATCGCGGCGAGCGCGGCACGCCGCAGGATCCGCGCGCCAGCACGGGCTACGTCAACGAAGACTTCGCCGTGCAGCTCATCGAGTCGGCCGGCTTCGAGCTCGTGGAACGCTCGCAGATCAATGCGAATCCGAAGGACACCAAGGACTACGAGCAAGGCGTCTGGTCGCTGCCGCCCACGCTGCGCCAGGGAAGCCGCGACCGCGAGAAGCTCGAGGCCATCGGCGAGAGTGACCGTTTCACGCTGAAGTTCCGCAAGCGATAGGGGCTTGGGGCCGGGGCAGCGCGCTGCCCCGCATCACCACATCTGCTTGAGCCGCGACGCCACGTCGATGGTGCCGGAATCGGCCGCCGTCTCTTCGATCTTCACTTCGGTGTTGGTTCCCTGGAAGGCCTGCTCGTCGAAGCACTTCACGACCTTCTCGGTGAGGAAGCGGCTGCGCGCCCCGTACACGTGCCCATCCGAGGTCTTCGGCTGGCTGGTGATCTGGAAACGCAGCGGCACCACGCAGGTGAGCTCATTGCGCGCACGCGTCATGGCCACGTACAGCAGGCGCCGCTCCTCCTCGATGAGTTCCGCCTTGCCGGTGGCGAACTCGGACGGGAAGCTGCCGTCGACCACGTTGAGGATGTACACGTGATCCCACTCCATGCCCTTCGCGGAATGAATGGTGGAGAGCACCAGATAGTCCTCGTCGAGCAGCGGCTGCCCGGCCAGATCGCTGGTGGCGTGCGGCGGGTCCAGCGTGAGCTCGGTGACGAAGCGCTCGCGCGACGGGTATTGCGAGGACAGCAGCTCGAGCTGGTCGAGGTCGCCGATGCGCGTGTGCACGTGCTCGTACATGCGTTCCATGTGCGGCTTGTAGAACTCGCGCGCCAGCGCGATCTGCCCGCGCCACTCGCGGTTCGGCTCGGCGAGCATGCCGAAGATCTCGTTGAACTTCTTCCAGGCGACCCGCGCATCGTTGGGCGGCTCGAACTTCTCGAACGACACCCAGAGGTGGTTGTTCGCGATGAAATGGTCCAGCGCCCGCTTGGCATTGGCCGGACCCATGCCCGGCATGAACTGCAGCACGCGAAAGGCGGCGAGCTGGTTCCGCGGGTTGTCGACCCAGCGCAGGATGGCGAGCAGGTCCTTGACGTGCGCGGCTTCGAGGAACTTGAGGCCGCCATATTTCACGAACGGGATCTTGCGCTTCTGCAGCTCGATCTCCAGCACGTCGCTGTGCGAGCCGCTGCGGAACAGCACGGCCTGGCGCCTGAGCGCCACGCCCGCCTCGCGCGATGCGAGCACCCGCGTCGCGATGAACTCGGCCTGCGTCGGCAGATCATCCACCGTCACGAGCTTGGGACGCGGGCCCTGGCCGCGCATCGACAGCAGGTGCTTGCGGTACTGGCGCGGCGCATCGGCCATCAGCGCGTTGGCGGAATCCAGGATGCTCTGGCTGGAACGGAAGTTCTGCGCCAGCGTCACCACCTCGGCCTTGGGCCGGAAGCGGTCCGGGAAACCGAGAATGTTCTCCACCGCGGCCGCGCGGAACGAGTAGATGGCCTGCGCGTCGTCGCCCACCACGGTCACGCCCTGGCCGTCGGGCTTGAGTGCCTGCAGGATGTCGCCCTGCAGCTTGTTGGTGTCCTGGTACTCGTCGACCAGCACGTGGTCGAAATTCGCCGCCACCGATTTTGCGATGCGCTCCTCGCTCATCATGGCGTGCCAGTACAGCAGCAGGTCGTCGAAATCGAGCACGCGGTACTCGGACTTGCGCTCGACGTAGCCGCGCAGCAGCTTGGCGATATCCTCTTCCCAGTGCGCGCACCAGGAGTACTGGCTTTCCAGCGTCTCCTTGAGCGACTTCTGCGTGTTCACGCGATACGAATACACGCCGTAGCAGGTGTCCTTGCGCGGGAACCGCTGGCCTTTGCCCGAGTAACCCATCTCGGTGCGGACCGTATCGACCAGGTCCGCCGCGTCGGATCGATCCAGCACGGTGAACGCGGGATCGAGGCCCACGTGCTTGGCGTAGTGGCGCAGCAGGCGATTGCCGATGGAATGGAACGTCCCCGCCCAGATCAGGCGCTGCGAGATGGCCTGCGCCTTGCTGCCGAGCTTGTCGCTCAGCGCCTCACGCATGATCTCGTTGGCGCGGCGCTTCATCTCGACGGCCGCGCGCCGGGTGAAGGTCAGCATCAGGATGCGCGCCGGATCGACGCCGCTCATCGCCAGGTGGGCGACGCGATGCGCAAGCGTGTTGGTCTTGCCGGTGCCGGCACCCGCGATGATCAACAGCGGCCCGGAGCGAAAACCCTTCCCGCCGGGAAGCGGCTCGCCATAGGTCACGGCGCGCTTTTGTGGCGCGTTGAGACTTCCGAGTTGTTCGGGTGAAGGCGTGGACATCGATACAACAATATACGAAAGGTACGGGAAAACGGGCGTGGCCGCCCCAGCGAGGCGTGACGTCCGTCACGCCCGCATGCGACGGAATGTGACGGATTTTCTGATCCCGGTTGAGATCGCGTCTCGATGAGCCGACGCTGGCTGCGGGGATTATGGGCACGGGCGCGCGGGCCCGACAAGCGCGGGTCGTCGGGTCCGAATGGCGCGGCATGCAGCGATGCGCTCGCGAACCTGCACAGTAGCTCGACGCACCGAACACTGGATGAAGTCGGCGCGCAACCCGCATGGCCCGCGCCCGGCACGCGGGTACGGGTAGACTGGCGCAATGTCGATCGACAGAAAAATCATCTACGAGGGGCGCGTCATTCGCGTGAGCGTCGACACGGTGGAGCTGCCGAACGGCGTGCGCGTGCCGCTGGAAGTCGTGCGGCACCCGGGAGGCGCGGCCGCGGTGGCCATCGACGCGCAGCGCCGCGTCTGTCTGCTGCGCCAGTATCGTCACGCCGCCGGCGGCTACATCTACGAGCTGCCCGCCGGAAAACTCGAGCCCGACGAGCCGCCGGAGACCACCGCGCGCCGCGAGCTGGTGGAAGAAGGCGCGGTACATGCCGCGCGCTGGAGTTCGCTCGGCGCCTATTTCAGCTCGCCGGGAGTATTCACCGAAGTCATCCACCTGTATCTGGCGACCGAGCTCACGCCTGCCGCCTCGGCGCCCGAGCCGGACGAAGTCTTCCAGGTGGAATGGTGGCCGCTCGATGTGGCCGTGGCGCGCGCGTACGGCGGGGAACTCACCGACGCGAAAACCATCATCGGCATCCTGCGGGCCGCGGCACGAATAAAAATTGCGTGAAGCTGCTCACAGGCTTCGATCGACGCCTCCCGGAATGGCGGCTATGTCAAACAATCGGACGGGCGTGTCGGTCATACTTGAGGCGTGAACGACGACAATTCCAACGGCAACCCCCCCAGCAACGCCAACCGGCGCCGTGCTTCTCAGATCGTGCACGACGATCGTGGTAATGCGCGCGTGGAATGGATCGATGCGGGCTATGCCGGAGTACCCCTGGAGCGCGCGCCTCTGTCCGTCGAACAGACGCCGGCGCGTGGCGAAACCGCCAGGCTCTCGATCGAGCGCAATCGCGCCAAGGGATTCGATCCCTACGCGCGCGTCGGCGCTGCGCACGCCCCGGCGCAGAAGAAGACGGCTGGCAAGCGCGACCTGCGCAAGCTCGGCGAGTGGATCAAGTTGAAGCGCGAGCTGGAAGCCCGCAAGGCCTCCGGAGAACCGGACACCGACTGATCACGCCCACTGTTCGATGTGGCGTAGCTTCCTGGCGTTTCCCCACCGGTAGAACCGGCGCAGTTCCGTGACCAGATCGCGCGTGGCGCCACGCGTGCCGCGCGCCAGTGCGGCCGCGACCCGCTGGCAGAACCTGCCCGCGTAGGTCGATGCGGTGTGGTACAGGCGGGCCCGCTCGGCCGCGGCCGCCGCATCGACGTGCGCCCGTTCGAACAACGCGCGATGCAGCTCGCGCGGAAAGCGCCCGCAGCCCTGCTCGCGCAGCAGCCAGGCACCCAGAACGTACTTGTCCACCTCGGCCTGCAGCTCGAGCTCCAGCAGCGTGACCGGCTTGTCGAAGCCGGCATTCCACGCGACGTACACGAAGTGGCTGACGCCTTCGGCGACCGTGAGGTAGTCGGCGAGATTGTGTTCGGTGAGCGCCTCGAACGGATCGCGGCGCGCCAGCCGCTCGAGCACCTGCGCGTCGATGTACAGCGCCAGCGACAGCGCATCTTCATCCTGCGCGAGGAACAGCTGCTCGTCGCTGTCGCGCGCCGCGTGGATCCGGCGCATCGCGGCGCGATCCGTCATCAGGAATTGCACGACGTCCGGCGTCGCCGGCAGGTCGTAGATCTCGGCGAGCGCGCCCTGCAGCGAGGCGAGTGTGGCCGCGGACATGACTCAATGCGCGAGCAGGCTGCGCGCCGCGGGCGTGGGCTCGATGCCGAGCTTGCGCAGCAACGTGCGCGAGCGCTCGCTGCCGGTCTTCACCCACAACTCGTAGAGCCGCAGGCGATCGCGATCCGAATGCTGGTACGAGCTCTCGCTGATCTCGTTGAGCGCATCCACCATGGGTGTGAACTTCGCCGCCAGTTCCGCGAATACCTGGCGCAGCGTCCGGCCGCGTGCCGGCCCGCAGTTCTCCGCCAGCGTCCCGTAGGCGCGGCCACCCATGGCGATGTGGTAGTCCACGTCGACCAGCTTGCGGACGAACCCGGCGGAGAAGAAGCCCGCGATGAACAGCGAGACGTCGCCGAGTCGCTGCAAGCCGCGGAAGCGCGCATCGAGGGTCGGCGCCTCGAGCGCCTCGCCGAGCATCACCACCAGCGGCTTGAGGCGCGCGGGTTGCTCGGGGTCGCGGGCGTCGCGCTCGAACAGCGCATCCGGATCCGCGAACAGCGTGAGCAGGTTGACCACGTAGTGTTCGGTCTGGTCGTCGACCGCCACGTGCTGATGCGAGAGCGCGTCGTGCAACGCGTCGCGGAAGAACTCCTTGAGACTGGCAACCGTCTGGATCGTCATCGGGCACCCCGTTTCGATCGACCTCATCAATGTCATCGGCATCCTGCCTCTAACAATTGAGCGCCTGTGTGCAGCGAGGTTCCGTGATGCAGCAGGCGTTTTCAACAGGCGGCGAGCATCCATTGGCAGCCGCCGCGGCACAGTGCTGACTGTTCCGCGGGCCGCGCAACGTGGTTCACATTCCTGGCGTGAGCAGCGTCACGAGCTCGCGCAAATCCGCGATCACATGATCCGCCGCGGGTAGTTCGGCCGGCCATGCGAGTCCGCCACGATTCACCCATACGGTTTGCATGCCCGCGCTGCGGGGACCGGCGACGTCGGCGTGGGGCTCGTCACCTACAAACAGGATTTCCGCGGGCTCGAGTGTCAGCGACTGCGCGAGCGCGCTGTAGGCGCGCGGATCGGGCTTGGCGCAACCCAGCTCCGCGGCATGCAGCGACACTTCGAAGTGGTGCGCGATGCCGATGGCCGCGAGATTGGCATTGCCGTTGGAGAGCGTGGCGAGGCGATACGAGGCCTTGAGGTTCTCGAGTGCCGGAAGCACGTCGGCGAATGGCTCGCACTGGTTGCGCGCCGCGTGCCACACGGCGAAGGCGTGCTGCGCCACGTCCCGCTCGTAGCCCACCGATTCGGCGAGCCTGGCGAGGTTCTCGAGACTCAGGTACGTGAGGTCGTGTGCGCGTTGGGGCAGCTCCTGCATCAGCGCCGCGCGCGCGGCGCGGATGTCCGCGGGCGTGTAGCGCTGAGGGATTCGCGGGTACCGCGCGCGCATCCAATCGGCGAGAATGCGTTCCGCGCGTTCGAGCACCGGTTCGATGGCCCACAGGGTGTTGTCCAGATCGAAACAGATCGCGCGAACGCCGTACATGCCACCGATGTTACCGGGGGAATTGTTTGAACCCACTTTCATTGACGATCGGCAACAAGAACTACTCCTCCTGGTCGCTGCGCCCGTGGATCCTGATGAAGCATCTCGGCCTGGAATTCTCCGAGCAGCTGCTGCAGCTCGACACGCCGCAGTTCGCGCGCGAGGTGGCCGCCGTGAGTCCGACGCGGCGCGTCCCGGTCCTGAGGCATGGTGACCTGCTGATCTGGGACTCCCTGGCGATCTGCGAATACGCCTGCGAACTCGCGGGCCGCGGCTGGCCGGGCGAGCGCAACGCTCGCGCCGTGGCGCGCGCGGTCAGCGCCGAGATGCATGCCGGCTTCAGCATCCTGCGGTCGCAATGGCCGATGAACGCCCGCGCCGTGGGCCGGCGCACGCCGCCAAGCGCGGAGCGCGCCGCCGAGATCGCGCGCATCGAGCAGTCGTGGGCGGACTGCCGCCGGCGATTCGGCGCGGCGGGGCCGTGGCTCTTCGGCGAATACAGCGTGGCCGACGCGATGTATGCACCCGTGGTGCTGCGGTTTCGCACGTACGGCGCCGCGTTGGCGGAGCAGTCCGCGGCATACGTTGCCACGGTACTCGGCGACGTGCACATGCGAGACTGGCTCGATGCCGCGCGCGCCGAGAGCTGGACCATCGAGTCGTCCGAGATCGGACTTTCCCAGTAACGGAGACGGATCATGAAGTCATGGTTGCGCATCGCGACGACGCTCGCCTGCGGGCTCGCCCTGGACGCAGGCGCGTTCGCCGTGGATGCAGCGCGCACGCTCACCCCCACGGATCTCAACTCGCTGGTTCGCATCAGCGATCCGCAGGTGTCGCCGAACGGCCGCTACGTGGTGTACGTGAAGCGCGAAGCCGATCTCGAGGCCAACCGCGGCCGCACCGACCTGTGGCTGGTGGATCTCCAGGCCGAGGCGCCGCAGCCGCGCCGGTTGACGCAGAGCTCCACCAGCGACACGCATCCGCGCTGGTCAGTCGACGGCAACAACATCTATTTCCTGTCGACGCGCGCCGGCTCGATGCAGATCTGGCGCCTGCCCATGGCGGGTGGAGAGGCCGTGCAGGTCACCGACTACCCGCTCGACATCGGCAGCTTCAGGTTTTCCTCGGGCGGCGGGCGCATTGCGCTGAGCATGGAAGTGTTCGCCGATTGCCCGGACCTCAAGTGCACGCGCGACCGTCTCGATGCCGCTGCGAAGAAGAAGACCTCCGCGCGCACCTACGATCGGATCTTCATCCGTCACTGGGACACCTGGCGCGATGGCACGCGCTCGAACCTGTTCGTTGCACCCGTGAACGCCGACGGACGCGCCGGCGCGCCCGTGAACGTGAGCCGCGCGCTCGACGCCGACGTGCCATCCAAGCCCTTCGGCGGCGCCGAGGAGTTCGCGTTCACGCCGGACGGCAGCCGGATCGTGTTCAGTGCGCGCGTCGCGGGCCGTACCGAGCCGTGGTCGACGAACTTCGATCTGTACGAGGCACCTTCCGATGGCAGCGCGGCGCCGAGGAATCTCACGCCCGACAATCCCGCCTGGGACACGCAGCCGGTGTTCCTCGAGAACGGCGATCTCGCCTGGCTGGCCATGAAGCGCCCCGGCTTCGAGGCCGATCGATTCGGCATCCGCGTGCGCCACCGCGACCAGATCCGCGAGGTCGCGGCGCAGTGGGACCGGTCGATCTCGCATCTCGATGTGGCCGGCGACGGCAGGACGTTGCTCGCCACCGCCAGCGACCTCGGCCAGGAGCCGTTGTTCGCCATCGACGCCGCGAGCGGCCGCGTCTCGAAGCTGTCCGGCGCCGGCACGGTCGCGGCGTTCTCGCCGGCGCCGCGCGGCAATGTCGTGCTCTGGCACGACCTGGGGTCGCCGCCCGATCTCTATCTACTTTCGACCAAGGGCGAGCGCCGCCGGCTGACGAGCGCAAATGCCGGGCGCCTCGAGGGCATCCAGCTCGGAAAGTTCGAGCAGTTCAGTTTCAAGGGCTGGAACGATGAGACCGTGTACGGCTACGTCGTACAGCCACCCGGCCTCGCGGCCGGCGCCAGGGCGCCGGTCGCCTTCATCGTGCATGGCGGCCCGCAGTCGAGCTTCCAGAACCAGTGGAACTGGCGCTGGAATGCGCAGACCTTTGCGGCGCACGGCTATGGCGCGGTGCTCATCGACTTCCACGGCTCGCCGGGCTACGGCCAGGCGTTCACCGACTCGATCAGCCAGCATTGGGGCGATCGGCCGCTGGAAGACCTGCAGAAAGGCTACGCGGCGGCGTTGCAGAAATTCCCCTGGCTCGACGCCGCGCGCGCCTGCTCGCTCGGCGCGTCATACGGCGGGTACATGCAGAACTGGATCGCCGGCAACTGGCCCGACACGTTCCGCTGCATCGTGAACCACGACGGCATCTTCGACATGCGATCCATGTACTACAGCACCGAGGAGCTCTGGTTCCCCGAGTGGGAGAACGGTGGTCCCTACTACCAGCAGCCCGAGAACCACGAGCGCTTCAACCCCGCGAATCACGTCGCGAAGTGGCGCACACCCATGCTGATCATCCATGGCGAGAAGGATTTCCGCGTGCCGTACGAACAAGGCATCGCCACGTTCACGGCATTGCAGCGGCGCGGGATCGAAAGCCGGCTGGTCGTGTTCCCGGACGAGAACCACTGGGTGCTCAAGCCGAACAACAGCATCTACTGGTACGGGACGGTGCTCGACTGGCTGGACGCGCACACGCGGGCGCAATAGCCACCAGGCATCAGGACGAGCGCGCGCCGCGCCGGCGCGCGCTTCAGTTCGGCAATGGATGATGGACGCGCTGGTAGCTCACCGGCGGACTGCCGCCGCATGAATACGAGATCGAGTTCATGTCCGCGGCGAGCTCGATGTCGCAGGTGCCGGCGGGCCGCACGTCGTTCGGCAGCAGCGCGGAAAACAGTTCCGGCTGCTCGCGCAGGTTGCGCCACTGGCCCTGGGCCGTGAACACGTAGGCGACCTGCACCACCTTTTCACCATCATGGGAAATCTCCAGCGCCACCAGCCGTCCGGAGGTGCCGGCGGAGGTGGTGCGTTCGACGTACACGGTGTCGAGCGCGATCATGCGTGCGTACACGGGCGCGATGAACAGCGTTTCGCCGGCCTCGTTGCGATATTCGCCGGCGGCGGTCTGCTGGAATTTCGTGATCTCGCGCTTGCGCATCTCGCGCTCGTTCACACAGCCGGCGGCGAGCAGCGCAAGCGACAGCAGCAGGCAGGTGACGATCGGTCGGTGCATTCGCGGCCTCATCCGTAGTAGGCGCGCCACTCTGCCTGATATGCGGCGCCGAGCGCGAGCAATTTCTCCAGCAGCTCGGCGTAACCCACGCCCGCCGCCTGCGCCGATTGCGCGAAATCCTCCTCGGCCGCGAGGTTGGGATTCGGGTTCGCCTCGATGACGTAGATCTGGCCCTCGGCGTTCATGCGGTAATCGATGCGCGCGCAGCCCGAAAGCCCGAGGCTGCGGTAGACACGCCGCGACAGTTTGTCGAGCCGCGCCACCACCGCGGGCGACAGATCCTTCGCCTCGTACGTGTCGATGCCGTGCTTCTTCTGGTACTTCTTGTCCCACTTCACGCGTCGCGTGGCGATGCCGGCGCCCGAATCGGCGACCGAGCCGAATCTCATCTCCCACACCGGCAATCGCGTGAGGCGATCGTTGCCCATGACGCCCACGTACAGTTCCCGCCCTTCGATGTACTCCTCGACCAGCGCATCGGTCTGCACCTGGTCGTGCACGAACTGGATGCGCTGCTTGAGCGACTGCTTGTCGTTGACGATCGAGGCCTGGGAGATGCCGAGCGAGGCATCCTCGGTGGTCGACTTCACGAACAGCGGGTACTTGATCTTGCGCGGCAGCCGCAGCTTCAGGCCACGCCGGAACACCGCGAACTGCGGCGATGGAATGCGGTGGTAGGCGAGCAGCTGCTTCGACAGCGGCTTGTCACGCGCCAGCAGCAGGCCGCGCGGGTTGCAGCCGGTATACGGCTGGCGCAACAGCTCGAGGAAGGCGACCACGTGCTGGTCGTAGGTGACGATGCCGTCGAACTCCTCGAGCAGGTTGAAGACGATGTCCGGCTTCCACTCGGTGATGACGCTGCGCAGCTCCTCGAGCGAATCGGAGATGCCGAGGCAGCGCACCTCGTGGCCGGATTTCTTCAGCGTCGAAACGACGTCGAACTCGGTGCGCCACTCTTCGATGTCTTTTGCACTGTGACCTTCGAGACTGTCGGGGGGGACCAGCGTGGAATGCATCACGACCAGCGTGCGCAGTCGCTTCATAGGGCGAGTCGCGGACTTTCACCCCGCGCATACAGGCGCGTGAGATGGACCAGCATGCGGCGCGACTGGCGCAGCGCAAGCCGGCGATTGCCGCGCAGCCACAGGCCGAGGCTCTCCGAGCGATCGATGAGGAGACGCAGGATCTGTTCGATGCCGTAGCGCTCGGCGACGCGCACGCGCAGCGCAAAGGCCACGAGCGCCGGCGTGTGCGCGCGCAGGAAGGTGCTGGCGCGTTGCGCGCGCGGCGACGGCCTCTCGGCGCTGAACACGCGCTCGAGCATGTGGTCGGTGACCGTGCGGCGATAGCGCGCGTAGCGTGCGAGCTTGCGCCGGTAGTGCTCGGCCAGCGTGCGCGTGTTGGCGCGCAGCGGCTCCACCACTTCCCGGTTGCGTACCGGCGCACGCTGCGAACGCACCTGCGCCAGCAGCGCATCGACGAACTCGATCTTCTTGAATGCCGGCCAGCGCGCGTATTCGCGCCGCCAGGAAGAATTGGGTTTGAGCCACACGGCAAAGGTCTCGGCGAAATCCTCGCAGGGATGCGCCTGCGCGTACCAGTCGCCGAGATGCTGCACGTACCGGCGGCTGCCCGGACGCGCGGTGTAGCTGTCCGGATAGGGCTGCGAGGCGCGACCGAACACTTCTCGCCAGCGCTTGCGGCGCCGCAGGCGATACGCGGTGTCGATGGCGTGGCCCGCCTCGTGCCGCAGGATCCGCATGGCGCTCTCGGCGCTGCCGCCCTCGACCTGGCGCATCATGCGGCGCTCGAGGCGCTCGAGGCGCGGATGTGCAAGATAGAACGGTGCGGCGATGCCCGGCACGCCGTCGGGCGAGAACCACTCTTCCGACAACCACACGTGCGGGCGGAACCCGATGCCGCGCTTGTCGAGCTCGCGGTACAGCCGGCGCACCCGGCGCGCCAGCGGCGTGCGCCCGATGCGCAGATCGAGGTCGCAGAAGCGCATCCCGAGCAGCTGCTCGTCGGACATTCGGGTCCACGAGCGCGAAGCCCGCCGGACACGGGACATGCGCGTGGACGACATGGCACTAATTTAAGCGACCTGAGCGCCGCGCGGAATCAGTCTCCGAGGGTGACGAGCGCGTGGGTGAGCAGGCGGTCGGCGGTGTCGATGATGGCCTCTTGCTTCATCAGGCTGTTACGCCAGATTCCCGGAATCGCGCTCACACCGTGGTAGGCGCCGGCGATCTGGCCATAGGTCGCACAGACCACGTCCGAATCGCGCCCGAGGTTCGCCGCGAGCAGCGCCCCCTCCCGGAAGTTCTCGCCGCGGTAAAAGGCCCACATCGCCGCTTCGAGCGCCTGGAGCACATGGCCACCCCCGGTGATCTGCGGCGGCATCCGGCGTTGATACGAGCCTTCGTACACGGCCAGGACCTCTGGCCGGGTGCTCGCCGAGGCCCAGGCTTCCCGAGGCGGATGCAGCACGGCGGACTTGTCACGCCCGGTCAGCGCCTGTCGCAGCATGGCGGCCAGCAGGCGCACGCAATCGAGCACCATGGGTGCCTGCGCCGTGATGCGGGCGGCTTCGGCCGCGCGCGATACCGCCGCCGCGGCGTCCGAAAAGTAGAAGAGCGCCACCGGCGCGACGCGGGACAGCGGCTCCTTGTCCAGCTGCTCCGGGTCGTGCGACCCGGCGAACGGCTGGCGCCGGTACTGTGCCGTGGCGAGTGCACGCGCCACGCCCGCCGAAATGCCCACGCACTGGCCGGTGGCGCTGCCATATCCCTCGCGCTGCCAGCGGACATAGCGATCCACCTGGTCCTGGGCATCGAAGCCATTGCGCTCCAGCAGGCTTTCCGCGAGCAGCAATGCCATCGCCGTGTCATCGGTCCAGGCGCCGCGCGGCACGTCGAACGGCCCGCCACCCAGCAGGTCGCCGACCGCGGCAAAGCTGCCCGGCTTGCGGAATTGGGTATTCGCCGCCAGGGCATCCCCGACGGCCAATCCGATCAGGGCGCCCTGGAAGCGCTCGCGCAGCGTGCGCGCCGCGTCCATCACTTCCGGCGCGCGCGTCGGATCGGCGGCCGGCACATAGGCATGCACGAAAGCCCGCTGCTCCTCGGTCTCGGGGATGACCGGCCAGGTGTCCGACCGATCGCTCGCCTGCCACAGCTCATTCAGCCGCTCGAGCGCGGCGTCGGGCTCGAGTCCGCTTTCGATGAGGTGACAGGCGACGACCGTCCCGGTGCGGCCGATGCCCGCGCGGCAGTGCACGTACACGCGCCGCCCCTCGTCCAGCAGCTCATTGAGCGCCGCGAGAATCTCGGACATGTACGCGGCATCGCGCGGTACGCCGTGATCGATGACCGGCATGCGCACGTAGGCGACATCGTCGGGTAGATAGCCCTCGTAGGTGGCGATCTCGTCCGGTTCCGTGAGGTCCAGGAACCCGTCGAAGCCGGCGTCGAGCAGCGGCCCGAGCCGCCTCTCCAGTTCCTTGAGGTTCCTTCCGCCCGGATGCTTGCCGGCGAGCAGTTTTCCGGGGATGACCCAGTAGGACTCAGCGAGCGGCTTGGGATGACTCGTCATCCAGACCCTTGAAATCGAAGACACTCGTATCGGCCAGGTGCGCAGGTTCCACGTTGCGCAATGCCGAGAAGATCGACTCCGTACGCCCGGGGTATTCGCGCTCCCACGCCGCCAGCATCTGCTTGACCTGGCGACGCTGCGCATTCTCCTGCGAGCCGCACAGCTTGCAGGGAATGATGGGGAACTGCCGCGCACGCGCATAGCGCTCGATCTGCGACTCGCTGACGTAGGCCAGCGGCCGGATCACGATGTGCCGGCCATCCTCGGACCTCAGCTTGGGCGCCATGGCCTTCAGGCGGCCGCCGAAAAACAGGTTCAGGAACAGCGTCTCGACGATGTCATCGCGGTGATGACCCAGCGCGATCTTCGTGATGCCGTTTTCCGCCGCATGGCGATACAGCGCGCCGCGCCGCAGGCGCGAACACAACCCGCACATGGTCTTGCCCTCGGGGATCACGCGCTTGACCACGCTGTAGGTGTCCTGCTCGATCACGTGGAACGGCACGCCGAGGCTGCGCAGGTAGTTGGGCAGCACTTCCGCGGGGAAATCCGGCTGCTTCTGGTCGAGATTGACCGCGATCAGCTCGAAGTCCACCGGCGCACTGCGCTTCAGCGACAGCAGGATGTCGAGCAGCGTGTAGGAGTCCTTGCCGCCGGACAGGCAGACCATGACCCGGTCGCCGGCGCCGATCATGCGGTAGTCCTCGATGGCCTTGCCGACCAGGCCGCGCAGTTGCGCGCCGAGCTTGCGGGCGGTCTGCGAGGGCCATTCAGGCGCAGCGGGAACTGCGGACGGCAGGCTTTCGGGACTGGCGTTCATGCGGGGGCTGCAAGTGTAGTGGCAGGCAATGCCTGGCGCATTTTCAGCTGCCTCACGATGGAGAACACGGCTCCCGATGCGAGCAGATGCTTGACGGTGTGACCGCTCACCAGGCCGTCGCTGAGGCGGTAGATCGCCAGGTCTGAGGTCTCGAAAGCCTTCGCGAGGCCATACCACGCGGCCGCCCAGACGAGCAGGTAGCCGTGGTCATAGCGTCGCGCCGGAAACAGCCCGATCAGCAGCACGATGGCGGTGATGGACCATCCCTGGAAGGCGGCGTACGGAATGATGTTGCCGCGTCCCGCGCGCTCGCTGCCGTACCAGAAGATGACCGTCGCCGCGCCGATGGCGAGCAGCGGCCACAGCGAGCGCAAGCCAATCCTCGCGCTCACGCGCTCCGCGAGCGCCGCCGACACCAGCCCCGCGAACCCGAGCGTCATCGGCAGGCGGTCCCAGACCAGGCGCGGATTGTCCGGGGCCAGGTGGTAGTACGCGGATCCGAAACTGGTCAGCAACGCACCCAGGAAGAACACCAGGTATGGCAACTGCTCGCGCGGGTCGTGGAAGTTTCCACCACCCTTCCAGGCCACGAGCAGGCCTGCGGCACCGCCCACCAGGAATGGCAGGTTGGACAGCACATTGGAGAAGTTGGGGATGGACCAGATCGTGCGGCAATCGGCGAAGGCGTGATACGACAGGGGCTGCGGCATCGCCGGCACCAACAGTGCGGCAAGGCCAAACAGCAGCGCCGAGCCCACGAGCAGGCGGTGACGCCAGTTCACGCCGCCGCGCTGCCGACCTCGGACCCGTGCTCGAGATACTTGGCTTCCAGGTAACGTAATGCGGCGGCGGCCGAGAGGGGCTTGCCGGTGGAGAGCTTGAGCAGCTCCTGCGCCCTGACGCGCGCGCCCTGGGCGTGCACGTTCTGCCGCAGCCAGCCCATGAGCCCGGAGAATTCACCGCGCGCGATCTGCTGGTCCACGTCAGGCACGGCCTCGCGCAGCGCCTCGAAGAACTGTGCGGCCATCACCGCGCCGAGCGCGTAGGACGGGAAGTAACCGAATGAGCCCACGGCCCAGTGCACGTCCTGCAACACACCTTCCACGTCGTTCTGCGGCTTGAGGCCCAGCCGCTGCTCCATGCTGGCATTCCACGCGTCCCGCAGGTTGCGCACCGCGAGCTCGCCGGACAGCAGCTGCTTTTCGAGCTCGTAGCGCAGCTGGATGTGCAGCGTATAGGTGAGCTCGTCGGCGTCGACGCGGATGGCGCCACGCTTCACGCGCGTCAGGTGGGCGTAGAGATTTTCCTCGGACCACTCCGGGCCACTGACGCCGAAGTGCTTCTCGAGCAGCGGCCGCAGGTAGCTCACGAAGGGGCGGCTGCGGCACACGATCATTTCCATGAGCAGCGACTGGCTCTCCTCGAGCGCCATGCCACGATCCCGGCCGACGGGCTGATCGACGAATTCCGCCGGCAGGCCGACGTCGTACATGGCATGCCCGGTCTCGTGCAGCGCGCCGAGCAGGCCCGAGAAAGGCTCGCTGGTGTCGAAGCGCGTGGTGACACGCACGTCGCCGGGCACGCCCTCGGTGAATGGATGCTCGCTTTCATCGAGCCGGCCGCGATCGAACGGGAAGCCGACGGCTTTCATGATTTCCACGGCCAGGGCGCGCTGTTTCGCGGCAGTGAACTTGCCGGTGATGGGCAGGATCGTGCGCTGCTCCTGGCGCGCGAGCACCTCGCGGATCAGGCCCGGCAGCCGCCGGCCCAGCGCCTTGAACATGGCGTCGATTTCCGCCGCGGTGAGACCCGGACTGAATTCATCCACCAGCGCGTCATACGGCGACAGGTTGCGCGACTGTCCGAGCAAGGCCGCCTTGTCGCGCACCAGGTGCACGACCTCCTCCAGGAACGGCGCGAAGTCCTCGAACTTGCCGGACTCGCGTGCCTGCAACCATTTCACTTCGGCCTTGGATGCCGCCTTGGCCAGCCGGGAGATCAGCGCGACCGGCGTGGCGATCGCAAAGTCCCGCTGGCGGCGCATCTCGCGCAGATTGGACACCTGCCAATCCTCGAGCCCGGCCACACTGGCCTGCGCGCGATCCAGCAGGCGCGTGATCTTCGGCGCGGTGACCAGGGCGTGATATTCGGTTTCGAGCGCCGCGAGCTGCTCGCCCCGGACGTCGGCGCTGCCGCGCGGCATCATGACGGCGGCATCCCAGCGCAGGATGGCCATGGCTCCACGCAGGGCGTGCAGGCGTTTCCATTCCTGCTCGAGCTGCTTGTAGGGGGTCTGGGCCATGGGGGTCGAAACACGGGGAGAGAACGACGGCCACAAGTCTACCAGCCGGGCCCTCGCCCGCCCCCTCTCGCCAGCAGATTCGCTTTTCAGATCAATGAGATGGCCGCTCAGGTCGGAGTTGACAGCCCGGCGGCCCGGCAGTGGTCGAAAAGGTATTTATGTCAAACCAAGCTGTGGCGTTTTCGCCGTTGCGAGCGGCGGGTAGTGCCGCCGGACGCGTTCAGTGCGCTTCGGACGAGGATTGACTCGCCGTTGTGGGTACGCCACGCGTGCCGCGATGGCCCAGCAGCCCGTCGATGAGGCGCGACATGTACTCGGGCGAGCGCGTGTTGCGCGCGATCAGCAGGTACAGGGCAGGCACCACGTAGAGCGTCATGGCGAGCGACACGACGGTACCGAAGAACACCGTGGCACCGATGGACTCGCGACTCTCCGCGCCCGCGCCATGCGCCAGCATCAATGGCACGGCACCGAAGGCCGTGCACAGGCTGGTCATCAGCACCGGGCGCAGGCGCGTCGCCGACGCCTGGATGACGGCTTCCACGAACTCGACGCCCCGATCGCGCAGCTGGTTGGCGAACTCCACGATCAGGATGCCGTTCTTGCAGGCGATGCCGATCAGCATGATGCAGCCGATCTGGCTGAAGATGTTGATCGTGGAGTTGAACAGGAAGAGACCGAGCAGCGCGCCCGAGATGGCCAGGGGCACGGTGACCAGGATCACCACCGGGTGAATGAAGCTCTCGAATTGCGCCGCCAGCACCAGGTAAACCACCAGCAGCGCGAACCCGAAGGTGATCCACATGGTGTTGCCGGACTTCTTCAACTGGTAGGTCTCGCCGTTGTAGATGATCTGCGCCGTCGGCGCTTCCTCGTGGATGACCTTCTCCATGTATTCCACGGCGTCGCCGAGCGCATACCCCGGGGCCAGTGACCCGGCGAGCTCGATGGCACGCATGCGATCGGTGCGGCGCAGCTCGGTCGGGCCGGCACGCTCCTCGATGCGCACCAGCGCGGCCAGCGGGATCAGCTCGCCGTCCTTGTCGGACCGCACGTACAGATTGTCGAGATCGTTGACCGAGGCGCGCTGCTCGTCCTGCGCCTGCAGGATGACGTCGTATTCCTCGCCGGCGCGCTCGAATGTCGTGACGATGCGCGAGCCCAGCATGGTCTCGAGCGTGCGGCCCACGGTCTGCAGCGACACGCCCAGGTCCGCCGCCTTGTTGCGATCGATCTGCACGATCACGCGCGGCTGTCGCTCGAGGTAATCGGACTCGAGATTGCGGATGTTGGGATTCTCCGCCGCGACGCGCTGCATGACCTTGTCGCGCCACTTCACGATCTCGGCGTAGTCGCCGCCACCCATGGCGATGGCGAGCGGACGCGTGCTGCCGCGGGTCAGTGCGCTGCCGGCCTGGTTGACGTTGACGCGCGCGCCCGGGATGTGCTCGGTGCGCTGGCGCAGGCGTTCCGCGATCTCGCCCGCACTGTCTTCGCGTTCGTCCCACAGATTGAGGGGCAGCATGACGAAGCCGGTGCTGAAATCCGCCGAGCGGCCGAACCCGCCCGAGCGCGTCGACACCCGCTTGGCGTTGCCGCGCGCCACTTCTTCCATGGCGATCTGTTCGACGGTGCGCAGCTGGCGGTCCATGTATCCCAGGCTCGAGCCTTCGGGTGCCGTCACGAAAATGCGCACGAAGGCGCGGTCCTCCTGCGGTGCGAGCTCGCTGGCAATCCTCAGTCCCGGGAACGGAATGCCTTCGATGAGCAGCAGTACCAGCAACCCGAACAGCGCCAGCGCGCCGCCCACGAGCCACAGCGGGCGGCGCCCCTGCAACGCACGGCGCAAGCCGGCGGCGTACTTGTCGTCGAGATCGTGGAATACCCGGTCCACGCCGCCGGTCACGCGCGATTTCGGCATGCCGTTCGCGAACAGCCTGGCGGTCATCATCGGCGTCATGGTCAGCGCGATGAAGGCCGAAAAGCCGACCGCCGCCGCCACGGTCACGCCGAATTCGCCGAACAGCCTGCCGACGTCGCCGCTCATGAAGGAGATGGGCACGAACACCGCCATCAGCACGAGCGTGGTGGCGATCACGGCGAAGCCGATTTCCTTCGAACCGCGGATGGCCGCGAGCAACGCCGGCTCCCCGCCTTCGATCCGGCGCACGATGTTCTCGAGCACGACGATGGCGTCGTCCACCACGAGCCCGATGGCCAGCACCGCCGCGAGCAGCGTCAGCGTATTGATCGAATAGTCGAGCGCCAGCATCACGATCGCCGCGGCGACGATGGATACCGGGATCGTGACCGCCGGGATGAGCGTGGCGCGCACCGTGCCGAGGAACAGGAAGATCACGATCAGCACCAGGATCAGCGTCTCGGAAAGGGCCATGACCACGTTCTTGAGCGAAGCGGCGATGAACACCCCGTTGTCGATGTTGATCTCGGCCTTCAGGTCGGGCGGCAGGGTCTTCTGCACCTGCGCGAGCCGCGCCTTCACGGCGGCCGAGGTGGCGAGCACATTGGCCTTGGACTGCGGGATGACCGCCATGGACGTGCCCGACTGGCCGTTGGTGCGCGAGATGCTGCGGTCGTCTTCCGAGGCGAGGCGCACGTCGGCAACCTCCCCGAGCCGCACGAGGTACCCGTCGGCTCCGCGCCCCACCACGAGGTTGCGGAAATCCTCCTCGGTGCGCAGGTTGGTGTCCGTGCGCAGCGTGAATTCGCGTTGCATGGATTCGAGCCGCCCGGCCGGCAGCTCGACGTTCTCGCGCAGCAACGCGTTCTCGACGTCAGCCACGGTCAGCTGTCGCGCGGCGAGGTTCTCGCGCACCAGCCAGACGCGCATCGCATAGCGGCGCGCGCCATTGACGCGCACCGAGGCGACGCCGTCGAGCGTGGAGAACTGGTCGACCAGGTAGCGATTGAGATAGTCGGTGAGCTCGAGGATGTTCCGCTGCGTGCTCGACACGTTGATCCACATGATGGGATCGGTGCCGCTGTCCACCTTGGTGATCTGCGAGGGATCGGCCTCGAGCGGCAGGCGCTGCACCACGCGCGACAATCGCTCGCGCACGTCGTTGGCCGCCGCATCCAGGTCGCGGTCCAGCGTGAACTCGACGTTGATCTGCGAGCGCTCGTCGCGGCTCGAGGAATTCAGGCGTTCGACGCCCTCGATGCCGGCGATCTCGTTCTCGATGACCTGCGTGATGCGCGTCTCGACCACGTCCGAGGACGCGCCGCGGTAGCGGGTTTCGATGCTGACCACGGGGCGGTCGATGTCCGGATATTCACGCAGCGAAAGACCGAGGACCGCGGCGAGCCCGAGGATGAACAGCAGCAGCGACATCACGGTGGCCAGCACCGGGCGTCGCACCGACATCTCGGAGATGATCATTGCCGGATGCTCGAGCCGGCGGAGGTGCTCGCCTCGTGCGCTTCGTCGGCCACGGCCTCGAGCGTCTCCGCGACACGCACCGCGCCGCCATCGCGAACCTTCTGCGTGCCCTCGATGACGACCTTCTCGCCGGCGTTCACCCCGCTCACCACCTCGACGAAGCCCGGGCGCCGCATGCCGATCTGCACCTCGCGGCGCTGCGCCTTGTTGCCATCGACGACGAACACGTACTGGCGCTCCGCCTCCGGAGTCAGCGCTTCCTCGGGAATCACCAGCGCCTCGCGATCGTCATTGGCGAGCGAGACGTTCAGGAACATGCCGGGCTTCAATGCGCCGTCCTCGTTCGACAGCAACGCGCGCACGATCACCGCGCGGGTGCTCACGTCCACGCGCGAATCGATGCTGGAAACGGTTCCCGTGAAGTTGCGGCCTGGAAAAGCCGGCGCGGTGGCGCGCACGGCGAGTCCGCGACGCAAGCTGGCCAGGAAATTCTCGGGCACCGCAAAGTCGAGCTTGATGACGCTGGTGTCGTCCAGCGTGGTGATCACGGTGCCGGGGTTGATGAGGCTGCCGACGCTCACGCGCCGCAGCCCGACGTGGCCGGAGAACGGCGCGCGGATCACCGTGTCCTCGAGGCGCGCGTTGGCGGCGGCGAGGCGCGCGCGATTGGCCTTGAGCGTGGCCTCGAGCTGGTCGAACTGCGACTTCGACAGCGCCTGCGTGTTGAGCAATTCGCGGCTGCGATTGAACTGCGCCTGGCTTTCGGTCAGCGCGGCGTCCGCCGCCGCCACGTCGGCGCGCGCCTGGGCATCGTCGAGCTGCACGAGAACCTGTCCGCGATTCACCTTCTCGCCATCGCGAAACCGCACCGCCGTGACGATGTTGGAGGACTTGGAGGTGACGTCGACGGACTCATTCGCGCGGGCGTTGCCCAGCGCTTCGAGCTTCTGGCTGATGCGCTCGCTGCGCACCGCGGCCAGCGACACGAACGCGGGCGCATTGCTGCGCATGCCCGCTCCCGAGGAGACAGCGCCCGCCGCCGGCCGATGCTGGGTCGCGTAGAGCGCCCAGGCGGCCGAGATTACGGCCACGGCGATGCTGATGGGGGTAACGAGGCTGCGCTGTTGCGTCATCGTGTGGCGACGGTCCGTCCGCGGGCGGCAAGTATGGCACCGCGAAACGTCCGGCACACGAGGGGAATCAAAAAGTTATGACACCCCGGCGCGCCTTTCTTCCCAGCGGCGAATCATCTGCTTGCGAGCCGGACCCCAGCGATATCCGCCGGTCTTTCCGCCCGCCTGCAGCACGCGGTGGCAGGGAATGATCCAGGCAATCGGATTCGCACCCACCGCGTTGCCCACGGCGCGCGCGCCATCCGGTTTGCCTAACTTCCGCGCCAGCGCGCCGTATGTGACCGTCTGGTGCGGTGCGAGTTCGAGCAATGCACGCCAGACCTGGATCTGGAAGTTCGTGCCCACCACGGCTAACGGAACATTCGCGCTGGTGCGTCCCCAGATGTTCCGCGCGAGTTCGGCGGCGCGGGCATCGTCACGTACGTAATGGGCCTTGCCGAACTGCTCGCGCAGCGACGCGAGCTCGCCGCGCTCGTCCCCGGGCTCGATGAAGGCCAGGCGGCACAGGCCGCGCGCGGTCTCCGCGAGGAACGCCGAACCGAACGGCGTCGCCGTCACCCCGTGCCGGATCAGCACTCCCGCGCCCGCGGCGCGAATCTCACCCGGTGTCATGGCCTCGAGCGTCACGGTCAGATCATGCAGCCGGCCGCCGCCCGAGAGGCCCACGGAGTGCGCCGCATCCATCACCGAAGGCTCGTCGCGCAGCGCCGTCGCCGCCGCGCGGCTCGTGACTTGCGCCAGGTACTGCTTCGGCGTGAGTCCGGTCCAGCGGCGGAACAGGCGGTTGAAGTGGAATCCGGACAAGCCGACGTGACGCGCGATTTCCGCCAGCCTCGGTTGCCGCTCGTATTCGCGTTCGATGAATTCGATGGCGCGCGTCATGCGCGCGAATTCACGACTGTCGAGGAAGCCTTCGGTGATGGAGGTGACTGCCATATCCATGGGGCGCATTCTGAAAACACGGGTTGCCGGGGGCGACCCGTTACTTGCTGTCAATCGGGACCGTACACGCGCATCAACAATGCCGCGAGCTCCGGCGGCGTGAACCCTTCCGTGGTCACGATGTTGAGAATGGTCAGCTCGCGCGCCGGCACCACCCAGAAGGTGCTGCCGTCCGCCGTTCCGCTCAGGGAGAACCAGCCGCCCGCGTTGACGCGCAGCACCTGCAGGCCGCTGTCGGCGTGCACGCCCGAAGGCCTGGCCATCTCCTCGACCCATCCCTTGGGGAGCACGCGCCGGCCGCCGGACATGCCGTCGTTGGCGAGCAGACTCAGCACGCGCAGCACGCCGGGCGCGGTGGCACGCCAGCAGCAGTGCGCGGCGGGCATGCCCGCGCGCCTGTCCATCGGCAACTCCGCGCGGCCGCCGCCGGCGGCGCGCCACAGGCGCTCATCGACGTAACGTTCGAAAGAGGTGCGCGTGGCGCGTTCCAGGAACAGGGCCGCCAGCTGCGCATTCGCCGGCGACAGGTTGTAGAAGCCGCCGGGCTCGTGCTTCAGCCGGAAGCGCAGCGCGCTGCCGGCGAAATCCGTGCCTAACAACATTCGCACACCCCTCGAGGTCGCGAATTCCGACAGCGCACCCAGGCCGCGCCACGGCGAGCGGTGCAGCAGCCGCTCGATGTTTCCGCCGGTTTCCAGCCCGCTGGTTTCCTCGAGGAGCTGGCGCAGCGTGATGTGGCCGCGCGGCTCGTCGTCCCATTCCGCCAGGTAGCTGGCGACCGGCGCATCGAGGGACTTGATCGCACCCTCGCCGAGCGCCACCCCGACCGCCATCGCGACCACGGGCCGCGCCACCAGACCCGCGGGCAGCAGCGTGTGCTCGTCGTCCGCGGCGAAATAGCGCGACAACACCAGCTCGTTGCCGCGCATGACCAGCAGGGCCCGCGAGCCGGCATCGCGGGCGCGCGTCGCCGCGAGTTCGAGCGCATCGCCGCCAGAGGCGGCCATCGCCGGGTGCTGCGGCGGGTCATCCAGGGTCTGCGCGCCGATGGCGGCGACCGGTAGGTAGGTTTCGTCCGGCTGCAATGGCAGCTGCAAGGCCCGCCGCCAGAACGGCAGGTCCGCGGTGACCACGCCGACGGCGAGCGACACCAGCGTCAGCACGACGGCCGTCAGGATTGTGAGTACACGACGCATGCGGCTTGAGACCTGCGGCAATGCTACCAGCGGGTCAGGGTCGCTAGAATGCCCGCCCCGTGAAACTCAACATCTGCGCCATCGCCTCGGAAGTCGTGCCGTTCGCCAAGACCGGTGGTCTGGCCGACGTGGCCAACGCCCTGTCCCGCCAGCTGACCTCGCGCGGCCACGACGTGCGCGTCTTCATGCCCTTGTACGCGCAGATCCACCGCGAAAAGCTCGACGCGGTGCGCGTCGAGACGCTGCAGGGCCTGCCCATCCGCTGCGGCCGCCACGAATACCGCGTGGACATCTGGAAGAGCCGCCTGCCCGGCTCGGCAACGTCCGTGTACCTGGTGGAATCCGATGCGCTGTACGCGCGACCCGCGCTCTACACCAGCGACCCGGACGAACACCGGCGCTTCCTGGTGCTCACGCGTGCCGCGCTCGAGTGCTGCCGGCGCATGAATTTCCGGCCGCACCTCGTCCACTCGCACGACTGGCATGCGGCATTCGCGCCGCTGTGGCTGCGCTCGAACTACCGCAACGACCCGGTGTTCGCCGGCGCGAAGTCGGTCATGACCATCCACAACATCGGCTACCAGGGCGAATTCTCCGCGGCCGACGTCGCCGATCTCGACCTCGGGCCCGATGCCTATCTACTTCACCAGGACGACCTGCGCGCCGGGCGCATCAACGCGCTCAAGCACGGCATCATGCACGCCGATGCCGTGACCACGGTGAGCCCGACCTACGCCCGCGAGATCACGACCCCGCGCTACGGCATGGGCCTGGAGACGGCGCTCAGCGTGCGCGGCAGCGCGGTGCGCGGCATCCTCAACGGCGTCGACTACGAGGAGTGGGATCCGCGACGGGACCGCTACCTGCCCATCCACTTCACGCCGCAGGAGATCGCGAAGAAGGCCGAGCTGAAGCGCAATTTCCTGCTGCGCCAAAACCTGAGGCCCGTCCACGGACGGGTGCCGCTGTTCGGCATCGTGAGCCGGCTGACCTCGCAGAAGGGTTTCGACCTGCTCATCGAGGCGCTGCCGCGGCTGCTGCAGAATCACGACGTGCGGCTGGCGGTGGTCGGCAGCGGCGATGCGAAATACGAGGAATTCTTCACCGGCCTCGCCGAGCGGCATCGCGGCCGCGCCATGTTCTTCGGCGGTTACGACGAAGCGCTGGCGCACTGGATCGAAGGGGCGAGCGACGTGTTCCTGATGCCCTCGCTGTACGAGCCCTGCGGCCTCAACCAGATGTACAGCCTGCGCTATGGCACGATTCCCATCGTGCGGCGTACCGGCGGACTGGCCGATTCGGTGCTGCATTTCGATCCGGCCACGGGGGTCGGCACGGGCATCGTGTTCAACGACTTCGACGCGCCGGGGATGAATTGGGCCATCGACACCGCGCTGCAGTGGTACGCGGACGCGACCCTGTGGGAGCGGCTGGTGCAGAACGCCATGCGGCAGGATTTCTCGTGGGAGACACAGGCCAACGAGTACCTGAAGCTGTTCGCCGAGCTACTTCAGTTTGACGCTGCCGCGCTCATCGAAGGGAATGCGCCGAAGAAAGCCGCTCGATAGCGCCACTTCGCCGCGCAGCCGGTAGTCGATCGTCTCGGACGACCCGCGGCGCGACAGCAGCTGCGCCAGCGCGGTCGCCAGATTGGCGGTGAACTGCAGGTCGAATTCCGCCTCACCCATCGCGGGCACGATGAACGACGAGTCCGCCTGGCCCCGGCCGAGCTCGGCATCGTTGACGTCGATGCGGTAGGTGATCCCCTTGATCGGCAGGTCCCGATCGTTCGGGTTCTGCACCAGCATGCGCATCTGCAGTCGCTGCGAGAAGATGTCCGCGCTCTGCACTTTCATCGAGAGCACGCTGAGCTTGGGCGTCTCGAGATGGAACGCCGAGGCGCAGCCGGCGAGCGCCACCGCCAACAGGAGCGGAACCGCCCAGGCAGCGCGTGCCGGACTACGGATGCGCATGCCCGAGCATGTCGGGCGTGACGAGAACCACGCCCTTGTCCGTGACGAGGAATTTTTTCGCGTCCTCGGCACGATCGAAGCCGATGCGCGTGCCCGCGGGCAACTCGCAGTTCTCATCGACGATGGCATTGCGGATGTGACAGTCGGAGCCGATGCGCACGTTCGGCAGCACCACCGACCGCTCGACGATCGAGCGCTCCTCGACCCGCACGCCGGAGAACAGCAGCGACTCGCGCACCGTGGCTCCGGAGATGATCACCCCGCCCGACACCAGCGAGTTGATGGCGATGCCGCGCCGGCCATCCTCATCGAGCACGAATTTGGCCGGCGGCGTCTGCGCCTGGTAGGTCCAGATCGGCCAGTCCTCGTCGTAGATGTTGAGCTCGGGATTGACCCAGACGAGCTCGAGATTGGCCTCGTAAAACGCGTCGATTGTTCCAACATCGCGCCAATAGGACTGTGCACGCGTCTTTACGTCCCGAAAAGGATAGGCAAAGACCTGCAGCTTCTCGATGGCATCCGGCACGATGTTCTTGCCGAAATCGTGTTTGGAGTTGTCGTTGGCCGCATCCTCGGCCAGCAGCCGCTCGAGCAGGTCGGGGTTGAAGACGTAGATGCCCATGGAGGCGAGCGCCACGTCGGTACGTCCCGGCATGGGATCCGGCGTCGGCGATTTCTCCACGAAGCGCGTGACTCGATTCCACTCGGTGACCGTGAGCACGCCGAATTCCTTGGCCTCGGCGATGGGCACCTCGACCACGCCCACGGTGATGTCCGCGCCCTTCTCCACGTGGTAGGCGATCATCGGGCCATAGTCCATCTTGTAGATGTGATCACCCGCGAGCACCAGCACGTGCTTGGGTCGGTGCGCGTGCATCACGTCGATGTTCTGGTACACGGCATCCGCCGTGCCGCGATACCAATGGCTGCCGGTCTTCTGCTGCGCGGGGATGACCTCGACGAACTCGCCGAACTCACCGCGCATGTACCCCCAGCCGCGATGGATGTGCTGGATCAGCGACTGCGCCTTGTATTGGGTGAGCACGGTGATCTGCCGGATGCCCGAGTTCACGCAGTTCGAGAGCACGAAATCGACGATGCGGAACTTGCCACCAAAGGGCGTGGCCGGCTTGGCCCGATGCTCGGTGAGCCCCTTGAGCCGTTCGCCGCGACCGCCGGCCATGATCACGGCCAGGGTACCGCTGGTGAGACGGCTCACATATCGACCCGAAGTTGCGCGCGCTGGACGTTTGGCCATCGGTTCCTCTTTTTTAAGAGTATAGGGCGCGTGCTACCGTAGACGCATGCCTCATCGCGCAGGCGGGTTGGCGCTCATCGCGGCGCTGACTTTCACGCCATTCGCAACTGCCGCTGCACCTACAAAGCCAGCCGCCCACGAGGCGGCTGGCTGCCTGTCCGTGGGCGGCGGGTACCTGCGCGCCCGCATTCGCGGCGCGCTGGACCTCGATCTGAACTGGAAGAACGAGGAGATGCAGTGCGAGGGCGGGCCGCGTCCGCCGGGAAAGGACAATGTGCGCAACGGCGTGCGCGTGAGCATTGGCGGACCGATGCGCCAGGGCGGGCACCGCATCCGGCTCATCTTCGGCGTGGCCGGCGTGGGCCAGGGCCAGTCTGGGCAGGCATTGCGCACCAACGTCACGCTGCTGTTCGAAGGCGAGACGCGCATCTTCGCGACGCAGGGCGACGACAAGTGCACCGTGGATTCCCTGATACAGGAGCGCGTGGAAAGCCTCGGCCCGGGCCGCGCCGTCTATCGCGTGGTGGCGCGGGGATTCTGCATCGGGCCGGCCACCAGCCTGTCGCGCAACGAGCGGGTCATCCTGACCAGTTTCGATTTTGCAGGGCGTGTCGAATTCGGCGACGATGACGCCCATGTCACCCTCAACTAGCAAGCTGCTGCGGCGCTGCCGCAAACTTTCATTGTTCATCCTGGCGTCGGCCTGGCTGGTGGCCGCGCACGCGCAGATCGGACCGCTCGAGGATCTCGAGTCGTTCCCCAGTGGCGAGCTCACGATCAGCGACGGCAAGCAGGTCAGGTACACCTTTCGCGTCTGGCTCGCGGATACGCCGCAGCGCCAGGCGCAAGGGCTGATGTTCGTGCGTTCGCTGCCCGACCTGCGCGGCATGCTGTTCGCCTACCAGCAGCCCAAGCCCCTCAGCATGTGGATGAAGAACACCTACATACCGCTCGACATGGTGTTTATCGACGCCCGCGGCCGCATCCAGCAGATCGTCGAGCAAACTACTCCGCACTCGCTGGACCTGATTCGCAGCGAACAGCCGGCGCTGGCCGTGCTGGAGATCGCCGGCGGCGAAGCCAGGCGGCTGGGAATCCACGCCGGCCAGCAAGTCCGACATCCTGCACTGGCAGGCCATTGATCATTGCTAGGGAGAAAGCCATGAGAAAAATCGCCACCCTGGTGTTCGCGGCGTGCATCGCCGCATTCACGGGCAGCGTCGCCTCGGCAGGAGCCGCGGAAGACAGCTGGTACGTGTCACCGCAGGTCTTCGCGCTGTGGCTGGACGATGCGCGCGTCGCCGACGACGACGCGGGCGCATCGCTCGCCGTGGGCCGCGTACTCAATCCGAACTGGGACGTGGAGCTCGGCTACTTCGGCTCGGAACACGCCCGGCAGGGTGATGCCCAGGTCGACATCCAGGGCTTCTCGCTGCTGGTGAAGCGCGTGTTCTATCGCGAGGGACGCGTGAATCCCTTCTTGAGCGTGGGCGTGGCGCGCGTGCGCAGCATCCTGCAGCCGGGAGAAGACAGCACCGATCCAGCCGCGCTGTATGGCGTGGGCGTGCTCGTCGATCTCGGCAAGCTGCGCGACAACGGCAGCATCCTGCAGTTGCGCGGCGACCTCGGTGCGCGTCATGCGTTCTCCAGCGGAGGCGCCGAGGTCCAGGACCCCGTCGACTACATCGCCGCGCTCGGCATCCAGTATTCCTGGGGCGGCACCATGCCGCGCAAGTTCGTCGATACCGACGGTGACGGCGTGGAGGACGCTCTGGACAAATGCCCCGGTACCGCACCCGGCACACCGGTCGATACCAGCGGCTGCCCGCTGGATGACGACGGCGACGGTGTCGTGAATGCCGCCGACAAGTGCCCCGGCACTCCCGCGGGCGCGAAGGTCGACGCGACGGGCTGCGAGCCCGACAGTGACGCCGATGGCGTCGCGGACAGTCGCGACCAGTGCCCGAACACGCCGCCCGGCGCCAAGGTCGACGACAAGGGTTGCGAGCTCGACAGCGACGGCGACGGCGTGGTCGACGGCCAGGACAAGTGTCCCGGCACGCCCAAGGGCGACCGCGTCGATGCGGTGGGCTGCACGTTCAAGGAGGAGCTGGTGCTGCAGGGCGTGGTCTTCGAGACCAACAGCGCGGAGCTGCGCGCGGAGAGCATCCCGGTGCTCGACAACGCCATCTCTACTCTGAAGCGGTACCCGGAGCTCAAGATCGAAGTGGCCGGTCACACCGACAGTCGCGGATCGGATGCCTACAACCTGCAGCTCTCGGCGCGCCGCGCCGAAAGCGTGCGCAAGTACCTCGCGGACGGCGGAGTCACGAACGCACTGACGTCGCGCGGCTATGGCGAGCGGCAGCCCGTGGCGAGCAACAACACCGAAGAGGGCCGGCAGCAGAATCGCCGCGTGGTCTTGCGCGTCCTGAACTGACAGGCGAGCGGCCGCGGCCGTGCTGCCTGACTGCGTGCGGAGTTGCGCGTCAGACCGCGAAGACGCGCCAAGGCTGCGCGCGCTGCAAGGGCCTGCGCTGACCGCGGCAGAAGTCCAGGTCGAAGCATGAAAAAGGGGCGGTCCTTTCGGACCGCCCCTGAGTGTCGTCAACTCGATTTTCGTTGGTAGTTAGAAGTCCAGCTTCACGCCCACGCGGTAGTACCGGCCCATGATGTTCGGACCACCCCAGGCGGGGTTGAAGCCGAACAGGGCATAGGCGGCCGACGGGTCGAACTCCGGCTTGATGTTCAGGAAGTTCAACACTTCGGCGTACACCGTGTACTTGTCGCTGAAGGTGTGGCGCGCGGTCAGGTCCGCGTTCCACTGGGCCCCCTGCGTGCAGTTGACCGGCGAACCATCCAGGTACGCGGCCGTGGACACGGCGTTGTCGACGTTGAACTGGCAATCACCCTTGATGCCGTCGTAGTCGACCGAAGCCGTGTCGTAACCGCTGGTGTAGTACGCGGTCACGGACACCGAGGTCGGACCGTACTGGAACGTGTTCTGCCAGGTGCCACGCCACTTCGGAGTGCCCGAGCAGGAGGTCACGTCGCAGGGGCTCAACGTGCCGTCGTAGCGCAGGACCGTGCCATCTTCCGTGATCTGCTCGAACTTCATCATGTACGAAGCGTCGAGCGAGCTGCGCCAGGTCATGTTGTCGCCGATCGGCACGCTCACATTGGCGCCGATGTCGATACCGCTGGCCTTCTGGCTCTGCAGATTCGCGAACGACGCCTGGATGAAGCCGAGCTGCGGCAGCGCACCGGGGTTGGCCGGATCAGGGTTGCCCGGCAGCATCACGATGCCCGGAATCCCAGGATCGCCACCGTTCGTGTACCACTGATTGATCATCGTGGTGCTGGCGGTGACGCCCTTGATCAGGTTGTCGACCTTGATGTTCCAGTAGTCGACCGTGAAGCTGAGGTTGCTCATCGGCTCGAGCACCAGGCCCGCGGTGTACGACGTGGATTTCTCCGGATCCAGCGCCGGATTGCCGATGCTGGTCAGACCCACGCTGTACGGCCCGGTGGCATAGGCGTTGTTGCCGTGATCGGCGCAGAACGTGCCCGCGGCCGCGCAGTTCACCTGCGCGTTCACGTAGCCGGTGGTCGGCAGACCGAAGGCTTCGTTGAAGCTCGGAATGCGGAAGCCCTTCGACCACGTGCCGCGCACCGCGATCTGCTCGATCGGCGTCACCTTGAAGCCGAACTTCGGCGAGAAGTTCGACTGGCCCGTCGAGTACTTGTCGTACCGGCCGGACGCGAGCAGCTCCAACTGCTTCAGCACGGGCGCGCTGATTTCGAAGAAGCCCGACTTCACGTCGCGATCACCCGCCGCGCCAACGGCGTTGATCGAGTAGTAGCGCGTGTAAGGCGCCGAGTCGTTCGCCGGATTGGCGCTGACCTGGTTGAGCGATTCTTCACGATACGAGACACCGACCGCCGCCTGCAGCGAGCCGCCGGGCAGGTCCACGATCTCCTTGCTGACCGTTCCCTGCACCTGCCACAGCCGCGAGGTGTGGTGGTGCTCGGCAGTCGGCGAGATGTAGTCCCACACTTCCTGCGGAGTCGACGTCGGGTCATTGAAATTGAACGTGCCGCGGGCCACCACATCCATGATTCTCTGCGGGATGTAGTAGTTGTTCTCGGTCCGATCCAAACCGACTTCCGACGCGGTCAGGTCCGCCGCGTAGCGCCAGCCTTCACCGAAGCTGCCCTCAACGCCCACCACGCCACGCATGGTGCGGGAATTGGTTTCTTCAGTGCGCCCATAGGGCGAGCGGAACGCCACCTGCGCGCGCATGCCTGCACCGGCGTACGGGTTGTACGGATTCAGAACGCCGTTGGTGTTGTCGCATCCCGTGTTGAGACCATCGAGCGTGCCGCGGCCGGTGGAGCAGGTGTACACGGGCAGGATCACGTTGTAGTTCTGCATTCCGGGCGGTCGCGGAACCGTCGGCAGGCCGTTGAAGCCGATGGGCGTGAACGACGCGAAGGTATCGGTGTTGTAGAAGTTGGCCATCGTGTAGAACTGGGCGTTCTCACCGAGATTGGCCGTGAAGCGCACCGACAGGCCCTTACGCGTGATCTCGGGCTGCAACATGATGTACGCGCCCTGGTAGTTCACTTCGCACGCGTTGAACGGCGACGTGGTACCCGCCTGAGCCGCGGTCAGCGTGACCGGATTCCACTGCCGGCAACCGGCGGCCGGGTTCAGCATTTCGTAGCGGCTGAGGACACCACCAACGCCTCCCGTGGGAGCGCCGGTGCCATCGACCCTGGAGCCGTCCACCGGGCGGACATAGGTGACCCCAGGGACGGAGAAGAAGCCGTTCCAGCTACCGTCTTCGGTGGTGACCCCGTTCCAGTTGAGGTTGGCCATGCAGCTCCCGTCGGAGTTGCACTTGCGGCTCCAGTCCTGCGTGTTGAACGGATACCCGCGGTCACGCGCGAACAGCGCGTCCTGCTTCTGGTATTCGCCGCTGACGTAGAAGTTGTAACCCTCGCTCTCGAGATCGCCATGACCCCAGGTCACGGAGAGCTTGTTCTCGTCGCCGCCGCCCTCTTCGGAGAGGCCGGTCGAGCCGTCGATGTGCAAGCCCTGGATCTCTTTCTTCGTGATCACGTTGATCACGCCCGCGATGGCGTCGGCGCCATACGTCGAGGACGCGCCGTCACGCAGCACTTCGACGCGCTCCACGATGGCGTTGGGGATCGTGTTGAGGTCGACGAAATTGCGATGGCCGTCGTCCGCGAGCGGATACGGCGCCATGCGCAGGCCGTCGGCAACCGACAGCGTCGCCTGCACGGTGAGGCCGCGCAGCGCCGGCGCATTCGCGCCCGCGGCAAAGTTGAAGCCGGTGTTCCAGCCCTGCTGGATGGTGCCGGCGTTGTTGGCAGACAGGCGTTGAACCGCCTCGGCCACGGTGTTGATGCCGCGCTCGGCGAGCGTCTCGGAGCTCAACACAGTCACCGGAGAGGGCGTTTCGGCATCCGTACGGCGCAGGATCGAGCCGGTGACGACCACTTCTTCGAGCGGCTGATCCTTCGTGGTGGGTGCTTCTTGCGCGAGCGCCACACCGGTCGGCATGGCGCCGCCGGCCGCGATCGCTGCAGCCAGCAAGGTGCGGCGTACCGCCGTGCTGACCAGGCTTTCACGTGTGTGACCTGACTTCAGTCTCATATTTTTATCCCCGCAAATGGTGTTCCCGGTGCGCACCGCGCATCGGGTTACAAGAGGGATGAGCGCCGTCAGTTGTCGCCGTGAACGAGCACGCAATAGCCCGCGGTCGGGCTCACCACGAGGGATGACCCGCCAATGCGACGAATACGAAACGCTTCAAACTCCTGCAATGCGGCGGAGCCTACCACGCCTTGTGCGCAAAACAACACAGGGGGGGCAATTTGCGACGAAATGGCTGTAGATACGGCCTTTTCTTACCCCTGGCACCCCGTGGCAAGCACGCGACTCAGAGTAACCCGGAGGCCCCCGCGCAACACGGAATAGAATTGCGGCCCGAGCATGGCCGCCATCACCTCACCCGGAACCCGAGCAGCGCAGAACGCGCCGGTCATCGACCATTCGGATGCCCGGCTGCGCGCGCTGACCGAGTATGCGCTCGAGATCATCACCGTGCAGGACGCCAGCGGCGCGTTCACCTACGTGAACGAGGCCGTGACGCGCCACCTCGGTTACCCGGTGGCGGAGTTGTTAGGCCGCAGTGCCACCGAGTTCCTCCATGCGGACGACATCGATGCGATGCGCGAGCGGTTCCGCGCGGTGCTCGCTTCCGAGACCACGCCGCGGGACCTGAACCGTTTCGAGTACCGCTTCCGGCATCGCGACGGCAGCTGGTGCTGGCTGGAGAGTGTCGCCGTCAATGCGCTCGCGAATCCCTCCGTGCGCGGCGTCATCGCGCATTCGCGCGACATCTCCTGGCGCAAGGCGAACGAACGCATCCTGCTGCTGAACCATGCGCGTTACCGCACGGTCGCCGACCTCTCCGCCGGCTCGGTGCACGAGTACGTCATGAACGCGGACGGTGCCTATGAGCTCGAGTGGGCGCTGGGCACGGAGCGCGTCTACGGTTGCAGCGAGGAGGAATTCCGGCGCCGCGGCTGGCGGAGCTTTCACGTCACCGAAGGCTGGGAGGAAGCGAGCCTCGCGCGCACGCAGCGCTACCTGGCAGGCGAGACCATCGAATTCACGGTCAGGATCCGCCGCGCCGATGGCCGGATCCGCTGGGTCGAGGTCAAGAATCGCCCGATTGCCGATCCATCCACGGGCAAGTTCACGCGCCTGGTCGGCGTGGTCGTGGATGTCACCGAGCGCAAGCAGGCGGCTGACGCGCTGCGCGAGAGCGAGTTCCGCTACCGCACCGTCGCCGAGCTCACCTCCGGTTTCGTCTACGAGGCCACGGTGGATGAGTCGGGCGAGGCGCAGGTGGTGTGGGCCAGCCCGGGCTTCGAGTCGTTCTTCGGCGCCGGATTCGAGGAGCTGAATCGGCGCGGCTGGCGTGACGTGTTCTTGCCGGCCGACCACGAAGGCGCCATCCAGCGGCGCAAGCGGCTGCGCGGCGGCGAGCGCACGGAAATGGAACTCGCGTTGAAAACCTTTCGCGGCGACACGCGCTGGATTCATCTCGCCAACCAGCCGGTGTTCGGGCTCGACGGCAACGTCGACCGCTACATCGGCGTGGTGCACGACATCACCGACCGGAAGGTGAGCGAGGAGGTGCTGCGCACCCAGGCGCTCGCCATCGAGGTGATGCACGAGGGCGTGGTGCTCACCGACAGCGGCGGCATCATCCGCATGACCAACCCGGCATTCGACCGGATGTTCGGCATCGTGGCCGGATCGCTCATCGGAAAGCACCTGCGCGCCCTGCCCTGCGATCCGCCGCTCGACCGCCGCATCGCGGAATCCACCGAAGAGGCCACCGCGCGCGGTGCGCCGCTGGTGAGCGAGCTCACGGTGCGCGGCACGCAGGATGGAGATGCGACCTTGTTCGTCGAGGCCACCGTGACGTCGCTGGTGCTGCGCGGCGAGCGCTTCTGGCTCACCATGCTTCAGGACGCCACGGCGCGGCGGCAGCTCGAGCGTGAGGTGCTCGAGGCGAGCAACCGCGAGCAGCAGCGCATCGGCAACGACCTGCACGACGGCCTGGGCCAGGAGCTGACGGGCATCGCGTTGCTGCTGCGCGGGCTGGAGAATCGCGCGGAACGCGAGGCGCCGGCGCTCTCGCCGGCGATCGAAGAAGTCGCGCTGCTGGTCAACGACGCCATCTTCACGACGCGCGCGCTGGCGCGCGGCCTGACGCCCGTCACCTTCGATCGGGGTGGCCTGGCGCTGGCGCTCGAGGAGCTCGCGCGCCGGCTGTCAGCAATGTTTCACATCAATGTGCGCTGCGACGCCGATGGCACGCTGGACCAGGGCCTCGAATCAGTGAATGCACTGCACCTCTACCGGATCGCGCAGGAGGCGGTCACCAATGCGGCTCAGCACGGCGCCGCGGGGCAGGTGCAGATCGTATTGCGCCAGGATGGTGAGCGCGGCCTGCTGCGTGTCGAAGACAACGGTCATGGCTTCAACCCGGCGCAGCAACAGGCAAAGGGGCTTGGCCTGCGCATCATGCATTACCGCGCGCAGATGATGGCCGGCAGCCTGCGCATCGAGAGCGCGCGAACGCGTGGCACCATCGTGAGTTGCTGGTTTCCAAGAGGTGCCGGGTGAGGGAAGTGGGGATTAGAAGGATCGGGGAAAAATGGGGACATTCCTCGTTTCCTAGCAAAAGGGGACAGGCCTACGGGAGGTCTGTCCCCTTTTGCTA
>DASTRL010000304.1:0-13772 GCA_035761265.1 Steroidobacteraceae bacterium
TGTGATGACGCCGCCGACGCTCGGTGGGTTCAGCGAGGGACGCGGCGAGTTCTATGCCGTGGACACGTTCGACGACCGTGACATCCTGGTGCGCTTCGTGATTTCGGACGTGAAACCGGACTCGGTGCGTTTCGAGCAGGCTTTCTCCGCGGATGGCGGCAAGAGCTGGGAGGTCAACTGGATCGCGGTGGACACGCGCGTCCCATGAGCGAATGGTTTGGCTATGTGGCGGCGCTGCTGACCACGGGTTCCTTCGTGCCGCAGGCCATCATGACCATCCGCTCGCGCAATACGAGCGGCATCTCGCTGGCCATGTACGTGATCTTCACGGCCGGTGTCGCCCTGTGGCTGGTGTACGGCATCGCGCTCGAATCGTGGCCCATGATCCTGGCCAACTCCGTGACGCTGTGCCTCGCGGCGACCATCCTCGCGCTGAAACTCCGTTTCGGGTGATCGGCTATTCGCTTCTGGCGGCGGCCACCGTCACCACCAGCCACGGAGCCGCGGTGCGCTCGAGCGTGGCGCTCCAGTACCAGGAGGAGACGTCGGTGAAACTGCGGCCTTCCTCATCGCGAATCTGCTCGCAGATCTCGCGCGTCGCGCCATCGCGGCGTGCCGCGAAGCAGCGCCACAGGCTGCCGTCGCGATCGGTGTGGATCCGCGCGGCCTCGACCTCGAAGCCCCAACCTCGATAGCAGTCTTCGGCCGGGTGCAGCTTGCGCGTGGCAACGGTCACGCGCCGCATGAGGATGTCGCGCTGTCCGTCGGTGAAACGCGCCACCGCGCCCGGGAAGTCGCCGAGGAAGCGCGTTTCCTGCGGGCTGAGCGGCACGGGGGTCAGTGGCCGGCCCTCGAACTCGTGCGGCCACGGCCGCGCCAGATGCTGGTCCGGCAGGTCATGCGTGCGGTGCGTGGCGACCAGGGGCGCGGCGGCGGCGAGCACCATGGTGACGAACAGCCACTGCGCGGCGTTCATGGTGACACCGCGAAGCGCGGCGCACGTCGGGTGCGCCTGCCGCTTGTCTGCAGATGCTCGCTGGCCAGCAGCAGCAAGCCCACCAGGGCGAAAGTGAACATGCCCACCGCCGGGTGCAGCCACGCCGGCGGCGCCGAATCCGCGGTTTCGATCAGGAACAGCAATGCCGCGCGCAGGCTGTTGGCGGCGAGCACGACGGGCAGCACGAACGCCAGCGACCCGAGCATCGCGCGCCAGCAGAGGCGCGCGCGCATCGCGGCCAGCACCGTGCACAGCAGGCTGCCGGTCCACAGCATGCGCACGCCGCTGCACGGTGCGTCGACCACCACGGTGCGGCCATGTTCGACCATGCTCGTGCCCATCCGGACCACGTCGCCGCCGAAGGCGTTCAGCAGGCCCGTGGCACCCGCCGCCGTGATGGTGCGCAGTGGATAGCCCACGTAGAACTGCAGCGACGCGATCACCGGCACCGACAACAGCAACAGGCAGATCACCGCAGGTAGTTTGTCGCGCGCGCCGCCGACGCTGATCCAGCTGCAGCCCAGCGCCGCCACCGCGGCCAGCGCGCGCGGCAGCGGCGGGGCGAAGGGCGCCAGCAGCGCGTACAAGAGCGTGAACGCGGCGGCCGCGAGCAGCAAGGGGTCGCGCGCGTTCCAGCGCCATCCCCGGCGCGGCCAGCTCGAGGCCACCGCCGCGAGCAGCGCGACCAGCGCCCAGGGCTCGTCCGACCCGTCGTCGAGGCGCTCGACGTACCAGCGCCACACCGGCCAGAAGCAGGCCGCGTGGGCTGCCATGACAAGGCCGGCCGGCAACCCCGCGGCGGTCTTGACGACATCAGTCCGCACGCGACCGATTCCTGCGGCGGCGCGCCCAGGCGGCGAGCGCACCGGCAATGCCCACGAGCGCGATCAGCTCGGGCTCGGGCGAGGTGGGCACCGGTCCGCCGACCGCCAGGTCGCTCACGCCCTGTGGCAGCGGCAGCGGTTGCGTCACTTTCTGCGTGTCGGCGGGCCGCGGATTGCGCACCACCTGGTCGACCGCGATGAACGAGGTGTAGTTGGTCAGCAGGTGATATTGCAGGCCGAGCTGCGTGATCTGCTGGACGCGCTCGGGCGCATCCTGCAGGTGCTGATAGTCGTCGAGCCGCTGGATGCGGCTGCGGGCCCACAGATATCGCAGCGCCGTATTGTCCCTGGACCAGGGGGTGCTCTTCAGATCGAACACCTTCTGGTACTTGCCGTCGCCGGCGATACCCTGCAGCACGAGCTGTCCCTCGCGCTTGCCGCGGTACTTGCCGAAGACGATCACCGGACGTTCGGCGAGCACGTCGGGGATGCCTGGCGGCTCCACGTCGTAGATTTCGAAGTCCTTGCTGGTGAGCTTCGCCTTGGTCAGCACCGGGGATTCGATGTAGCGGCGCAGTTCCTCGGCACGTTCATCGGCTTCGCCGTCATTGGTGACGATGAAGGGCTCGCCCTGGCCGACGTGCGCCATGCCTTCGATGATGTAGCGATTCACGGCCGTGCCGATGCCGAACGCGAACACGTTCGCGTTGCCGAGGTTGTTGCGGATCAGGTCGAAGGCCTGCGTCTCGACCGAGACATATCCGTCGGTGACGATGACGATGCTGCGCGCGCGGTCCTCGCCGCCCGGCAGCGCCAGCGCGCGTTGCAGCGCCGGCAGCAGCTCGGTGCCGCCGCCGCCTTGCTGGTGGTTCATGAGCGCGATCGCGAGCTTCACGTTCTCGGGTGTGGCCGGCAGCGGCGCGGGCGCGAGCACCGCCGAATCGCCGGCGAACAGCAGCAGGTTGAACGTGTCCGTCGGGCGCAGGTTGCCGAGCAGGTTGCGCATCAGCACCTTGGTGACCTCGAGCGGGAAACCGTTCATCGAGCCCGACACGTCGACGATGAATACGTAGTCGCGCGCGGTGACCTGCGCGGGCACCACGCGCTTCGGCGGCTCGATCATCGCCAGGAAGTATTTGTCCGCGCCATCCTCGTACAGCATCAGCCCGGATTCGACGGCGCCGCCGGCGAGCTGGTAGCGCAGGATGAAATCGCGATTGCCGCCGTTGCCGGCCTCCTTGAGCAACTCCACGTCGGCGCGATGCGCGTCACGGTAGGCGACGTGCACGCGATGCGACGAGGAGCCGGTGTCCTTGATCGGGATTCCCGAATTGATCGCCGCGTGCAGCGTGAATTCGCTGGTGGGCTCTTCGCCCTGGTGCAGGTAGGGGTTCGATTGCCAGCGGTCGGCCTGCGGCACGGGCAGGCCGAGCTCTCCCTTGCTCACGTAGCGCGGGCCGACGACGGTCGGGTACACGAACTCGTAGATCGAGTTCGTGGGCACGATGAGTTCGGTGTAGCGCAGCTCCACGTCCACCACGTCGCCGGGGAGAATGTTGGCGACCTTCATCTTGAAGACGTTCGGGCGGTGCTGCTCGAGCAGCGCGGCGCTCTTGCCCGCGGCCTTGGCGGCGGCGTACTCGGCGCGCGCCTGCTGCTTCTCGCGGATCTGCGCCACGACGCGCCGCTCGCCGATGACCATGGTCAACCCATGCACGGCGGCGCGCGTCGAGCCGGGGAACACGTACTCGGCTTCGATGGGAGTCTTGCCGTCGTTGCGGTAGCGCTGCGTCACCGTGACGTCGGCGATCACGCCGGCGATCGACACCTGCACGTCGGTCGACTTGAGCGGCAGTTGCTCCGTGCCGCTGTCGCCGTGCACGAAGAAGTAGGGCGACAGCGTGCGGTCGGCGCCGTCCTCGCCCTCGGCACCCTGCGCCAGCGCCAGCGCCATCGCAGGCAGGCAGCCCAGCGTCGTCAACACCATCCATCGGAACAGCGCGCGCAGCATTCTCATCGACGTCTCCCGGTTTGTTAGCTGTATCCGGGATTGAAGCGCGCGGCCGCGGCGCGCCTCGGGCGCAACGGTGGCAAACCGCCGCCGGATTGTGGCGAAAAAGGGATGGCTGCTTTGCTAAGCTCGCGCGCAACCGCAGGGGGTCACATTGAACGCAACCGACATTCCCATTCCCGGATCCGCCGGTTCACGACTGTCGAAGTCCCTGCTCGCGCGCCACCTCGTGATGATCTCCATCGGCGGCATCATCGGCGGCGGTGTGTTCGTCGGCAGCAGCGGGGCCATCGCCACCATCGGCCCGGCGGTGGTGCTGAGCTACATCTCGGCCGGCATCGTCGTGTTCTCGGTGATCTGGCTGCTGGCGCGCATGGCCATGGATCAGCCGGGACTCGGTTCGTTCACCGAGTACGTGCGAGCGGCACTCGGCAACGGCGCGGGATTCGTCACCGGCTGGCTGTACTGGTGGTTCTGGGTGGTGGTGGTGGCGTTCGAGGCGCTGGTGGGTGCGCAGACCGCGCAGGCCTGGCTGCCGAGGTTCGAGGTCTGGCAGATCGGGCTCGGGCTCATGCTGGTGCTGACCGCGGTCAATCTTTCCTCGGCGCGTTCGTACGGCGAGTTCGAATTCTGGTTCGCGTCGATCAAGGTCGCGGCCATCGTCGTGTTCATCGTCATCGCCGCCGGCTGGCTGATGGGCGTGCAGAATCCCTCGAGTCCGGGACTTGCGAATCTCACGGCTCACCAGGGATTCGCGCCGTTCGGCTGGCTCGCGATCCTGAGCGGCACCACCACGGTGATCTTCTCGATGGTGGGTGCGGAGATCGTCACGGTCGCGGCCGCGGAGTCGGCCGAATCGAACCGCACGATGTCGCGGCTCGCGGCCAACGTGGTGCTGCGCATCCTGCTGTTCTACGTGCTCTCGATCGCGCTGATCCTCTGCATCGTGCCGTGGAACGAGTTCAAGGCCGGTGATTCCACCTTCGCGCTGGCGCTGGCGCGCATGGGAGTGCCGGCCGCGGCCACGATCATGAACGTGATCGTGCTGACCGCGGTGCTCTCCTGCCTCAACTCCGGCGTGTACGTCACGGCGCGCGTGCTGTTCGCCATGGCCGACAGGGGTGACGCGCCGCGCTGGCTCACCGCGGTGAACCGGCGCCAGGTGCCGGCGCGCGCCATCCTGCTGGGCAGCGCCTTCGGCTTCATCGTGATGCTGCTCAACTGGATCGCGCCCGAGAAGCTGTTCAACTTCCTGATGAACTCCTCCGGCGCGCTGATGATGTTCACCTACACGTTCGTCGCGCTGGCGCACTACCGCTTTCCGTACTCACGGCCGGAGCTGCGCACCGCGGGCGGCGCTCGCTGGATCGCGGGCGGCGCGGCGCTCGCCATGCTGGCCGTGATGGTCGCGATGGGCTTCATGCCGAACAAGCAGCCGGAGATGCAGGCCAGCCTCGCCTGCCTGGGCGTGATCGTGATCGCGCTGTTCGTCAAACGCGCGCTGAAAAGGGGGACAGTCCCGGTTTCCTAGAAAACCGGGACTGTCCCCCTTTTCACAACCGCTTCTCGATCCAGCCGCGAATGTCGGCCATGACGGCTTCCTTGCCGATGTCGTTCAGCGGATCATGGAAATACCCTTCGTAGAGCTTCAGCGTCTTGTCGGGAGAACCGGCGCGCGCGTAAAACTCCTGGCTGCCTTCCGGACGCGTCACCGCATCCCTGGTGCCATGGATGATCAGCAGAGGCAGCGTGAACTGTGGAAAATCGCGCTTGAGGCGTTCATCGGCGCGCACCATCTCGGCCACCGTCCTGGTGGGCTGCACCTCGTTGGCCAGCAACGGATCGTCGATCAGTGCCTGCACGACCTTCGGATCCCGAGAGAAGTCCTTCTTGGGCAGCTTCAGCACGTGCGCATGCGGCGCGAGATGCGCCAGGCCCCTGAGCACGGCGAGCGCGAAATCCGGCGCCGGCACGCGGTAGGCAAAGCTCTCGCAGATGAGCCCGGCGATCTGCCGCTGGTTGTCGAGCACGTAGTTGCAGGCCACGACGCCGCCCGCGCTGTGCCCGAGGATGAAAATCGGCAGCCCTGGTTCCCGCGAGCGCGCGAGTTTCACCGTCAGGTCCAGGTCGCCCTGGTAGTCGGCAAAGGTCTCGACGTAGTAGCGCTCGCCGTCGGATTTGCCACGACCCCGGTAGTCGAGCGCGTAGACCGCGAGGCCGCTGCCTGCCAACTGCTGCGCGGTCCAGATGTAGTAGCCGCTGTGCGAATTGAAACCGTGCGACAGCACGACGACGCCACGAATGTTGCCCTCGGGTCGCCAGGAGCGATTGAAGATCCGCAGGCCGCCTGCGCCATCGAGCCATTCTTCGTTGCAGACAGGCATGACATGCCTTATACCTCCCGTGCGAGGCGGCATCCATGAAGTTTGTTAGAAGCGCCAGCTCAGCTCCGCGAACACCGATGCACGTCGTTTGCCTTCGATGTCCGTGCCCGTCAGTGGTGCGGCGATCTCGAGGTAACCGGTAAGCGATGAGCCCTGCAGGGAAAACCCGGTGCCCGCGGTGACCGCCGAGTCGCGGCCGGGCTGGTCCTGCTTCCAGGCTGCGCCAAAGTCGTAGAAACCGTAGGCCGACAGCCGACCCAGCGGCCCGTCGGTGCTCATCAGGTCGCGGCGCAGCTCGACCTTGGCCCCGGCACCGCGGTCGCCTGCGATCTGCGCCACCTCGAAGCCGCGCCCCAGCCGGTCGCCGCCGATCTTGAAGCGCTCGCTGTCGGGCAGTACGTCGTTGGTGAACTGCGCGAAGACATCGAGACGCGCCGACCAATGCGTCGCGAAGCGCCGATATGCCGTGCCATTCATCTGCGCCAGCAGGAAGTCCGCGCGGCGCGGATCGACGAGCAGGTCCAGCGCCTGCAATCCGGCGCCGAATGCATCGAGCCCCTTGCGCAGCTGCAATGCGCCCGAGTACTGCGTCGCGCCGCCGCCGAGCCAGCCGCGCAACGAGGTCTCCACGATTCGCAGGCGGTCTTCGCGGATGGCGACACCGGCGCGGTCGATGGTCAGATCGTCCGCGTCGAACGCGAGACCGAGGTGCAGCGATGCGCCGCCGTCCTGGAGCAGGGGCTGCGATACACGCAGCGTGACCTTGTCGCGCAGGTATTCGTCCTCGAGATTCACGGGCGCCTCGTTTGGCGAGGATCGCGAGCGAAACAGCAGGCTGCTGATGTGCGTCCCGGCGCCGCCGACACCCAGGTCGCCGTACAGGCCGGCCCCGAAGTACTCCTGCGGATCGGTGGCCGAGGCGAAGATCAGCCCGATCTTGTCCTGGCGGCCGAGCAGCCCGTTGGCGAACAGCTGGCCGAGCACGAAGGCGGGACCCACCTGGTCGGTGCCGCGATTGTTCATGCGCACCATGCCATCCGTGGCCGAAAACTGCGTGCGCACCACGAGCTGGAATGCATTGCGGACGTCGGTGCGGCGCGTGCTCGCGGTGATCGCGAGCCCGGCGTTCTGGCGCATGGCGCGCAGCGCCGCCGGCACGTCGTCCCTGCGCAGCGGCTTGGCGGATTCGAGCCGCGCGGCGATGCGCCCAAGCGCCGCCTGGTAGCGGCCGGCGTCGCCCTCGAACACGACTTCGGTGACCTCGGCCTCGAACAGGCGCGCACGCAGAACGCCACGCCCGGTCATGGAGTCATCGAGGCTGATCTCCGGCCGCAGGTAGCCGTCGCGCTCGTACAGCGACTGCAGTCCGTCGGTGATGGCGCGCGCACTGTCGCGCGTGATCGGCCGGCCGAGCTGGTCGCGATACGCGGCGAACAGCCGCGCGGCATCGTAGGCACTGCTGCCGTCGACCACCACGGTGGTGAGGATCGGCACGCGTGGCGGAGTAGTTAGAGTCGCCGCCGCGGCGTGCGCGGCGGGCCCGAATATGACCGCGCCGCTTATGACAAGCGCTGCGGCGAGCAGGCCGCGCGCGTGCATTCCTCGGGCTCCCCTGCTGCTTATTGTCATTTGGGCGCGCCTGTTCCGGTGCGTCGATGCCAGGGCCGCGGATTCTCCGCCGATGGCGCGCGGAGTGATGAGATGCGACTCACATTGTGACGGGGATGCTCTTAGTAGGATCGCGCGATACGAACAAGGGGATCGGGCATGACCCGTAGTGACCATAATGAGTCGTCCACGACTCATGTAGTTAGGGATTGGTGCGCGCCATTGCTGGCCTGTGCGCTGCTGCTGTGCGCGCGCGCCGCGCATGCGCTCGACACCGGCGACATCGTCATCGTGAGCCTCAAGGGCGAGGTGCACGTCACCATGAAGGGGGCGGAGCGCGCGGTGAAGGCCGGCACGGTGCTCGAGACGCCCGCGACCGTGCGCACCGGACCCGACGGCGCCATCGAGCTGCGACAGGGAGCGACCTCGGTGAGCGTCGGCCCCGACACGCTGCTGGAATTCCCGGCGCTCGCCTCTCGCGGCGGGCCCATCGACCGCATCGTGCAGCCGCAGGGCAACGCGTTCTACAGCATCGGCAAGCGCGCGGGGCGCAAGCTGCGCGTGGAAACTCCCTACCTCGTAGGGGTCGTGAAGGGCACGCAGTTCAACGTCGCGGTCCGGGAAGAAGGCGCCACCATCTCGCTGTTCGAAGGCCTGCTCGAGATCCGCGCCGCCGACGACAGCTCGGTCGTGGACATCGGCGCCGGCGAGATCGCCACGCGCCGCCGCGGCGACGAACACATCGGCGTCCTGAAGATGGATGGCAGCAGGCCACCGCCGCCGCGCGCGCCCGGCGGCTCCGCCGGCCACGCTGGCGCCGATGGCGCACCGCCGGCGGCTTCGCGCCTGGCACCTGCTGGAGATCGATCCGGCGCTGCGGCGCTCGCGGATCACGGCAACGACGCACGGCCGGCGACCGACGCGCGCGATGCGCCCGCGGCGCACGGGCTTGCCGACGGGATCTCTGCCGCTGCTGCGGGAGCGCCGGGTGCTGCAGGTATCGAGGCCCGCGTGCCGGGTGAAACCGGCGCGGCGGCGCCCGTCGATGCAGGCGTGGGCCACGTCGACGCTCCTTCCGTCGGTGTCGACGTCGCGGTCGAAGCGGGCGCCGCCGGCGCTGCAAGCGCGGATGTCGGCGCCGCCGATGTCGGCGCCGCGATCGATGTGGGCGGCGCGCGCGCGGCCGCCGCGGTCGACGTCAATGCGGGTGCGAACGCCGGTCCGCTATCTACCGGCGCCGGTGCCGGAGTCGCCGTGGATCTCGGTGGCGACGCTGGCTCGGCGGCCAGCGTCGAACTTGGCGCCAATGCCGCGCCGGAGAATGCCGCGCCGGGCAATGCGGCGGTGGATGCGGGCGTAGGCGCCGCGGTGAATGCGGGTCCTGCGGCCGAGGTCGCCGCCAATGTCGACCTGGGCGCGAACGTCGCGGGCGTCAACCTCGATGCCGGCGTCGATACCGGCCTCGATCTCGGCCTCGACAGCCAGGACAATCAGGGCCAGGACACGGGCAACAGCGCGAGCGCGCCAGGCAATTCTAACTCCGGCCCGGGCAGTGACAACTCCGGGCCGGGCAGTGACAACTCCGGGCCGGGCAACGTGGTGAACGACCTGGTCGACGACGTCGGCGGCCTCATCAACGGGCAGCTGAAACGGCCAGGGAAAAAATGACCCGCATCGGCCGTCGCGGATCCTGGTGGCTGATCGCCGCCGCGACGTTCCTGTTCGTGGCGGCGCTGCAGGCGACGGGCGCGCTGCGCGCGCTGGAGAATGCCGCGACGGACCTGCGTGCACGGCTGCTGCGCCACGAAATCTCCTCCGATATCGTGATCGTCGGCATCGACGCGGCCAGCTTGCAGGCGCTGTCACGCTGGCCGTGGCCCCGGCACCACCACGCGAAGCTCATGGAGCAGTTGAGCGTCGGCAATCCGCAGCGCGTGTTCCTCGACATCGATTTCAGCTCGGCGTCGGGCGCGCTCGACGACGCGGTGTTCGATGCCGCCCTCGCGCGCCGCCGTGATTTCTCCGTGGTGCTGCCGACGTTCTTCCAGTACGCCGACAGCGCGGACCGGCATCTGATCGTGAGCCGCCCGTTGCCGCGCTTCGCGCGCAGCGTCGACGTGGCGGGCGTCAATGTCGAGCTGGGCCCGGACGGATTGGCGCGCGAGTGGCGCAATTTCTGGACTCTCGACGGCACACGCACGGCGAGCGTCATCGATCCTGCGCGGCTGCTGCCCGAAGAGCAATCGGTGCCGATCGACTTCTCGATTTCACCGAGCTCGTTCACCTACGTGTCCTACGTCGACGTGCTCGAGGGGCGCGTGTCGCGCGAGCTGTTCAACGGCAAGGCGGTGTTCGTCGGCGCGAGGGCGCTGGAGCTCGGCGACCAGATCGCGGTTCCCGTCTATGGCGCGTTGCCTGGCGTCGTGGTGCAGGCGCTGGCCACCGAGACCGTGAAGCAGGGCGTGCCGAAGCAGGTGCCGCCGTGGGGTACCTTGCTGCTGCTCGCGCTCTGGGCCAGCCTCGCGGCGTTGCTGTTCGACGCGAGCTGGCGCCGCAATCTGGCGGTATTGACGCTGCTGCTGGCGGCGAGCGCGGCGCTGTCGCTGTGTGCCTTCGCCACTCACCGGCTCAGTGTCGGCTGCGCGGCGCCCATGCTGGTGATCACGCTGCTGTTCGTGGCCGTGGTGGTTCGCTCGCTCGAGATCCAGACCTGGCGCGCGCTCTCGTTCGCCCTCGGCATGCGACGGCGCGACGCGCTGTTGAAGAGCGTGGTGCAGTCGTCGACGGACTGCATCGTCTGCATCGACGAGCGCGGCATCATCCGCACCGCCAATCCGGCCGCCTCGCGCCTGTTCGACTGTCCTGCCTATGAGCTCGTCGACGAGCCCATCTCGGGGTTCATCACGCTGCTGTCCGGCGAGAACGCGGGCGCGCGCCTGTCGGCTCTGCACGGCACGATCCGCGAGTGCGATGCGCGCACGCGCGGCGGCGCGGTATTCCCGGTGGAGATTTCCGTGAGCCGCGTGCGGCTGGTGTCCTCGCTGCCGACGCTGGGACTCGAGGAGCGGCTGTTCACCGCCATCGTGCGCGACATCCGCGAGCGCCGCGCGCAGACCAGTCGCCTGCAGCACCAGGCCACGCACGATTCGCTGACGTCGCTGCCCAACCGCTCCGCGCTGCTCGCGCACCTGGAGCGCGGGCTGGCGCCGGACCGCTCGCAGCCCTCCATCGCGCTGCTCATGCTCGACCTGTGCCGTTTCAAGGAGGTCAACGACACGCTGGGCCACAACGTCGGCGACCGCGTGCTGTGCGAAGTCGCGCAACGCTTCCAGCAGACGCTGGGCGAGCGCGGCTTCATTGCGCGCATCGGCGGCGACGAGTTCACCGTGGTGCTCGACCAGCCGCACACCGCCGATTCCATCGCGCACACCTCGCAGGCGCTCGCGGACTGCCTGCGCGCGCCCATCGACGTCGCCGGCATCTCGATCGAAGTGGGCGTGAGCATCGGCATCGCGCGCTTCCCGCAGGATGCCAGCGAGGCCGGCACCCTGCTGCGCCATGCGGACGTGGCCATGTACGTGGCCAAGCGGCGCGGCACGATCTACGAGTACTACGACGCCGCGCTCGACGAGAACAGCGTGCGCAAGCTCGCCATCGGCGGCGAGTTGCGTTCGGCCATCGCCGGCAGCCAGCTCCAACTGCATTTCCAGCCGCAGGTGAACCTGCGCACCGGCATGGTGGACAGCGTCGAGGCGCTGGTGCGCTGGTTCCACCCCACGCAGGGCGCGATCTCGCCGGCCGAATTCATCGCGATCGCGGAGTCCACCGACTTGATCCGCCCGCTCACCGAATGGACGCTGGGCGGCGCGCTGGGGCAGGTGCGCGCCTGGCGCGAGCGCGGCGTGCACGTGCGCATCGCGGTGAATCTCTCGGCGCGCCTGTTGCAGGACACGGGCTTCCCGGCGCGTCTGCGCCGGCTGCTGGAGAACTCCGGCGTCGCGGCGACGTCCCTCGAGCTGGAGATCACCGAGAGCGCGATGATGCTCGACCCGGCGCGCGCCTTGCGCGTCATCCAGGAGATCGACAAGCTGGGCGTGCTCATCTCCATCGATGATTTCGGCACCGGGTACTCCTCGCTGGGCTACCTGCGCGATCTGCCGGTGCACGCGTTGAAGCTCGACAAGTCCTTCGTCTCGGGCATGCGCAACAATCTCGACGACCGCATCATCGTCGAATCGACGGCGCAGATGGCGCACGCCATGCGACTCGAGCTGGTGGCCGAGGGCGTGGAGAGCGAGTGGGATGCGCAGTTCCTCGCCGCTGCCGGCTACGACTACGCGCAGGGCTTCCGCTACGCCGGCGCCATGCCCGCCGACAAGTGCCTGGGCTGGATCGCGGAGTTCAACGCGACCGCGATGCTGGCCGCGGGCGACAGCACCATCTGGAAACGTGGTTCCCCCGCGGTGGTGTCAGGCAGGGATTGTGGCGACGCCGAGCCGGCGGATCGCACGAGGGTCGGCAGGCCGACGCAGTATTGACCCTGCCAGACCACGGCCAGCTCATCGCTGTTGCGGCTTCAGGTTCGGCAACCAGGCGAAGCCGAGCTGGAAGCCGATGTCCGGGGTGTTGTTCAGATTCTGCAGGTTCTCGGTCACCGCGAACGAGACCACGCAGCACTCGAAACGGTGCCGCATTCCCAGGCTCAACTGGTACTTGTCCCTCAGCAATTCGGCGAGTTCGGTATCGGCGCGCGAGTACACGCTCCGGCTGGCATAGGCCTGCAGATTCACGTTCGTGCGGTCGGTGAGGATGTGCTCCCATCCCAGGACGACGGTGGGCACGACCTGAGATTCCTGGGGCGCGGGGATGCGTTGGCCGGCGTAGTACACGGCGGAGAAGTCCACGTGCACTGCATTGCTGCGGCCGAAATGCCGCAGCGAAGCCTGCACGCCGTAATCGGTCCGGCCGGTGGACAGGAGCATGCGCTCGCCCTGCAGCGGAACCTTGACGGCCGTTTCCAGCGACATCTGCCAGTGATGCAGCAGGTGGATGTCCGAATAGCGCAGCCCGAACACCGGATCCATGAAGCCGCTGGTGGTGGGCTCATCGAGCAGCGTCACCTGCCCGCGCTTCAGGTCCAGCAACACGTTGGTCCGGTTGCGAGCGAGCGCGGGCCGGCCGAAGGTGCTGAAGCCGAAGGTGTCGTGAAACTTCTCGATTCCATCGTCCATGAACCCGCCGTGATAGGACACGGCCGTGGCGATCGCATATGCCGACCATTCGCCCGATATCCTGTAGTGCACGGCCAGGTCCAGCGTCGCGGACTCGACGTCTACCAGGTAGTTTTCGCCAGGCAGATCGCGGATCGCCTGCACCTCGGCGGGCCCGAGCTCGCGGCGCCCGGCCTTTTCGAGGGTGGTGAGGTATCGCTCGACCTCGGGGCTCAACGCCCAGGTGTTCTGGTAGCCAAGCTCCGCCTCGATCGCGAATGTGTGCGGCTCGACGCTCGCCGCATGCGCCGGACGCATGTCCAGCCTCAGGAAGCCAAACGGCGTGAGATCCCGCTCGCGCAACATGCCATAGAAGCGGCCGGCCTCGGCATGCGCCGCGCACGCGCACAGTCCCGCGATCGCGGTCAGAGGGAGCCGCGCGCGCCAGGTTTTCATCGATCGGCTCTCCGCGATGGTCGGTGTCGCGTGTCCTGTATCAGCCTCCTTGGGGCGCTTCAATCAGCGGGGGACGCGTCATGTGTCCCACGCGCCTCGCCTCTCGGCTCAGCAGTTTGGCGTCCGCGAGCAGCAGGGCTTCGTACCAGCGCGAAACCTCATCGAGGTGCCGGGTCTGCTGCTGGAGCGCGCGATCGAAGCGTTCCGACGTGTCCTCGTGATGCAGAATCCGGATAGCCAAATCCGTGCGCAACCGTGTATCTATAAAGATACAACTTCGTA
>DASTRL010000305.1:0-6017 GCA_035761265.1 Steroidobacteraceae bacterium
TAGCCGCTGTCGCATGAAGATCGAGCGTTCCGCCGAAACTTCCCGGGACTCCTTCCCCGGCACTACTGCCACGGTGCGGCCGGTCAGGTGCACCAGCAGGCCCAGCACCCCCATCGCCCACACGATCATCGGGCTCGAGGGCAGATCCGTGAGCAGCGACACGCCCAACCCCACGACATAACTGCCGATCGCGAGCGCGTATCCATAGAGCAGCTGCCGGTTCGGCGCATGGCGATACGTCGCCACGGCCGGGACGATCAGCGTCGTGAACACCAGATACACGCCGACGAGCTGCACGGAGGCGGTCACCACGAGCGCAAACAGTACGTAGAAGCCGACGCGGCCCATCTTCTCGCGCCACGTGAACCAGGCGACGGCGAAGATCACGGTGAGCACCGCCGTGCGGATGAGTTGCGAATTCGAGACCCAGAGTATCTGCCCCGCCAGCAGGTCCTTGAGGTTCTCGCCGCCATGCGGATCGTTCGCCAGCAGCAGGATCTGCGCGGTGGAGGCGAGCACGAAAAGGATGCCGATCAGCGCCTCCTGCACCTCCGGACGCTTGCGCTCGGTCCAGGTGAGCAGCAGCGCGCCGGCGAGCGCGGCCGCCGCAGCCGCGGCCTGCGCGCCCCACCCTGCGATTGGCAGCTCGAAGCGATTCGCCACGATCACGCCGAGCGCCGCGACCTGCGCGATGGCGAGGTCGATGAACACGATGCCGCGCGACAGCACCTGCTGGCCCAGCGGCACGTGCGAGATGGCGACCAGGCAGCCGGCGATCAACGCCGGCAGCAGGATGCTGAAGTCAGTGGTGATGTCGTTCATTTCAGGGCTGCCAGTAGTTTGTTCACGGTGTCGTCGAAGAGACCGAACAGATCCTTGGCCTCGGGCGTTCCGCCCACCGAGAACGGCAGCGTCACGGCCGGCACGTGGATGCGGTCGGCGAGCCAGTTGGCGGCCTTCGGATCGTTGTAGGCGTTGAGCAGGATCAGCTTCGGTGGCGCGCTGGTCAGCTTGCCGACCAGCGCACCGAGATAGGCGGCAGTCGGCGGCACGCCGGGTTTGGGCTCGATGGAGGCGACCTGGATCAGTCCCAGCCAGTGGCACAGGTAGACCTGATCACTGTGCATGATCACCACCTGCGTGCCCTTGAGCGGCGCGGCCTTCGCCTCCCAGGTGTTCATCGCCGCATCCCAGCGCGCGTCGAAGTCCCTGGCGCGCGCCGCGTAGAACGCGGCCTGCCCCGGATCGAGCTGCGCCAACCGTGCCGTCAAGGCATGCGCGACCGCCTGGATGTTGTGCGGATCCAGCTGCACGTGCGGGTTGCCCTGGGGGTGGATGTCACCCATGGCGCGATCGACTTTCGCGGGCACTTCCAGCAGGTGCAGCGCGCTGGCCGCTTCGAAATATCCGGGCGCACCGGGCTGGATGCGCGCATTGCCCGACTCCTGGATCAACACGGGGAGCCAGCCGATCTCGAGCTCGGCGCCGGTGGCCACCACGAGGTCGGCACTGCGCGCCCGCGCCACCAGGCTCGGCTTGGCCTCGACGCGGTGCACGTCCTGCAGTGCAGTGGTCGCGACGTAGACGTTCACCTTGTCGCCGCCGAGTTCCTGCGTGAGCGCGCCCCAATCTGGCGTCGTCGCCAGCACCTTGAGCGCGGCATGCGCCGGCACGGAGCCGACGACGACCAACAAGAAGGCAGTGAGTCGAATGAATTTCATGATGTGTTCCTAGTACTTGTGCGCGCCGTGCGCGCCGATGCCGTAGATGTATTGCAGGCGCCAGACGCGATCCCGTTCGCCGTCGTCGCGCGCATCGTCCCAGTCGTACTGCGCGCGCAGCCGCGAGAACTCGCTGGGGTTCCAGTCGAGCATCACGGAGATTCGGCTCGGGCTGGGCTCGAGCAGGTCGGGCGGTGCGAACGAGTAGTTCGGCGTGCCGGCGTCGAGCGCGTCGTAGCGGGCGCCGACGCGCCAGCGCGTCGCGAATTGATAGACGCTCTGCAGGTACCAGCCGGATTGGGTGCTGCGGTAATCATCGGCGAGCAGCGTTCCGTCCGCGAAGATGCGGCCGCTCTCGCGCCGGCGCATGTACTCGCCCTGCACCTTCAATTGGCGGCGTGGATTCGGCGACCACTTGAGTACGCCGTCGATGACCCAGGTGTCGGCGTCGCCGGTGAAACTGTCGAACAGCGGCGTGCCGGATGTGTCTTCGATGCCGCCCTCGCGGTCCTCGGCGCGCTGTGCCAGCCACGAACCGCCCGCGCGCCAGCTCGCCTCATCGCCGAGATCGCCGCCGAGGTGCGTGAACAGGGTCACGCCGTTGAAGCCGTTCCTTTCGAGGCGCGTCGCGGGGAAGCCGTCGCCGTTGCCGGCCTCGGCGCCGAACTCGAGGAACAGGTCGGTCGGCGCCAGCCATTTCACCTGGATGCCGTTCTGCTTGTATTGGCCGCCGAACATGGCCTGGTACACCAGCGGCTGGTCGATGAAATCCCAGGCGTGCGCGTGCACCTCGTTGAGATAGCCGAAGCCGGAGAAGAACCGGCCGCCCTTGATCGACAGGCCGTTGCGCAGCGCGGTGGTGCGGAAGAACGCCTCTTCCACTTCGATCTCGTTTTCTCCGGTGATGGCTGCTGTCATCTGGCCGGAGAAGTACGGATCGATGCTGGCGCTCAGCGTGAGCTCCGATTCACCGAGATTGAAGCTGCGCTCGCCGGGGCCGATGTCACCTCCCGACGGTACGAACCCGGCGATGCGCCAATCCGCCGGATCGCGCGAGGTTCCGGTGAAACTGCCGCCGAGGATCAGCGAGATCGCCGGATTGAATGCGGAGGCATTGCCGCCGGGTGAGGCCGCGGGTGGCTCGGGAGCCGGTGACGGTGCGGCGGCGGCGGACAGCGCCGCATCCGCGGCGGCAGCATTGGCTGCTTCGAGTTGTTGGATGCGCGCTTCGAGTGCATCGATGCGCGAGTGGTAGTCGCTTTTCAACGCCTGAAGTTCGGCGCGCAATGCCGCGACGTCGTCGGCGGCCGCGGCCACGGCCACGGCAGGCAATGTGATGAACGCGATCAGCGCCACCACGGGCTCGAGAATCCTCATGGAGAAGCTCCTTCGGAAAACCAGCAGACACGCGCGCGCCCGGGCGCCGCGTGCAGGTCAATGGGTTTTCAGGAAGAAGCGGGCGGCGCGCGCGCCTGGAACGAGGCGCGGGTGCCATGCATCGCGACCGAAGTCGCGCGCGTGGCGAGGACGTGATCGTGGGAAAGCGTGGCCGGGACGATGACCGTGGCGCCGCCGCCCGCCATGTTCTGCAGCGGCGCGAACGACAGACACTGGCCGCAGGCCTGGCTCGGGGCGCCATGCGTGTCGCGCAAATGCGTGCTCGCATGCACGGCCATGCCGAGCTGGGCGAACAGGAACGCCAGCGACAGCAGATGGACGATGAGCCTGCGATTGCGTCGAATCAGAATCGACCTCCGGGCGGCTTGCAGTATCCGCCAGGAAGCCCGCGCCCAACAACTTAAGTCGACTCAAAGTTCGATCGCCCCGGCGAGTTTTCCCGGGATTCCTTCCCCGGCACCGCTCCCACGGGATTCCTTCCCCGGCACCGCTTCAATGCGAGTCGCGGGTGACGGTCGTGCCGCTGCCGCCGACCAGGAAGTCGAGGTCGGCGCCCTTGTCGGCCTGCTGCACGTGCTCGACGTACAACTTGTAGTAGCCGCGCTTCGGGGGTGCGGGCGGCTTCCACGCAGCGCGGCGCGCGGCGAGCTCGGCGTCGCTGACGTCCAGGTGCAGCCGGCGGGCGGGCACGTCGAGCTCGATGATGTCGCCGGTCCTGACCAGTGCCAGCGGACCGCCAGCCGCGGACTCGGGGGCGACGTGCAGCACCACGGTACCGTAAGCGGTGCCGCTCATGCGCGCGTCGGAGATGCGCACCATGTCGGTGATGCCCTTCTTCAGTATCTTGGGTGGCAGCGCCATGTTGCCGACCTCGGCCATGCCGGGATAGCCCCTCGGCCCGCAACCCTTGAGCACCATGATGCTGTTCTCGTCGATGTCGAGGTCCGGGTCGTCGATGCGCGCCTTGAACTCCTCGATGGTCTCGAACACCACGGCCCTGCCGCGATGCTTGAGTAGTTTGGGTGTGGCGGCCGACGGCTTGATCACCGCGCCGTCGGGCGCGAGGTTGCCGCGCAGGACGGCGATGCCTGCCTTGTCCTTGAAGGGATTCGCGAACTCCCTGATGACGTCGCGATTCCAGCACGGGGCGTCGGCGATGTTCTCGCCCATGGTCCTGCCGTTGGCGGTCAGTGCGTCCGCGTTCAGCACGTGCCGGATCTCGCGCAGCACGGCGGGCAGTCCGCCCGCGTAGTAGAAATCTTCCATCAGGTACTGACCCGAGGGCTGCAGGTTCACGAGGCACGGCAGCTGCGAACCGAGCCGGTCCCAGTCCGTGAGCTCGAGCTGCACGCCGAGCCGGCCGGCGATCGCGAGCAGGTGCACCACGGCGTTGGTCGAGCCGCCGATGGCGGCGTTGGCCTTGATGGCGTTCTCGAACGCCGCGCGCGTCAGTATCTTCGAGAGCACCAGGTCCTCGCGCACCATCTCGACGATGCGCCGGCCGGAGAGCTGCGCGAGACGGTAGCGGCGCGAGTCCACCGCGGGTATCGCGGCGTTGCCGGGTAGTGAGACGCCGAGCGCCTCCACCATGCTCGCCATGGTGGACGCGGTCCCCATGGTCATGCAGTGGCCCTTCGAGCGATGCATGCACGATTCGGCCGCCGTGAATTCCTCCTGCGTCATCTTGCCGGCGCGCACGTCCTCGGACATCTGCCACACGCCGGTGCCGGAGCCGATGGTCTTGCCGCGAAAATGCCCCGACAACATCGGGCCGCCCGAGATGCCGATGGTCGGCAGGTCGCAGCTCGCGGCGCCCATGATCAGCGAGGGCGTGGTCTTGTCGCAGCCCATGAGCAGCACGACGCCGTCGATGGGATTGCCGCGGATGGATTCCTCGACATCCATGCTGGCGAGATTGCGGAACAGCATGGCGGTGGGCTTGAGCTGCGTTTCGCCGAGCGACATCACGGGAAATTCCAGCGGAAACCCGCCGGCTTCGTACACGCCGCGCTTCACGAACTCCGCGATCTCGCGGAAGTGGCCGTTGCACGGCGTGAGCTCGCTCCAGGTATTGCAGATGCCGATGACCGGCCGGCCGTCGAACAGATCGTCCGGGTAGCCCTGGTTCTTCAGCCAGCTGCGGTGGATGAAACCGTCCTTGTCCTGCTTGCCGAACCAGTCCTGGCTGCGCAGCCGCTTCTTCGCCTTGAAATCCATCGCACGCCCCGCTTGATTGCCGCTCACCTTCGCACAGTGGACGCAGGAATATCTATACTTCCGCGCCCTGCGTTTCCCGAAACCCGAGCCACAGGACAGGACATGGCCGTCGACCGTCGCGATCCCTCCGGCGCCCTCACCGGCGGGGCCACCTACCCCTCGCTGCGCGGACGCAGCGTATTCATCACCGGCGGTGGCTCGGGCATTGGCGCCTGCCTCACCGAGTCATTCGCGCGACAGGGCTCGCTGGTGGCCTTTGTCGACATCGCCGAGCCTGCTTCGCAGGCGCTCGTGGAGACGATCGAGGCCGCCGGCCTGCCGCGCCCGTGGTACCGCAGGACGGACGTGACCGACGTGCCGGCGCTGCAGGCCGCGATCGGCGATGCCGCCCGGGCGCTGGGCGATTTCCACGTGCTCATCAACAACGTGGCCAGCGACGACCGCCACGACTTCATGGACGTGACGCCGGAGTACTACGACGCGCGCATCGCCGTGAACCAGCGCCCGGCATTCTTCGCCATCCAGGCCGTGGTGCCCGGGATGAAGAAGATGGGCGGCGGATCGATCATCAACTTCGGCAGCAATTCCTACGGCGCCAAGGGCCGCAATTTCCCCGTGTACACCACGGCCAAGTCCTCGGTCATCGGCCTGACGCGCGGGCTGGCCGCGGAACTGGGCGAG
>DASTRL010000306.1:0-13528 GCA_035761265.1 Steroidobacteraceae bacterium
TGTCGGTGCTGACGGAGATCCTGCCGGCGGAGGTGAGTGTCCGGCGCGCCGTGCTGGAATTCCCGGAAAACCAGCAGGCGCCGATTGCCGCGCAACTCCAGTTGCGCACGCTCGACGGCGTCGGCATCGAGGCCGAGTTCGATTTCCGGCAGAAGGGTGAACAGAGCTGGGACATCGAGCTCGAGACCCGTGACGGCTCGTTGAAGCTCTCGCGCGGCGGCGCCGGGCTCGAGATCGACGGCAAGACCATCGTGCTCGATCGAGGCCTCGCGGGCGAGTATCCGCGGCTGTATGAGCGCTTCGCGAGCCTGTGCGCTTCGCGGCGCTCCGAGGTCGACTGGCGCCCTTTTCAGCTCGTGGCCGATGCCTTCCTCGTGGGCGAGCGGCGCACGGTGGCCCCGCATCAGGTCTGAAGACCGACGCGGCGTGCCCGCACCGGTAACATACGGCGCATGACGCGCATCGATGACCTCGCCAACCGTGCCGTGCTGATCACGGGCGCCAGCCTCGGCATCGGCGCCGCACTGGCACGCGCCTTCGCCGCCCAGGGTTCCCGTCTCGCCCTGCATTTCAATTCGCACGAGGACGAAGTACGGGCACTCGCGCGCGAGCTGGCGCATCACGGCGCCGAGCCCGCGCTGATCCGCGCGGACCTCAGTCGACGCGGCGCAGCGCGAGGCGTCGTGGATCAGGCGGCCGCGGCGCTCGGCGGCCTCGACGTGCTGATCAACAATGCCGGCGGGCTGGGTGAACGACGGCCGATCACCGAGGTCGACGATGCCCTGTTCGACTTCGTGTACGACCTCAACGTGCGCGCCGTGCTCGCGGCCACGCAGGCGGCGATCCCGCATTTCGAGAAGCGCGGCGGCGGCAACATCATCAATGTCGGGTCCATCGCCGGCATCGACGGCGGCGGAGCGGGCGCCAGCATCTATTCCACCGCCAAGGCGGCCGTGCACAATCTCACGCGCCACGCCGCGCGGGACCTGGCGAAGAAGAACATCCGCGTGAACACGGTAGCGCCCGGCGCCATCGCGACGCCATTCCACGCGCGTACGCCGAAGGAGCGACTCGATGCGATGCGTAGTGCCGCGCCGCTCGGCCGCATCGGTGAGGCGCAGGATTGCGTGGGCGCATTCCTGTTCCTCGCCTCGAATGAGCTGTCCGGCTACATCACCGGCAACATCGTGCACGTCAACGGCGGGATGTACATGCCATGAGCCGGGCGGCGTTCATTGCCGGCGACTGGGGTACTAGCAATCTCAGGCTCATGCTCTGTGACGCGGATGGCGGCGTGCTCGACGCGTGCGATGGCCCGGGGGCCGCCGCATCGCGAGGCAGGTTTGCCGCGGTGTTCGACGCGGCGACGGCGGACTGGCGGCGTGCGCGGGGTGCCGTGCCGGCGGTGCTCGGCGGCATGGTCGGCTCGACGTTCGGCTGGATCGAGGCGCCCTATCTACCTTGCCCGGTGCGCCTCGCGGAGCTCCCCGGCGGGGCGGTGCGCGTGCGCGACGACGTGCGCATAGTGCCCGGGCTCAAGTGCGTGAATCCGCTCGGCGCTCCCGATGTGATGCGCGGCGAGGAGACGCAACTCCTCGGCGCGATCCGCATGCGGCCCGAGCTCGACATCGGACGGCGGCTGGTGTGCATGCCCGGCACCCACACCAAGTGGGTGTCGCTGTCGGATGGCGTGGTGCGGGATTTCCTCACCGTGCCCACGGGCGAGTTGTTCGCACTGCTCTGCGAGCACAGCGTGCTGGTGCGCGACGCGGCCACGCCCATCGAGCATCGGGACGCCGAATTCGAGCGCGGCCTCGCCGAGGCGGCGCGCCGTCCGGAGGTGCCGTTGTTGCATCGCCTGTTCCAGGCGCGCAGCCTGCGGCTCGACCGGCAGCTCTCGGCGGAGGGTGCGGCTTCCTGGACCTCGGGCCTGCTCGTCGGCACCGACGTGCGCGGCGCGCTGCCGCTGTTCGGTGAACCCGATGTGCGCGAGCCCGTCTACATCATCGGCACGCCGCGACTCACCTCGACCTACAGCCTGGCGTTACGACACGCCGGCCGCGCGGTGGTCGGCATCGACGGCGCGGACGCCGCTCGTCACGGCCTCACGTTCATCTTCCAGCAGCAGGAATCGGGCAACCCATGAACTCCAAAGCGGGCATCGAGCTGGTCGCCATCCTGCGCGGCCTCACGCCGCAACGCGCGCCCGAAGTCGGCGCGGTGCTGGTGGCCGCTGGATTTCGCGCCATCGAGGTGCCGCTCAATTCGCCCGAACCGCTGCGCACCATCGAACTACTGGCGCGCGCGCACGGCGACTGCCTCGTCGGCGCGGGCACCGTGCTCACCGCAGCGGACGTGGACCGCGTGTACGACGCGGGCGGGCGCATCATCGTTGCGCCGAACTGCGACCCGGCGGTGATCCGGCGCGCGCTCGAACGGCGGCTGCGCGTCTTGCCTGGTATCGCTACCGCGACCGAGGCATTCGATGCAATTGACGCCGGCGCCACCGAGCTCAAGCTGTTTCCCGCGACCACGTATGGATCGAGACATTTGAGGGCATTGAAATCCGTGCTGCCAGGACACGTGCGTGTCTTCCCGGTCGGCGGAATTGGCGCGCAGGACATTCCGGAGTGGCTCGGGGCGGGTGCCGACGGCTTTGGATTTGGCAGCGAACTCTTCACGCCCGCGTATACACTCACGCAGATCGAAACGCGCGCGCGCGGACTCATCGAGGCATTGCGCGCCGCGACCCAATAAGAATTCCGGCGCATCAGCGCCGTCGCAACTGGGGGGAACGTGAACCTGGCAACTGTCGACATCGCCATCCTGGTGATCTACGCGATTGGCATTTTCCTGCTCGCGCAATGGGTGTCGCGCGAGAAAGGCACGCACAAGAAGGATGCCCAGGATTATTTCCTCGCGAGCCGCGCGCTGCCGTGGTGGGCCATCGGCACTTCGCTGATCGCCGCGAACATCTCGGCCGAGCAGATCGTCGGCATGTCGGGCTCGGGCTATGTGATGGGCATGGCCATCGCCTCGTATGAATGGATGGCGGCGCTCACGCTGATCATCGTCGGCAAGTGGATCCTGCCGGTGTTTCTCAAGAACGGCATCTACACGATGCCCGAGTTCCTCGAGAGGCGTTACAGCCCGGGCGTGCGCACCGTGATGGCCATTTTCTGGCTGGCGCTGTACATCTTCGTGAACCTGACCTCGATCCTGTGGCTCGGCTCGCTCGCGGTGAACGCCATCACCGGCATCGACCTGCAGATCGCGATCACGGGGCTCGCGCTGTTCGCGCTGCTTTATGCGCTCTACGGCGGCCTGAAGGCGGTGGCGCTCACCGACATCGTGCAAGTGTCGCTGCTCGTGGCCGGCGGCATCATCATTACCTGGATCTCGCTCGACAAGGTCGGCGGCGATGCCGGCGTGGTGGCGGGTTTCAGGGAGCTCACCACCCGCTTTCCGGACAAGTTCGACATGATCCTGTCGCCGGAGAATCCCTATTACAGGGACCTGCCGGGCCTGGCCGTGTTGTTAGGCGGCATGTGGATGATGAACGTCTCGTACTGGGGCTTCAATCAGTACATCATCCAGCGCGGTCTCGCGGCCAAGAGCGTGAACGAGGCGCAGAAGGGCATCGTGCTCGCGGCATTCCTGAAACTGCTGATGCCGGCCATCATCGTGCTGCCCGGCATTGCGGCGCTGGTGCTGTCGCCGGGTCTCGAGCGCACCGACCAGGCCTATCCGAGCCTGATGGCCATGCTGCCGGTGGGCATCAAGGGACTGGTGTTCGCGGCATTGGTCGCGGCGATCGTCGCGTCGACGGGCTCGAAGATCAATTCCATCGCCACGATCTTCACGATGGACCTGTATCGCGCCGCGAGGCCCAACACGGAGCAGAAAACGCTGGTCACGGTGGGCCGCATCGTCGCGGTGGTCTCGGTGGTGATCGCCATCGTCATCACCAAGCCGTTCCTGGCCAATTTCGGGCAGGGCTTCCAGTACATCCAGAACTTCACCGGTTTCGTCACGCCGGGCATCTGCGTGATCTTCCTGCTGGGCCTGTACTGGGCGCGCACCACGGCGACCGCGGCGATGGTCTCGATGATCGCCACCGTGGTCATGTCCTGGGTGTTCTACAAGTTCCTGCCGGACTATCCGTTCATGAATCGCGTGGGCTGGTGCTTCGTCGCGGGTATGGTCATTGCGATCGCGATTTCGCTGGCCTCGCCGCAGAAGGAAGCCGCGATGCGCGTCGACATCAAGAACGTGGACTTCAGGACGGGTACGGGATTCAACATCGCGTCGGCCGTGATCGTCCTGATCCTGGCCTGCCTGTACTACATGTGGTGGTAATGGGGACATTCCCCGTTTCCTAGCAAACGGGGACAGACCTGAAGGCTTGTCCCCGTTTTGCCGCGAATCGTGCACCACCGCGCCGCCCAGCAGCTCTGTCCCCGTTTGCTAGGAAACGGGGAATGTCCCCATTAAGTGCGGAATGCGTACTCGAGCAGGATGCCGATGAAGATCGAGAGCCCCACGTAGTGATTGTTGAGGAAGGCCTTGAAGCAACCTTCCGGTTTGCGACTGCGGATCAACCATTGCTGGTAGGCGAAGAACACCGCGGCACCGACCAGCCCCGCGTTGTACCAGTAGCCGAACTCCATGTTCGTACCCACGAGGTACAGCGCGAACAGCATCAGCCCCTGCAGCATGCCGATGATCAGCTTGTCCATGTCGCCGAACACGATGGCGCTCGACTTCACGCCGATCTTGAGGTCGTCCTCGCGGTCGACCATCGCGTACATCGTGTCGTAAACGGCCGCCCAGATGATTCCGGCGAAGAAGATGATCCACGCCACGCGCGGGATCGCACCGGTCTGCGCGTTGAATGCCATCGGCACGCCCCAGCTGAAGGCGACCCCGAGGTAGAACTGCGGCAGTGGGAAGAAGCGCTTGAAGAGTGGATAGGTGACGGCGAGCACCGCACCGATCACCGACATGCGGATCGTGGCTGCGTCGAGCTGCAGCACCAGCGCGAGTGCGATGCCGATCAGCACCAGGAACCACGCCACGGCCTCGAGCGGCGCGATGCGTCGTGAGGCGATGGGCCGGTCGCGCGTGCGCTTGACGAACGGATCGAAATCCCGGTCCGCGAGATCGTTGATCACGCAGCCGGCGGAACGCATCGCGACGGTGCCGAGCACGAAGATCACCAGCACCCTGGGGGCGGGGTGCGAAGCGCCTGCGATCCACACTGCCCACAGCACCGGCCAGAGCAGCAGCCATATGCCGATGGGCCGGTGCAGCCGCGCGAGCTCGATGAGATCGCGGACGCGACGGGCGTACCGCAGCGCGGTCAGTCGCGCGCCGGAAGGCGCAGGCGTGCCGAGGTCAAGGTCGGTCGCGAGTGGGTTGGCCACGGCCGCGCATCATACGCGACGCGAACTCACGATTTGCGCGGAGGATCGAAGCCGATCGGAATGAGCACCTGCGCGGCCTGCCGGGTGCCATTCACTTCGTGGGGGCGGAACAGGAATTTCTCCGCGGCCTTGCGTGCGGCGGCGTCCAGGCGTTCATAGCCACTGGATCGCTCGATCTGGATCTGTGCGGGGCGGCCGCTGGCATCGACCAGGATTCGCAACAGCACCGTGCCGTACTCGTGCCGGCGGGCGGATTCCTTCGGATACACCGGTGGTTCGGCGCGCAGGTACTCGACCGATTCCACCATGGGTGGTGTGGCCGTCGAAGGGGCCGCGTCGTTCAGCGGCGTGGTGGTCAGAGCGGTGGTGGTCACGACTTCGGTGTCGACCACCACGGGATCGGGAGTCGGCAACGAATACTCCACGTTCACCGCGGGAGGCGCGTATCGCGCCGGTGGTGCATCGACGGGGGCCTGATCTTCGATCAACGTCGCTTCGATGGTGGGCGCCATTTCCTCTGCGCGCTGCACGTACTGCATGCGCATGAAGGCCAGCGCACCAGCCAGGTGAAGCGCGACCGTGATCACCATGAAAATCAGCCGGCCTGAGCTCCGTGCCCGAGGCACGGTTGGCGCGGGCAACTGGCGAAATGGCCTCGAGATCGGCTCACCGTGGTGAACCTCGGCATCGGGCATGTCGTTGAGGATCTGGACGGCCATGGCTGCTGAGGTCCTGAATGTAAATGATTCGCATTTGGACCACAACCGTCGATACCTTTATTACCCCCGGGACTTGCGGCGCGTCACCCGATCCGGCCGTAGCGGATGCCCCCGCCGATCCAGCGATGCGTCAGAGCCTCCACCGCTGCAAGATCTTGTTTCAGCAGAATTTCTGCAGAGGCCTGTACGGCCGGCAAGAGGTCGGAGTCGCGCATCAGATCGGCCACGCGCAGATCCGCGAGACCCGTCTGACGAGTGCCCAGGAGTTCGCCCGGCCCGCGCAGCTCCAGGTCGCGCCGCGCGATGACGAAGCCATCGCTGGTTTCGCGGATCACCTTGAGCCTCGCGCGCGCAACCTCGCTCAGCGGTCCATACAGCAGCACGCAGTCGCTCTCATGTGCGCCACGGCCCACGCGGCCGCGCAACTGGTGAAGCTGCGCGAGACCCATGCGCTCGGCGTTTTCGATGACCATCAGCGTGGCGTTGGGAACGTCGACGCCCACCTCGATGACCGTGGTCGCGACCAGCAAGCCGATCTTGCCGTCCTTGAACGCATACATGCCGCGCTCCTTCTCTCGCGGCGGCATGCGGCCATGAACCAGACCCACGCGCACGTCGGGCAGTGCTTCGGCCAACGACGCGGCGGTCTCCTCGGCCGCCTGGTAACGCAGCTCCTCGGATTCTTCGATCATGGGGCAGACCCAGTAGGCCTGGCGTCCCGACATGATTTTCGCGTGCACGCGCTGGACGATCTCCGAGCGTCGGGACTGCGGAAAAACACTGGTGCGTATCGGCGTGCGGCCCGGCGGCAGTTCGTCGATGACCGACACGTCCAGGTCCGCATACGCGGTCATTGCGAGCGTCCGCGGGATCGGTGTCGCGGTCATGATCAACTGGTGCGGCAGCCGGCCACTGCTCGCGCCCTTGTCGCGCAAGGACAGTCGTTGATGCACGCCGAAGCGATGCTGTTCGTCGACGATGACCAGCCCGAGTTGCGCGAATTCCATGGATTCCTGGAACAGCGCGTGCGTACCGACCACGAGCTTGATCTCGCCGCTCGCCACGCACTCGAGCGCACTGCGACGCGTACGCGCCGGCAGGGAACCCGTGACCAGCGCTACGGGCACATCGAGCGGTGCGAACCAGCGCTCGAAGTTCTTCGCGTGCTGCTCGGCGAGCAGCTCGGTGGGAGCCATGAGGGCCGCCTGCAGCCCGCTGCCCACGGCACGCGCGGCGGCGGCCGCGGCCACCACGGTCTTGCCGCAACCCACGTCGCCTTGCACCAGCCGCACCATGGGACGATCCGCGTCGAGATCGCGGTCGACGTCGGCCAGCGTCTTCGCCTGGGCGTTGGTCAAGGCGAAGGGCAGGGACTGGATGAAGCGCTGCTGCAGGGCCGCGCCTGCATGCAACGGATGGGCGGGATCGCTCTTCAGTGTCTGACGCAGCAGCCGCAGCGACAGCTGGTGCGCGAGCAATTCCTCGAAGGCCAGGCGCCGTTGTGCAGGATGGCGTCCGCTCATGAGCTCGGCCGGATGCACGTCGCGCGGCGGCCGATGCATCATCTCGAGCGCTTCCATCAGCGTCGGCAACTCGAGGTCGGCGAGCATCGACGGCGGGATCCAGTCGCGCACGCCTGCCCGCGCGGTCTCGCCCAACGCGAGCTCTATCAGTGAACGCAGCCGGGCCTGCGGAACGCCTTCGGTGGTCGGGTAGATAGGCGTCAGCACTTCGTCGAGGGGTGCCGCTTCCACGCCGATGCGCCGGTATTCCGGGTGGACGATCTCGAGGCCGAGCGGCCCGCGCCGCACTTCACCGAAGCAACGGATGCGGATGCCGCGCGCGAGACCGGCCTGCTGCGCGCCGGAGAAGTGGAAGAAACGCAGCGTCAGCGACCCGGTGCCATCGCTGATGCGGCAGAGCAGCTGCCGTCGCCGCCGGTATGCCACCTCGGTGAGCTGGATCTCGCCTTCGACGACCGCTCGGGCGCCTGCGCGCAGCTCACCGATCGCCGACACCTGCGTGCGGTCTTCGTAGCGCGAGGGCAGGATGAACAGCAGGTCCTGGACCTGGGTGACGCCGAGCTTCGCGAGCCTTTCCGCGAGCGCCGGCCCGACGCCGCGCAGCGACGCCACCGGGCGTTGTTCTGGAACCGTGTGTGGCAGGGGCGTTGCCACCGGGGCACCTATCCCAGGTGCAGCGTGCACTCGATTTCGACGCGCGCGTTGCGCGGCAATGCCGCCACCGCCACGGTCGAACGGGCCGGGTAAGGCTCCTTGAAGTACTGCGCCATCAGCTCGTTCACCTTGGCGAAGTTCGCGAAGTCGGTCAGGAAGATCGTGACCTTGACCACCTGCGAAAAGCTGCCCCCGGCCGCGGCGATCACCGCCTTGATGTTCTCGAAGACGCGTCGCGCCTCCTCGGCGAAATCGCCCTCGACCATCTGCATGGTGGCCGGGTCGAGCGGGATCTGTCCCGCGAGGTACACCGTGTTGCCGGCACGCACCGCCTGCGAATACGGGCCGATGGCCTTGGGTGCCTGATCCGTGTGGATGGCCTGTATCCCCATCATCTTCTCCTGTTGGAACTACTCGTTGGCGCGCGGGGCGCGCCCGTGGCTCGCGATTGTACGCGTCACCTTGAGCACCTCGGGCATGCGGCGGATCACCTTGACCACGCGTGCGAGGTGCTCGCGGTTGCGAACACGCAGCTCGAAGACGAGCGAGGAGGAATCGGCATCCTTCTCCTCGACGGCGACGCGCTCGATGTTGGTATCGCCGGACGAGATCGCGGCGGCGACCGCGGCCAGCACGCCCATCTTGTTCGCGACGTCGACGCGGATTTCCGAGCTGAAGAGCTTGTCGGTGGTTGCCTCCCAGGCGACCGGCAGCCAGTTCTCCGGGTGCTTGCGATAGTCCTCGACGTTCACGCAGTTCTCGCGATGGACGACCACGCCGCGACCGGCCGACAGGAAGGCGAAGATCGGATCATCGGGAATCGGGAAGCAGCAGCGTGCATACGAGACCAGCAGCCCTTCGGTCCCCGCGATGGCCAGCGGCACGGGCGCTCCCGAGAACGACTCATCGCTGGACTTGGTCGGCAGCAGCCGACGCGCAACCAGTGGCGCGAGGCGCTCGCCCAACCCCACTTTCTCGTACAGCTCGTCGGCGTCGTGCATGCCTAGCTCGACCACCGCGGACTTCAGCGTGTCGGCAGGGACTTCATCGAGCGACATGCGGAATTCGCCCAACGCCTGGTTGATGAGTCGCGCCCCCAGCTCGATGGCCTCCTGGCGGCGCAGGCCCTTGAGGTAGTGACGCACGGCGGCGCGCGCCTTGGCGGTGACGACGAAATTCACCCAGGACGGGTTGGGCATGGCGCCCTTGGCGGTGATGATCTCCACGGTCTGGCCGTTGCGCAGCGGAGTGCGCAATGGCGTCAGTCGCCGGTCCACCTTGGCCGCGACGCAGCGATTGCCCACGTCGGTGTGCACGGCGTAGGCGAAGTCGACCACGGTCGCACCGCGCGGCAGGCGCAGGATCTCGCCTTTGGGCGTGAATACGTAGACCTTGTCGGGAAACAGGTCGACTTTGACGCTCTCCAGGAAATCTTCGGAAGTGCCGCCTTCCTGCATGTCGACGAGATTCGCGAGCCACTCGCGCGCGCGCTCGTCCTGCCCGCTTTCCGACTCGTTGACCTTGTACTTCCAGTGCGCGGCGATGCCGGCTTCGGCCACGCGATGCATGTCTTCAGTCCGGATCTGCACCTCGATCGGAATGCCGTTGGGGCCGAACAACGTCGTGTGCAGCGACTGATAGCCATTGACGCGCGGAATCGCGATGTAGTCCTTGAAGCGGCCTGGCATCGGCTTGTACGCCCCGTGCACCACGCCGAGCGCGCGATAGCAGGAATCCGCCTTGTCGACGACCACCCGCAGGCCGTACACGTCGACGATCTCCGAAAGCGGCGCGCCCTTGCGCAGCATCTTGCTGTAGATGCTGTAGAGGTGCTTCTCACGGGTCGAGACTTCGGCCTTGAGGTCGGCCTTGGCGAGCGCCGTGCGCAGCGTATCGGCGATCTTCGTGAGGAATTGCTTCTGGTTGCCGCGGGCCTTCTTCAGCGCGCGTTCCAGCACCCGGTAGCGGTGCGGGTAGGCTGCCTTGAATCCCAGGTCTTCGAGCTCGAGCTTGAGGTTGTAGAGGCCGAGCCGACCCGCGATGGGTGCGTAGATGTCGAGCGTCTCGCGCGCCACCGCACGGCGACGCGCCGGCGCCATGGCATCGAGTGTGCGCATGTTGTGCGTGCGATCGGCGAGTTTCACGAGGATCACGCGCAGATCGCGCGTCATCGCCAGCACCATCTTGCGGAACGACTCCGCCTGCGCCTCGGCGCGCGACTTGAACTGGATCTGGTCGAGTTTGGTCACGCCATCGACGATCTCGGCGACCGCCGCGCCAAACTTGCCCGCCAGCTCCTCCTTGGAGATCGGCGTGTCTTCGATGACGTCGTGCAGAATCGCCGCGATGATGGTGTCGGGGTCGAGGTGCAGATCCGCGAGGATTTGCGCGGCGGCTAGCGGATGCGCGATGTAGGGCTCGCCCGAGAGTCGCTTCTGGCCTTCGTGGGCTTCGGCGCCGAATTCGGCGGCCTCACGGATCCGCTCGACCTTGTCGGCGGGCAGGTAGGCTTCGAGGCTGTTCAGGAGCTCGCGCAGGCCCGGCAATCGCCGGGCACTGGGCAAAAGCTGAAGGAGCGTCGACGCGTAATCCACGGGGCGCGAGCTCCTTTGGGGAAAGTTCAGGCTGTCGATTTATTCCTGTACGTCACGATCGCCTTGCAGGCCGAATTGCGGCGCACGGAACAGGGATTGATTGTCGGCGTCCGGCAGCTGGGCTTCCGGCGGCGGCGGCTCGGGCTCACGCAGCATCTCGGGCGTGATGTTGCCCTCGGCGATCTCGCGCAGCGCGACCACGGTGGGCTTGTCGTTCTCCCAGGGGACAGTGGGCTCGGCGCCATTGGCGAGGCGGCGGGCACGCTGGGCGGCCAGCAGCACGAGCTGGAAGATGTTATCGACGTTCGGCAGACAGTCTTCGACGGTGATACGGGCCATGATTCTCTCGGGCAGTGCAAGCTGCGGGGGTGGGAAAGTCTACTGGAAAATCGTGTGGTTTTGCCGGGATTTGCAGGCGATTGGGCATTGTCCTGCCGCCTGCCGGCCCGCACGGGCCCTTCAGCCGAGCAGCTCGGCCAGCAAGGGCTTCAGCGATTCGCGTCCGGAGCCGTAATCCGTCGACCCGCGCAGCACCTCCAGCAGCTCCTGCACCGCGCGTTCGAAGTCCTGGTTGACGATGACGCTGTCGAATTCTGCGTAGTGCGACATATCGGCGATGGAGTCCCGGAGCCGTCGCGCGATGACCTCCTCGCTGTCGGTCCTGCGGTTGCGCAGCCGCACCTCGAGCTCGCGCCGCGAGGGCGGCAGGATGAACACCGACTTGCAGTCGGGCTGTGCGGCGCGGACCTGGCGGGCGCCCTGCCAGTCGATCTCGAGGATCACGTCGTGGCCGGCATTGCGCAAAGCTTCGACCTGCGCCCGTCCCGTGCCGTAGAAGTTGTCGAAGACCTGGGCATGCTCGAGGAATTCGCCGGCATCGCGCAGGCGTTGGAACTCATCGACGCCGATGAAGTGATAGTGCTCGCCGGGTACTTCGCTCGGCCGTTGCTTTCGGGTGGTATGCGAAATCGACACGCGCAGTGATGGATCGCGTTCCAGCACGGCTTTCACGAGACTGGTCTTGCCGGCTCCGGACGGGGCGGCGATGACGAACAGCGAGCCGCGACGCTTCGCGCTCATTCGACGTTCTGCACCTGCTCGCGCATCTGCTCGATCAGCACCTTCATGTCCACGGTGATGCGCGTGGTGTCCAGATCCTGCGATTTCGAAGCGAGCGTGTTCGCCTCGCGGTTCAGCTCCTGCATCAGGAAGTCGAGCCGTCGCCCGGCGGCCTCGGTGCCGCCCATGACCCGGCGGGTCTCCTCGATGTGCCCGGTGAGGCGATCGAGCTCCTCGGCCACGTCGAGGCGCTGTAGCTGCATCACCAGCTCCTGCTCGATGCGCTCCCGGTCGACCGCCGCCAGGAGCTCGGCCACCCGCTCGTTCAGCCGGGTACGCGCGCGGGCCTGGACCTCCGGCAGTCGTCCGCGCACCTGCGTCACCAGCGCGGCCAGCCCGGCGCAGCGCTGCTCGATGAGCTCGCCGAGTCGCTTGCCCTCGCGCAGGCGCATCGCCCCCAGTTCGTCGAGAGTCTGCTGGAACAGAGCCCGGGCGGCGCCTAACAAGGCCTCGGCATCGGGAGCCGTGGTCTCCACCACCCCCGGCCAGCGCAGCACTTCCACGGCGTCCACCGCCGCGCCGGGGATCTCGCGCGTCACCTGCCCGATCGCCGCCGTCACCCGCGTCAGCGCCGCGGCGTCGATACGCAACTCGCGATCGGCCCCCTGGGTGGCGCGCAGATGCATCGTGCAGTCGATCTTGCCGCGCTTGAAGCTCCTGGACAGAAGCTGGCGCAGGTCGGATTCGAGCGGCCGCAACTCCTCGGGCAGCCGGAATCCCGGCTCGAGGTAGCGATGATTCACGCTGCGCAACTCGCAGGTCAGGGTTCCCCAGCTGCCGGCAAGCTCGCGCCGTGCGAATCCGGTCATGCTTGCGATCATGGGGCGCTCTTAAGTTCTTCTGCCTGACGCACGGTGCGGTAAAGTGCGCGGCAGTTTATCAGAGCCCCCACCCCGCCTTGCGCATCGAATACGCCGAAGTCAGCCTGCTGGGCAATCGCACGGACAACCAGGATCGCGTCTCCGTCGCGGTCTCCGAGCACTCGGCACTGCTCGTGGTCATCGACGGCATGGGCGGGCACTCCGACGGCGCCAAGGCCGCGGAAACCGCGCTCAAGGTGCTGCTGGAGGCGTTCTGGCACACGCCGCAACCCATCCTCGATCCGCTCGGATTCCTGCACCTGTCGCTGGGCCGCGCCCACGAGGAAGTGGCGAAGCTCGGCGCGAACCTGCCGCTGGAGTTGCGACCGCGCGCCACCTGCGCCATCTGCCTGGTGCAGAATGGCAGCGCCTTCTGGGCGCACATCGGTGACAGCCGCGTCTATCTTCTGCGCCGGGGCAAGGTGTTCAAGCGCACGCGTGACCACAGCCACGTCGAGTTCCTGCTGCGCGAGGGCGTGATCACGCCCGACCAGGCGATCACGCATCCGATGCGCAACTTCGTCGAATGTTGCCTGGGCGGCGAGCCGTTCCTGCCGGAGATGACGCTGGGACTGCGCGAGCCGCTCGAGGCCAACGACATCTTGTTAGTCTGCTCCGATGGACTGTGGGGCG
>DASTRL010000307.1:0-9018 GCA_035761265.1 Steroidobacteraceae bacterium
GGGCATTGCGCGCGTCTTGCCGGCCTCGGGACCGGTACCCTTCGCGAACCACCGCTGCGGGTCGACGCTGGCGTCGACCACCGCCTGCGCGGCCTTTTCGAGCGCCGCCCAGTCCGGGCTGCCGCGCGAGTTGTCACGTACGGCCTTGAACGCGTCGCCGAGATGTTCGTAGTGCTCGTGGCGCGCCTGCTGCGCCTCCCGGGGAGTGGCGGCATAAACGGCCGCCGCGAGCAGCGCCGGAACGAAAACAGCCGTACAGAATCTCATCAGGGGTCTGCGTGCCATGTAGGGTCCTGGGTAAAGTGGATTTGGGCCGGCGCATCTATAAACGATAACGGCGTATCTGGCGAGTAGTGTGCGGCAGGCCTTTGAAGGATGGAGGCAAAACCCGCACAATGCACAGCGCTTTCCGGCGGTCAGAAAAGGGTTCGAGCTTTGTTGAACAAACGCGCGGTTCGCGATGCATCCCTCGCGGTGGCGCTTGCGCTGGCACTCCCCGCCGCCGCCCGGACCCCGGTCGAAACATATCAATCCGCCATCTCACCGATACTCGAAGAGCATTGCTACGAGTGCCACGGCGACGGCTATGACAAGGGCAAGGTCGCCTTCGACCGCCTCGAGACCGACGCGCAGATCCTCAAGCCGGAGCTGTGGATGCGGGTGCTGCTGAATACCCGCGCCGGGCTCATGCCCGCCGAGCAGAAACCGCCGCTCTCCCCCAACCAGCAGCAGGCGCTCGAGCGCTGGATCAAGTACGACGTGTTCGGCATCGATCCGGCGAATCCCGATCCCGGCCGGGTCACCGTGCGCCGCCTGAACCGCGTCGAGTATCGCAACACCGTACGCGACCTGATCGGCGTCGACTACGACACCGACGTCGAATTCCCGCCGGATGACTCGGGTTACGGCTTCGACAACATCGGCGACGCATTGACGATCTCGCCGATGCTCATGGAGAAATATGTCGCCGCGGCGCAGGCCATCGTCGCCGAGGCGGTGCCCACGCGGGCGCGCAAGCCGGCCGAAGACGTGGTCAACGGCCTCGCCTTCCAGGGCAGCAATGCGCGTGACAAGTGGGGCAAGCGCGACCTGGTCTTCAGCGAGCCGGCGAACGTCACGGCCATCTATAAGAATGAGAAGCCCGGCACGTACCGCGTGAAGCTCGAGCTCGAGGTCAACGGCAGCTACTTCCCGGATCCCGGCCGTGCGCAGGTCATCTTCAAGGTGGACGGCAAGCAGGTACTGAGCCAGGACTTCGGCTACTACGACGAGAAGGTCTTCACCTTCGAGTCCACGCATCCGTGGTCGCCCGCCGAGCACGCGATGACGCTGGAGCTGAAACCGCTGGTGCCCGCGGCGAAGAAGGAAACCATCATCGACCTGTTCGTCAATCGGGTGACGATCGAGGGTCCGCTGGAGAAGGACCAGTGGGTGGCCACCCGCGGCTACGAGAAATTCTTCCCACGCCCGGTGCCGCAGGGCAATTCCAGGAGCGCCCGCAAGGAGCGCCGCGCGTACGCCGCCGAGCTGCTGCAGGCTTTCGCCGAGAAGGCGTATCGCCGCCCGCTCACCGACGATGACACCGGCGAGCGCCTCGCGCTGCTGGCCGAAGCCACGTACGAGCAGCCCGGCAAGACCTTCGAGGAAGGCGTGGCGCATGCCATGGCCGCCGTGCTCGCCTCGCCGCGGTTCCTGTTCCGGCTGGAAGCGCCGGATGCGCACGAGCTCAATGCGCGCTACGCGAAAGTGGACGAGTACTCCCTCGCCTCGCGCCTTTCCTATTTCCTGTGGTCGACGATGCCCGATGCCGAGCTCATGGACCTCGCGGCGCGCGGCGAGCTGCGCAGCAACCTCGACGCGCAGGTGCGGCGCATGCTGGCCGACCCGCGCGCCGACAACCTCGCGAAGAATTTCACCGGCCAATGGCTGCAGGCACGCGACGTCGAAGGCATCGCCAGCAATCCGCGCGAGATCATCCTGCGCGATGCCGGCGAGGAAGGCACGCTGCGGCAACTGTTCGCGGCCTTCAGGGCGCAGGACGAGAAGACGGCCAAGGAGCTGTCGAAGAAGATCGAGGCCGTGGTCGATGCGCGGCCCGAGTTCGACAAGGGCACGCGTGCCGACATGCGCCGCGAGACCGAGATGTATTTCGGCTACGTGATGCGCGAGGACCGGCCCATCACCGAGTTCATCGACAGCAACTACACCTTCCTCAACGAGGAGCTGGCGAAGTACTACGGCGTGCCCGGCGTCACCGGCAAGGAGATGCGCAAGGTGACGCTGCCCGCGAACAGCCCGCGCGGCGGCGTGCTCACGCAAGGCAGCGCGCTACTGGTCACGTCGAATCCGGATCGCACCTCGCCGGTGAAGCGCGGGCTGTTCGTGCTCGCGAACTTCCTCGGCACGCCGCCGCCGCCGCCGCCCGCCAACGTGCCGGCGCTCGAGGCCAGCGAGAGCGAATTCCACGGCAAGGAACCGGCATTGCGCGACGTGTTGCGTATCCATCGCGAAAGCCCGATGTGCCGCTCCTGTCACAATCGAATGGACCCGATCGGCCTCGGCTTCGAGAATTTCAACGGCGTGGGCATGTGGCGCGACACGGAGCGCAAGCAGCCCATCGTCGCCGAGGGCAAGCTCATCACCGGCGAGACGTTCAACAGCGTGAGCGAGCTCAAGCGTATCCTCGTCACGCGGCACCGCGCCGACTTCTATCGTACGCTCAGCACCAAGCTGCTGACCTACGCCATCGGCCGCGGCACCGACTATTACGACGTGGAAACCATCGACCGGATCGTGAAGCGCCTCGACGACGATGAAGGCAGGTTCTCGGCATTGTTGCTGGGCGTGATCGAATCGGCGCCCTTCCAGAAGATGCGTACCCAGGCAACCGTCACGGCAGCGAACTGACATGAAGCAGCGAAGCGTGAAAAAGAGCACCCGCGATCTCACCCTCGAACGTCACCAGAGCCTCTCGCGCCGCCAGGTGCTGCGCGGGCTCGGCGCCTGCATCACGTTGCCGACGCTGCTGTCGGCGAGCCCCGCATTCGCGAAGGCCGCCGGCAAGGGCGGCGCGCCCGCACGCATGGCGTTCGTATACGTGCCGAACGGCGCAATCCCCGCGGCCTGGTGGCCCGCGGGCGATGGCGGCGCGGACTTCGAGCTCTCGCCCACGCTGGCACCGCTCGCCAACGTGCGCCGGCAGATCCAGGTGATCTCGGGATTGACCGACGTCAGCGCCGAGCCCGGCCCCGATGGCGCCGGCGATCACGCACGCGCGGGCGGCACCTTCCTCACGGGCGTGCGCATCAAGAAGACCGCGGGCTCGGACATCAAGGCCGGCGTGTCCATCGACCAGGTGGTCGCGAGCCAGATCGGCCATCGCACGCGCTTCGCATCGCTCGAGCTCACCTGCGACGTGGTGCGCAAGTCCGGAGAATGCGATTCCGGCTATGCCTGCGCCTACGAGTACAACCTGGCGTGGCAGTCGCCCAACCAGCCGCTGGCGCCCGAGCACAATCCGCAATTTGCGTTCGAGCGGCTGTTCGGCGACGGGCCGCGCGAAGCGCGCGTGGCCAATCTCAAGCGCCGCGAGTACGAGCAGCACTCCATCCTCGACTACGTGCTCGAGGATGCCAGGTCGCTGAACACGCGGCTCGACGGGCGCGACCGCCAGAAGCTGGAGCAGTACCTCACCAGCGTGCGCGAGATCGAGCAGCGCATCGCGATCGCCAAGACCATGCGCGTGCCGAATCCGGACATCGATGCGCCGGAAGGCGTGCCGGCGAGCTACGAGGAGCACGTCGCGCTGATGTTCGACATGCTGCACCTCGCCTTCCAGACCGACTCGACCCGCGTCGCCACGCTGCTGCTGGCGCGCGAGGGCAGCAACCGTCCCTTCAATGACATCGGCATTTCCTCCGGGCATCACGATCTGTCGCACCACAAGAACACGCCCGAGATCATGGAGAAGGTGAAGCTCATCGACCGCTGGTACGTGCAGCGGCTCGCGAAGTTCCTCGAGAAGATGGACGCGACGCCCGACGTCGACGGCCGCAGCCTGCTCGATCACTCGATGATCCTGTACGGCTCCGGCAACGCCGACGGCAACCGGCACACGCACGTCAACCTGCCGGTGGTGCTCGCCGGTGGCGGCGGCGGCGCGTTCCAGCCCGGCCGCTACGTGAAGGCGAAGGAGCAGCCCATCACCAACCTGTTCCTCAGCATGTCCGACGCGATGGGCACCGAGCGCATCGAATCGCACGGCGACTCCACCGGCCGATTCGCATAATGGGGACATTCCTCATTTCGCTGTAACAATTGCCTTGCGGGGTCGGCCCCGCGGGGCAAGCGTCTGCTCGAGCCCCAGCGCACGCGCAGTCTCCTGGCACCACGACTCCTCGCCGTAGGGCGCCTGGCGCTCGATGGCGGTGCGAATGGCCTTCAGCTCATCGATTGCTCGTGCCGTACTTCCTGTGATAGCGGCGCGCATGCGTGGTGAAGAGCCAATGCGCCCAGCGCGCCAGGTCGCCGTCGCGGCGCGGACGCATGACCAGGTGTATGTGGTTGGGCATGATGCACGCGGCGAACATCGGATGATCGAATTCGTCCAGTGCTTCCGCCAGCAGCCACAGAAAGGCCACGTAGTCGGCGCGATCGTGGAACAGCCGCATCCGGTTGTTACCGCGATTCAGCACGTGATAGCAGTAGTTGGCCACGATGGCGCGCGAAGTTCTAGGCATGCGCCAAGCGTGACGCGAGAGTCCGTCGTCGACGATCGCAATAACTACTGCGACCGGAGACTATTCGCCGGATTGTTACAGGAAAATGAGGAATGTCCCCATTACGCCGCCTTCGCGGCGCGCTGCAGCGCGTCCATCAGCCAGGCGAGCCCGGCATCCGCGATCGCCGCCTGCGGCGCAATGGCGCTGATGGGTTCGCTCGGGATCGGAAACGGCGGCTCGCACACGATGGCGCGGTATCGGGGCGCGTAGCGCGCGGCGAACAGGCGCGGCATCGCGGCCACCAGGTCGGATTCGGCGACGACGCTCAGCGCCTGCGAGAAGTTCGACACGGTGAGCACCACGCGCCGGCGCAGTCCGCGCCTCGCCAGTTCCCGGTCGACCATCCCCATCAGGTCGGCCGACGCCGACACCACCAGGTGCAATGCCTCGCAGTAGTTCGACAGCGTGAGCCTGCGCCCCAGCGGATGCCCGGCGCGCCGCACGATGACGAAATCCGTTTCCCCGAACAGCGTGCGCGCGGCGAATCGCCCGGGAATCCCGGAGATCGGCAATAGCGCCACGTCGAGCGTGCGCTGATCGAGCTCGGCGAGTGCGCCGTCGAAATTGCCGACGAGATTGCGCGCGCCGAGATCGATGCCCGGCGCCTCGCGCCGCAACAGGCCGAGCAGCGGCGGCAGCACCACCGCGGTCACCGCATCCGGTGCGCCGATCACGAAGCGTCGCACCGAATGCCGCGGATCGAACTTCTCCGCGCGCGCAATGACCTGCCGCGCGCGCTCGAGGATGTCCGCCACGGGCGCGGCGAGCTCGCGCGCGCGCTCGGTGGGCACCACGCCTTTGGGCTGCCGCAGGAACAGCGGATCCTGCATGAGCGCCCGCAGCCGACCAAGCCCGTGACTGACCGCCGACGGCGAGACGTGCAACCTGGCGGCGGCGCGCGCCACGTGGCGCTCCTCGAGCACGGCCTCGAACAGCACCAGCAGGTTCAGGTCGATCCTGGCCAGATTAGTCTTGTTCAGCATATGGCTGAAATCGTATCACTGGATTCAGTACGCGCGCGCGCCTAACCTGCCTGCCACAGTGACGCAGGAGACAAAATGCATACAACCCCCGCCTTCGCCGCGCTCACACTGATCACCGCCGCCGCGTTCGTGCGCGCCGGCGAACTACCGGAGAACCTCGCGCCCATGGACATCGCCGTCGAACCCCGCACCGAACTGCTCAGCGCCCAGGCGCACGATGTAGTCCAGTTCTGGCGGGCCGCCGGCCCCGGCCTGTGGTTCGCCAAGAATGCCGACTTCGACACGCGCTTCCGCGAACGCTTCCTGCTCGCGCACGAAGCCGCGGCGCGCGGCGAGCTCGAACACTGGCAGGCGACGCCCGAAGGCTCGCTGGCACTCGTCATCCTGCTGGACCAGTTTCCGCGCAATGCCTTTCGCGGCACGTCGCGCGCGTACGCCACCGACGCGCTGGCGCGCCGGGCCGCAGCGACGGCCCTCGCGGCCGGTTACGATCGGCGAATCCCGCGCGAGCTGCGCAGATTCTTCGTGCTCCCGTACGCGCACTCCGAGGATCTCGCCAACCAGGAGCGCGCTGTCGCCCTGGCGCGACGCATCGGGCTCGAAGATCTCGCGCACGCCGAACATCATCGCGCTATCGTTCAACGCTTCGGCCGCTTCCCGCATCGAAACCGCATTCTCGGACGCGAGAGCACGCCCGCAGAGCAGCAGTACCTCGACAATGGAGGGTATCAAGGATGACCTCGCCATCGAAGGGCTCAGAGACGCGGCAAACTAACTACCGCGCCGCCTTCACCGACAGCGGATCCACCGAGGAGATCGAACGCCAGCTCGCCCTCGCCTGGGCCACGCTCGCGGCGGAACGCGACGCATTCCCGCGGATGCGCCGCGTCACCGTGCTGCGGCCGGTGATCCTCTAGATCGAGTACCAGTTGACGACATTGCCATTCGCGAAGGCGCGCGTTTTCCTGAGCTCGAGCCGCGGGCGCGTCGTGACGCCCTCGAACAGCGGGCGTCCCCGCCCCACCACCAGCGGCACCGTGACGATCTGATACTCGTCGATGAGTGCGTCCTGGGTGAGCTGGGACACGAGCTCGCCGCTACCCATGATGAGGAGCGCGGGCCCGGGCTGTGACTTCAGCCGGCGAACTTCGCCCGCCATCTCGCCACGCAACAGGGCGCTGTTCTGCCAGCTCACCGCCGTGAGCGTCCGCGAGAACACGTGCTTGCGCATCCGGTTCATGCTCGCCGCGACCTGCGGGAGCATCTGCTTCGCCGGCGGCGTGGGCCAGAAGCGCGCCATCATCTCGTAGGTCCTGCGGCCGAAGAGCAGCTCGGCATCGCCGCCGGCATTTTCATTCGTGAACGCCTGCCATTCCGCGTCGCGCGCATGAGCCCAGCTCATGTCGCCGGCGGCGTCGGTGAAATAGCCATCGAGTGATACATGATTGAACATGATGAGCTTGCGCGACGGCGCAGCAGGCAGTGTCATGACATTCTCCCGTGTGGACGGATCCCGTGCGGATCCGCCATTCATACGAACGAAGGCCGTCGATTTCGACACCGCCCCTTCGAGCAACGTTGATATCGAAGCCGGATCGTTTGCACATTGGATCGGCGCGCGTCCTCGGGCAGGCTCGATTCATGCCGAATCGCGCAAGACTTTCCGCACTGCTGCTGACGAGCGCGGCACTGGTGGCGGCCTGCGGCGGCGGTGGTGGCGGCGGCGGTCCCGGCGCCGGATCACCGCCTCCCGCGCCGGTGCCGAATCCGCCCTCGCCTCCACCCGCGACGTCGATCAGCTTTGCCAACGCATCGGTCCACGATCCTTCCATCATCAAGGTGGGAACGGAGTACTACGTGTTCGGCTCGCACCTGGCGGCGGCGAAGTCCACGGACCTGATGAACTGGACGCTGATCGCGGATCGCGTCGACGACGCGAACCCGCTGTTCACGAATGTGCTCACCGCCTTGCAGCCGACGTTCGCCTGGTCCCAGGTCAATGATCTGTGGGCGCCGGACGTGGTGAAGCTCGGCGATGGCAAGTTCTATTTCTACTACGACTCCTGCCGGGGTGACTCGCCGTTGTCGGCCATGGGCGTGGCGGTGGCGGACACGGTCACCGGGCCTTACACCAACGAGCAGATCTTCCTGAAGTCCGGCATGAACGGACTGTCGGAAGACGGCGTGTCCAACTATGACGCGCACGTGCATCCGAATGTCGTCGATCCGCAGGTGTTCTTCGACGTGGCGGGCAAGTTGTGGATGATCTACGGCTCGTACTCGGGCGGCATCTTCATCCTGGAGATGGACGGGACGACCGGGCTGCCCAAGCCGGGACAGGGATATGGCAGGCATCTGCTCGGCGGCGATCACGCGCGCATCGAGGGCGCGTATGTCATCCACAATCCGCAGACCGGCTTCTACTACATGTTCGTGTCGTTCGGCGGGCTGGATGCGAACGGCGGCTACAACATCCGCGTGTCGCGCTCGCAGGCGCCGGACGGGCCGTATTTCGACGGCGCGGGCACGGACATGTCGACGGTGCGCGGCAATCCGACGGTGCTGTTCGACGACTCGCGCATCGCGCCGTATGGGCAGAAGCTGCTGGGCAACTACCAGTTCGCGAATACGGTGGGTGAAACCGGCACGCCGACCGGCTATGTGTCACCGGGCCACAACTCGGCGTACTTCGATGCCGGGCTCGGCAAGTATTTCCTGATCTTCCACACGCGTTTCCCGGGGCGCGGAGAGCAGCACGAGATCCGTGTGCACGAATTCTTCTTCAATTCGGATGGCTGGCCGGTGGTGGCGCCGTTCCGCTACGCGCCCTTGAGCCTCGCCAACCCCGCGCAGGCGGCCGAGGTCACGGCAGCCGATGTCGCGGGCACGTACAAGATGATCGACCACGGCAAGGACATCAGCGCGACGATCAAGTCATCCCAGGCGATTCAGCTTGGCGCGAATGGCACCGTGAGTGGCGCCGCAACCGGCACCTGGACGCATCGGGGCAACAATCTCGTCGACCTCTCGCTGGCGGGGACGGTCTATAGCGGCGTGCTGTCGCGACAATGGAATCCGAATGCCAATGCCTTCGTGGTGACGTTCACCGTACAGAGCCAGACCGGCGTCTCGCTCTGGGCCGCCCGAACCGGCGACTAGAAATGGGGACATTCCTCGATTCCTAGCAAAAGGGGTCAGGCCTGGAAGGCCTGACCCCTTTTGCTAGGAATCGAGGAATGTCCCCATTTCCGCTA
>DASTRL010000308.1:0-5056 GCA_035761265.1 Steroidobacteraceae bacterium
GTGTCCATGTAGACGAAGCCCTTCGCGGTCACCGGCTCGGCGTACTCGTAGACGTCGACCAGATTGGTGGTGCCGCCCTTGGCGACCGCGCCGAGGGACTTCTCCAGGATCGTGGTGAGGCCGCCCGCCTTGTTGCCGGGCGAGGGGTTGTTGTTCATCTCGTTGCCGTTGCGGCGCGTGTATTCCTCCCACCAGCGGATGCGCGCGACGAGCTTTTCGCCGACCTGTTTCGAAACGGCCCTTCTCGTCAGCAGGTGCTCGGCGCCGTAGATTTCCGGGGTCTCGGACAGGATCGCGGTGCCGCCGTGGCGCACCAGCAGGTCGACCGCGGCGCCGAGTACCGGGTTGGCGCTGATGCCCGAGTAGCCGTCTGAGCCGCCGCATTGCAGCCCGAGCACGAGATGGCTCGCCGGCACGGTTTCGCGCCTGACCTTGTTCGCCTCGGGCAGGATCGCCTCGATGCGCGCGATGCCTTCGCGCACCGCCTTCGCGGTGCCGCCCTTTTCCTGGATCGTGAAGCTGCCGAGCCGGTCGCGGCGCTCGAGCTTCTGCGCCGCGAGCAGGTTCGTGATCTGGTTCGCCTCGCAGCCCAGGCCCACCACCTGGGTGGCGAAGAAGTTCGGATGGCGCGCGTAGCCCGCCATGGTCCGGCGCAGCACCTCCATCGGCTCGCCCTCGCTCGCCATGCCGCAGCCGGTCTTGTGGGTCAGCGCGACCACGCCGTCGACGTTCGGATAGTCGTCCAGCCGACCCTCGAAATGGCGCGCGATCATGCGCGCCACGGTGGCCGAGCAGTTGACGCTGGTGAGGATGCCGACGTAGTTGCGCGTCGCGACGCGCCCGTCGGCGCGCACGATGCCCTGGAAGGTGGCCTGCGGGCGTATGTAATCGGTATCCCTTCTGCCTGAACAGAAGGCATAGTCCCGTTCGAAGTCGCCCATGGCCAGGTTGTGCACGTGCACGTGCTCGCCGGCGCGGATCGGGCGCGTGGCGAAGCCGATGATCTGATCGTAGCGCTTGACCGCCGCGCCCTGGGCGAGGTCGCGCACCGCGACCTTGTGCCCGGCCGGAATGGCGTCGGCGGCGCGCACGTTCTCCTTCGCGAGCAGGGTGCCGCCGGGGATCTCCACGCGCGCGATCACGACGTCGTCGTTCGGGTGCAGCTTGATGGTCAGGTCGGCGGCCTGCAGCATGGCTTGCCTCCTTCAGTGATTATCTCGCGGGACGAGGGGCCCGCTCTTGCCGACCAGGAAATCGAGGTCGGCGCCGTCGCTCGCCTGCAGCACGTGGTCGATGTACAGCTTCCAGTAACCCCGCGTGAGCGGAGGCTTCGGCTTCTTCCATTTCTTTCTTCGTTTCTGCAGTTCGGCATCGGAAACGAGCAGGTTCAGCTTCCGTTTCGCGACGTCGAGCTCGATCATGTCGCCGTTCTCGACCAGCGCGAGCGGCCCGCCCGCGGCGGCCTCGGGCGCGACGTGCAGCACCACGGTGCCGTAGGACGTGCCGCTCATGCGCGCATCCGAGATCCGCACCATGTCGGTGATTCCCTTCTTGAGGACCTTCGGCGGCAGCGGCATGTTGCCGACCTCCGCCATCCCCGGATAACCCTTGGGGCCGCAGTTCTTGAGCACCATGATACTGTTCGCGTCGATCTCGAGCTTCGGGTCGTCGATGCGGCGATGGAAGTCCTCGATGTTCTCGAACACGACCGCGCGCGCGCGGTGCTTCATCAGCTTGGGCGTCGCCGCCGAGGGCTTGATGACGGCGCCGTCCGGGCACAGGTTGCCGCGCAGCACGGCGATGCCGGTGTTCTTCTTGAACGGCTTCTTGAAGGTGTGGATCACGTCGCGGTTCCAGCACGGCGCGTCCTTGTTGTTGGCCCAGATCGTCTCGCCGTTCACCGTCAGCGCGTTCTTATGCAATAGGCCCGCCTCGCCCAGCTCGCGGATGACCGCCGGCAGGCCACCGGCGTAGTAGAAATCCTCCATCAGGTACTTGCCCGAGGGCATGAGGTTGACCAGCGTGTGCACGCCGCGCCCGCAGCGGTCCCAGTCCTCGAGCTTGAGGTCCACCCCGATGCGGCGCGCGATCGCGATCAGGTGAATGACCGCGTTGGTCGAGCCGCCGATCGCCGCGTTGACCCGGATCGCGTTCTCGAACGCCTGCCGGGTCAGAATCTTGGAGAGGGTCAGCTTTTCCTTCACCATCTGCACGATGCGCCGGCCCGCCGCGCGCGCGAGCACGTTCCTGCGCGCGTCCACGGCGGGGATCGCCGCATTGCCCGGCATCCCGACCCCGAGCGCCTCGACCATCGACGCCATGGTCGAGGCCGTGCCCATGGTCATGCAGTGTCCGTGCGAGCGGTGCATGCACGACTCGGCCTCGTGGAATTCCTCGATCGTGATCTTGCCCGCGCGCAGATCCTCGGACATCGACCAGACGTTGGTGCCGGAGCCGATGTCGGTGCCGCGGTACTTGCCCGAGAGCATCGGGCCGCCCGAAACCGCGATCGCCGGCAGGTCGACGCTCGATGCGCCCATCAGCAGCGCAGGCGTGGTCTTGTCGCAGCCCACCAGCAGCACGACCCCGTCGAGCGGGTTGCCGCGGATCGATTCCTCGACGTCCATGCTGGCCAGATTCCGGTACAGCATCGCGGTCGGCCGCAGCAGCGTCTCGCCGAGGGACATGACCGGAAATTCGAGCGGAAAGCCGCCGGCCTCGAGCACGCCGGCCTTGACGTGCTCGGCGATGACGCGGAAGTGCGTGTTGCAGGGCGTGAGCTCGGACCAGGTGTTGCAGATGCCGATCACCGGCCTGCCGTCGAACTGATCCTGCGGCACGCCGCGGTTCTTGACCCAGCTGCGGTAGATGAAGCCGTAGATGTCCTGCCGCCCGAACCACGCCACGCTGCGCAGGGGAATGACCTTCTTCTTCTTCGCCATGTCAGTACGTTGCCCTTCCGCCGGAAATATCGAACACCGCGCCGGTCGAAAAGGAGCAATCCTCCGAGGCGAGCCAGCACGCCAGCGCGGCGACCTCTTCCACCTGCACGAACCGTCCCATCGGGATCTTGGCCAGCATGTAATTGATGTGCTGCTCGGTCATCTGATCGAAGATCGCCGTCTTTGCAGCCGCCGGAGTGATGCAGTTCACCGTGACGCCGGTTTGCGCCAGCTCCTTGCCGAGCGACTTGGTGAGCGAGATCACGCCCGCCTTCGAGGCGCTGTAGGCCACCGCGTTCGGGTTGCCCTCCTTGCCGGCGATCGAGGCGATGTTGACGATGCGGCCGTACTTCGCCTTGACCATGTGCGGCGCGACCGCGCGGCAGGTGAGGAACTGGCTGGTCAGATTGACCGCGATCACTTTGTGCCATTCCTCGATCGGGTACTCGACCGTCGGCGCGTTCAGTCCGGCGATGCCGGCGTTGTTGACCAGCACGTCGATCCTGCCGAGCGTCCCGAGCGCGTGCTGCACGGCTTTGTCGATCGCGGCGGCGTCGGTCACGTCGATCGCGTCGCCGCTCGCGCCGGGTCCGAGCGCGGCGAGCGCCGCGTCGAGCAGCTTCCGGTCGCGATCCCAGATGCGCACCTTGGCGCCGGAGGCGAGCAGCCGTCTGGCGATGGCGAGGCCGATGCCCTGCGCGGCGCCGGTGACGACGGCGGTTCGGCCTGCGAAATCGAGCTTGTTCATCGTCCTTCCCGTAGCGAACTGAGTCGAAAGTGTACCGCGTCGGGCGGCGCCGAACCGCTATAATCGATTCCCCTTTCTCGGGAGGACGGAATGTCAGGAAGGCTCGCCGGCAAGACCGCGTTCATCACCGCCGCTGGGCAGGGCATCGGCCGAGCCGCCGCGCTCGCGTTCGCGCGCGAGGGCGCCAGGGTGTGGGCGACCGACCTCAATCCGAAGACCCTCGCCGAGATCGAAGGCAAGGACGGGATCCGCAGCCGCGTGCTCGACGTGACCGACGAGGCGGCGATCGGGAAGGTCGCGGCCGAAGTCGGGGCGATCGACGTGCTGTTCAACTGCGCCGGGTTCGTGCACCACGGCACGATCCTCGACTGCACGCCCAGGGACTGGGATTTCAGCTTCAACCTGAACGTGAAGTCGATGTATCTCGTCACGCGCGCCTTCCTGCCGGGCATGCTGAAGAAGGGCGGCGGCTCGATCATCAACATGTCCTCGATCGCCTCGAGCGTGAAGGGGTTGCCGAACCGGTTCGTCTACGGCGCCACCAAGGCGGCCGTGATCGGCCTCACCAAGTCGATCGCGGCGGACTACGTCAGGCAGGGCATCCGCTGCAACTGCATCGGCCCGGGCACGGTCGATACGCCCTCGCTGCACGACCGGATCAACGCTTTCGCCGATCCGGTTCAGGCGAGGAAGGACTTCGTCGCGCGCCAGCCCATGGGGCGCCTGGGCACGGTGGACGACATCACGGGAATCCTGGTTTTTCTGGCATCCGACGAGTCGCTGTTCGCGACCGGGAACATGTACTCAATCGACGGGGGAATGACGATATGAAGCTCTGCCGCTACGGCAAATCCGGATTCGAGAAGCCGGGCGTGATCGACGGCGAAGGACGGCTGCGCGATCTTTCCAAGGTGGTCTCCAACATCGGCCCGAACGAGATCTCGCCGCGCGGGCTCAAGATGCTGTCCAAGGTGAAGCCGGAGTCGCTTCCGATCGTCAACGGCAATCCGCGCCTGGGCGTGCCCTACGTCGGCATCGGCAAATTCGTCGCGATCGGGCTCAATTACACCGACCACGCGAAGGAAGCCGGGCAGCCCATTCCGAGCGAGCCGGTGGTCTTCATGAAGGCGACCACCTGCATCAGCGGCCCCTACGACGACGTGATCAAGCCCCTGGGCTCGACCAAGCTCGACTGGGAAATCGAGCTCGGCGTCGTGATCGGCACCAAGGCGCAGCACGTCTCCGAAGACAAGGCGCTCGAGCACGTCGCCGGATACTGCGTCGTGAACGACGTCTCCGAGCGCGCGTTCCAGATGCAGTCTTCGCAATGGGACAAGGGCAAGGGCTGCGACAGCTTCGGCCCGAT
>DASTRL010000309.1:0-4492 GCA_035761265.1 Steroidobacteraceae bacterium
ATGCCGGTTGGATCGCGCTTCGAACCATTCGCGCACGTCGACGTCGAGGCCGACGCCGTGCATGTAGTTGTAGAGCGCCCTGCGCAGGCCCTCGCCGAGATAGTCGTGATCGGTGCCGGTGGGATCGTGGAAGGCCACGTCGTTGTGCGCGAAGCGGATGTCGGCAGGCGGCTGCAGCGTGATGCCGAAGGCATCCGGATCCAGTCCGATCGGCGAGTGCGCGGTCGCCGCGAAGCGATGCCAGTACGCGGACTGGATGCAGCCGGCGGCGAACAACTGTCGAACGCGCTCGAGCGCGTCGATGGTGTCCTGCTCGGTCTCGGTGGGAAAACCGTACATCAGGTACGCATGCACCATGATGCCCGCGTCGGTGAAGGCGCGCGTCACGCGCGCCACCTGCTCGACGGTCACGCCCTTTTTCATCAATTCGAGCAGGCGATCGGAGGCGACTTCGAGCCCGCCGCTCACGGCCACGCAGCCCGCGCGCGCGAGTAGTTGGCACAGCTCGGGCGTGAATGTCTTCTCGAAGCGGATGTTGCCCCACCAGGTGATGGTGAGCTTGTCGTCGATGAGCCGTTTGGCCAGCGCACGCATGCCGGCCGGCGGCGCGGCTTCGTCGACCAGGTGAAAGCCGGTCTCGCCGGTCTCCGCGATCAGCGCGCGGATGCGTTGCAGGATCACTTCGATGCCGGGGCGATCGTAGCGACCGATGTAATCGAGCGAGACGTCGCAGAACGAGCACTTCTTCCAGTAGCAGCCGTGCGCCAGCGTGATCTTGTTCCAGCGGCCGTCCGACCAGAAGCGATGCATGGGGTTCAGCATCTCGAGCACGGATACGTATTGATCGAGCGGCAGGCCGTCATAGGTCGGGATGCCGGTGTCGCGCGCAGGGAAGTCGTGCTGCGTCGGGTCGGTCTTGAGCACGACTGCGCCATTCTCGCGCACGTAGGTGCGTACCAGCGGCACCTCGCGGCCACGCAGGCGCGACAGCAGATTCAGCAGCGGGCGCTCGCCGTCATCGAGCGTGACGTAGTCGAAGTAGTCGAACACGCGCGCATCGCGCAGGCTGCGCAGCTCCGTGTTCACCCAGCCGCCGCCGAGCACCAGGGTGGCCTGCGGTGCGACGGCGCGGATGGTGCGCGCCATGCGGAACGCGCCGTAGACATTGCCGGGGAAGGGCGCGGTGATGGCGACCACGTCCGGCGCGCGCGCCATCAGTTCGCGCGTGAGCTCGTCGAGCGTCGAGTCGACCAGCGTGGGCTCGCCGGTGAGCGCCTCGTGCAGCGGGTCGAACGAGGCGGCGCTCGAAGCCAGGCGCTCGCCGTACTTCGCCAGCTCGAAGCGCGGGTCGATGCCGACGCGCCACACGTCGGCGAGATCGTCGACGAACAGGCTCGCCAGGTACCGCGCCTGCTCGGTGGTGCCGAGCGTGCCGAACGCCGCCTGGATGTGCTCCTGGAACGCCTGCTCGAATCGCGGCCCTTCGGGTAGATAGGCACGCCCGACGATGCGCAACGCCAGCGTCGGATCGCGCCGCTGCAGGAAGCGGATGGCCGGCTCAACAGTCTCGGCGTAGCGCTCCGCGTGCTCCAGGAAATGCGCGATCGGGGGCGGGATGACCGCGGACGGCTTGGCGATTCTCGCCCGCTCGCGCAGCTCCTCGGCCATGCGTGCGAGCAGCGGCGCCGAATACAGCCGCAGGAACAACGCCAGCGAAGCGTCGGCTTGCGTGACTTCGAGGCCCAGTTCGGCGGCGTGCCGGCGCAGGAAGCCCGTCAGATACAACGTCGCGGGGTAGGGCGTGTTCAACTGGATCATCGGCGGGGTGACGAGCAGGACGCGCATGGCGGGTGGATTGTAAGATGCCGCGGCCATGAAAATCTTCGCAGCCTTCGTGTTTACCGCGACTCTTGCCGGTACCGCATGCGCCGACGCGGCGAAGGACTGCCTCGCGGATCTCGAAAGCATCCCGGCATTCCTGCTCGCCAATGATGCCGGCGGTCGCGACAGCTGGGATCGGCAGGGCCGCAAGCACTTCGATGAAGCGTTGGCCCGGGCGCGCACCGCCGTGGCCAAGATCGAGGATCCTGCGGCCTGCACCGTGGAGCTTCGCGCGTATCTCAAGGCGTGGCGCGCGGGCCACCTCGGGGTGAGGGAGATGTCGAAGGCGGACACTCCGGCGGCGCGGCAGGAAACTCCGCCCCGCGTCGAATGGCCGTCTGCACAGACCGCCGTGCTCGTGCTTCCGAGTTTCGGCGCGAACTGGCGGCAACCCATCGCGGACCTTCTTGAGAAGAACCACGACGAGCTCGCACGCCACCCGTTCTGGATCGTCGACGTGCGCGGCAATGGCGGCGGATCGGATGATGTCTACGCCCCCGTGATGCAGTGGATAGGCCCGCCGATACGTGTGGAAACGCAGGTGGACTACTTCGTCACCGCGGCCAACATCGAGGCGACGCGCAGGATGTGCCCACTGCTGATGACCGGCGACGAGCTCTGCGAACAGGCCATGAAGCAGGAGCGCGAACGCATGCAATCCGCGCCGCTCGGCGGCTGGATCCTGCAACAGCCCGGGCCGGTGCTGATGGATGTCCGCCAGGAGGACATCGAACCCGCACGGCCAACCAAGGTCGCGATCCTCGTGGATGGCGACTGCGTGAGCAGTTGCGAGGAATTCCTGCTGTCGGCGCGCCAGAGTTTCAGCGTCAAGCTCGTCGGGCAGCGCAGCCGGGGCGCGCTCGACTACTCGAACATGCGTCCGCACGAATTGCCGTCCGGCCAGCGAATGCTCATGTACACGGTGACACGCTCGCACCGCATTCCCGGCATGCCCGTCGACGGCATCGGCGTGGTGCCGGACGTATACATCCCTGCGGAGCAGGCCGAAGGCGCAGCGCTGATCGCCGCGGCCCGCCGCTGGCTGGAAGGCGGCGGTCTGGTGAGTACGCCTTGATGCTCGAGATCGCCGTCTGCGGATGCGGCCCGGCCGGGCTCGCCGCGGCCTTGTTGCTGTCGCGCGGCGGTCATCGCGTGCGCATCTTCGAACGCTTCGACACACCGCGGCCGGTCGGATCCGGTCTGATCCTTCAGCCCACCGGGCTGGGCGTTGTCGCCGAGATGGGCCTGATCGGCGAGACGCTGGCGCTCGGCGCGCGCATCGATCGGCTGTTTGGTCGCGTGCTGCCGTCGAATCGCGTGGTGCTCGACGTGCGCTACGGGGCACTGGGCGAGGACTGCCATGGCGTCGCGCTGCAGCGCACGGCGTTGTTCGGCATCCTGCATCGCGCAGTGGCAGCGGCCGGCGTCGAAATCCTGCCCGCCGTCGAAATTGCCGGCATCGCGCGCCATAACGCGCAGGTCGAGCTACTCGCCAAGGATGGCGAAGACCTTGGCCGATTCGATCTCATCGTCGACGCGCTCGGCGCGCGTTCGCCACTCTCGGCCGCGCATGCGCGCAAGACAGCGCTTCCCTATGGCGCGCTGTGGGCCAATATCCCGCGGCCAGCGCACGCATCCTTCTCCGCCTCTTCGCTCGAGCAGCGCTATTTTCGCGCCAGCCGCATGGCCGGCATCCTGCCCATCGGCCGGAGTGCGCCGCATGAGCCGCCGTGCGCCGCATTCTTCTGGAGCCTGCGCCGGGATCAGTTCGAAGCCTGGCGCGCGAGTCCACTGGGGAATTGGAAATGCGAGGTGGAGCGACTCTGGCCGGACGCCGCTGCCGCCATCGACGGCATCAGCGACCACTCGCAGTTGATCTTTGCGCAGTATGACCATTTCACGCTGCGGGCGGCGGATTCCGCGGGCCTCGTGCACATCGGCGATGCCGCGCACTGCACCAGTCCGCAGCTCGGGCAGGGCGCCAACATGGCCCTCCTGGATGCGCTGGCACTGGCGCGGGCGCTCGCCACCGAAGGCCCGCTGCGCGAGCGGCTGCGCCGCTACGCGCGCATGCGGTACTGGCACGTGCGTCTGTTCCAGGCCGCCAGCGCCATGTTCACTCCTTTTTATCAGTCGGATTCCAGGATCCTGCCCCTGGTGCGGGACTGGCTGGCGGCGCCGTTGTCGCGCCTGCCCATCGGCGACCAGGTGCTCGCGCGGCTGGTGTCGGGCATGACGATTGCGCCCATACGGGAAAGTGCGTTCGCCGCGGTGATGGTTGGGCGTCGCCTTGGAGTTGAGTGAGTCCTGGAATCTTTGGATCCTCCCGATCGGACAGATTGCGGTGACGGATGCATCGGGATCGTGCGCGGGTCATTGACCTTTTATGCGTCGGCGTGGTGAAGTGAAATCAGGGAGTTGCAGGAGGACACAGGGTGTTATCCGTCACTTTCGACGCAAACAAAAGCCGCATTTCTGCGGTCTACTTATAGTTAGATCGCCGTGGAGCGTATGTGGCAATGCGATTCGCCTCAAGTCCCAAATCAATTCTCCATCTCCTTGCGGCCAGCATGCTTGCCGGCAGCTTCGTAAGTTCGGCATGCGCGGATAC
>DASTRL010000310.1:0-4299 GCA_035761265.1 Steroidobacteraceae bacterium
AGCTCGCCCATGGTGGCGCCGTCGCGCGGCGACATGCTGACGCCGATGCTCACCGTGACCACCAGCGCGCGGCCGTCGATCATGACCGGCGCGCTCAACACCTCGTTGATGCGCGTCGCCGCGATGGCGATTTCGTCGGGCGAGTTCACGCGATGCAACACCACGACGAACTCGTCGCCTCCCATGCGCACGACGATGTCCGCGGGGCGCACCGCGGCGCGCACCCGCTTGGCGATCTCCTGCAGCAGCTTGTCGCCGACTTCGTGGCCGCGCGAGTCGTTGATGTGCTTGAAGCGGTCGAGGTCGAGGAACAGCACGGCGAGCATCTGCCCCGCTTCCAGGCAGCGCGCGATGGCTTCCGGCAGGTGCGCCTGCAGGAACAGGCGATTCGGCAGCCCCGTCAGGTGATCGTGATTGGCGAGCTTGTCGAGGCGCTGCTGGTTGGCGAGCAGCTGCGACTGCGCCTTCTTGCGCTCCGACAGATCGCGCATCAGGTAGGAGACGAGACGCCGGTCGCTGGACTCGATGGGCACGCAGCTCACCTCGACGTCGATCTGGCGCCCGTCCTTGAGCCACTGCACCAGCTCGATGCCGCGGCTCGGCTCCACGCGCGCCAGAGTCGCGATCACAGGATCCTGCGAGTCGTTGGGGCCGCGCAGCACCGACAGCACCGAGCGGCCGCGCAGCTCATCGAGCGTGAAGCCGAGCTGCTGCTGCACGGCCGGATTCGCATCGACGATCTCGCCGGTGCGCGCGTCGGCGACCAGCAGGCCGTCCTGCGCCTGCTCGATGATGGCGCGATAGCGCGATTCGAGCGACAGTCGGTCGGCGCTCAGGCGCCGCGAGCGCGCGACCAGCAGCCAGGCGACGATGGCGAAGCCGCCCACCAGCAGACTCAGCAGGATGGTCTGGTACAGCGTCGTGCGCGTGGCCTGCGCGAATGCGCTGCGCGGAATCTCGAGTTCCACCAGCCACACCGGAGTGCCCGCCTGGTCGCGCAGCAGCAGGTAGCCGTTGATGTGCGTGCGACCGGCGACATGCGTCAGCAGGTTGGCCGTCAACGGCGAGCGCCGCACCCAGTCACGCACGTCCTCGGGCAGGCCCGAGCGATCGAGCTCCGTCACGGGATAACCCGTGACGGGCCAGGGCGAGAACCGTCCCATGCGCGCCACCACCTCCGGCGTGAAGGCGCGCGCGAAGGCGATCCAGCCCTGCGGCTGGCCGGTGCCCGAGGCGTCGAACACCGGCCGCACCGCGAACAGCGCCGGTCCGCGCGCGCGCTGCACGATGCCGCGCACGCTGTCGCCGACCGCGTTCAGCCGGCCGGAGGTGACGCCCTGCTTGATGGCGCCCAGCAGGTCCGGATCCGGCGGGATCTCGTACTCCTGTGTCACCGTCGCATCGATGGCGAAGGAGGCGCTGGTGTCGAGATTGCGATCGAGCAGGAGAAACGTATCGACGCCCAGGCGCACCAGCGCGCCCGCGTTCATCGAACGAATGGTGGAGTCGCGATTGCCGCGCGCGAATTCGGCGGTGGCATTGGAGATGGCGTAGTCGCCGAGCGCCACGTACAGGTCGCCGAGCTCGGCCTCGAAGCCGCGCTCGAGCTGCCGGCTCTGCATGTCCACGTCGCGGGACTCGATGTCGGTGACGTTGACCAGCCAGCCGCGCTGCGACCAGCCGTAGAAAGCCACCAGAATGACGGCGACCACCGCGCCAATGATGGGCAGCGGCGATCGCCGGTTGACCTTGCCGTCGGTGGTGAGCGTGCGTCTCATAACGTGAACCAGGTCACGTAGGTCCCTGGTCCACCCGACAGTGTGCCGCCACCCACTGCGGCGCGGCATCGAGCCGCGCACAGTTTCCCTTACTGAAGTGCCTTCAGCCGCCCGCGAGCGCCCGGAAACCCAGCTTTGAAAAGGCGGCCTCGCCCTTGCCGGCAACGTAGAGCGCGGGGCGCAAGGACAGGAAGTCGCCCGCCACGTTGTGGTGATAGCCGGACACTTCCATCTGCACGTCGAATCTGGTCCAGGCCGCGCCGTCGAGGCTGTGATGGAGAGTGACGATGTGGCGATCGTTGGTGACGCGCAGCCACAGTCTGCGCGCGACGCCCTGCGGTCTGGCGCGTGTGCGCGGCAATCCGTACCGATGCATGGTCATGCGCTGTGCATCGAATCCGAGACCGCAATACAGGCGGCGGTTGTAGAAGAGCAGCACGCCGGCCTGCGCATCGCCGCGCACCTCGACTTGCACCTCGAACTGGTAGGCGAGATCGCCGACCACGAAGGTCAGCGGCGAGGCATCGTGCGGCTGGGTTCCCTTGCCGGCGATGATCAGCGAGCCGGGCTCGTGGCGCAGTCGATGGGATTCGTCGGGCGACGGATCATAGAACGACCACTGCGGGCGCAGCGACGGGCTCGAGAAATCGTCGGAGTACGGCGCGCCATGCGCCAGTGCGCGGCCGCCTCCGCCGGGCTTGCGGATCGGCTTCGAAAGATCGCCGCCATCGGCCACGATCCATCCGTCGGGCGTGAAATGCATGGGGTCCAACAAGGTTTGCCGCCCCAGCGTCCAGAAGCCGTGCTCGTAACCGTGATACACGAGCCACCAGGAACCGTCGGGCGCCTCGATGGGCGTGGCATGCCCGCGCGACCACCACTTTTCACGTTCCGACATCGTGCGCACGATGGGATTGTTAGGCGCGTTCTCCCAGGGACCGTGCACGGACTTCGAGCGTGCGACGATCACCATGTGCCCCGTCGGCGGGCCCGCCGTGCCGCCCACCGCGAGGATCAGGTAGAACCAGCCACCGTGGCGCAGCACCTTCGGACCTTCGGGCGCGAAGGTCTCCACCACCCAATCCGGCGGGTAATGCCACGGGTCGTAGACGTGCTCGACCTCGCCGTCGGTGGCCAGGCCGTCATCGGTGAGCCGCACGCGATCGCCGTTGCTCAGGAAGAGGTAACGCCTGCCGTCCTCGCCCACCACGTGTCCCGGGTCGATGTGCGCATGCAGCTTCAGGTCCATGGGATCGCTCCACGGCCCTTCGATGCGATCCGCCGTGATCACGTACAGCGATCGGTAGTCGGCCGTGCGGGCGTGGAAGTAGTTGTAGAAGCGGCCCTGGTGGTGCACCAGCTCCGGCGCCCAGACCGATCCCACCGGCTTGCGCAGCGTCGGACCGACGGGCTGCCAGTTCACGAGATCAGTGGAGCGCCACACCGGCAGCCCCGGATAGGCGTCGAAGCTCGAGAACGTCAGATAGTAGTTGGATCCGTCGCGCACGATGGACGGATCCGGGTGATCACCGCTGATCAGCGGGTTGAGGAAGGTGCCATCGCCCAGGTCGGGCTTGCGCTGACCCTCGAAGCCCGTGGCCCAGCGCAGCCCGGACCAGTCGACCGCACACCCCGCGGCGGCGGCAGTGTTGCGGTCGGCCGGGGCCGGATGCGGCTTTGGCCCGGCGGCAGGTACGGCCACCGAGGCGCCGGCCCCCAGCAGGGTACCGAGCGCCTCGCGTCGCGTCGTCATCGGCGCCTGTTACTGAAAGCTCAGGCGGAAGCCGGCGAAGATCTGCCTTCCCGTGCTCGAGTACTGCGTGACCAGCGGCTCCTGCGCATAGGCCCAGCGATCCTCGGTCTGGTTGGTCAGGTTCAAGGCCTCCACCGTGAACGACAGGTAGTCAGTCGCCTGCCAGGTGACCGACGCATCGATGTTGCGCGTGGCCTTGCTGCCGAGGAAATCGTTGATCAACGGCGAATTGCAGACGCCCGGATCGCAGGTGCCGGCGGCGATCGGGTAGGTCGTCACGTAGGCGTCGCGGTATGCCCACGAGGCCCGCGCGCTCCACTTCGGGGTTTCATAGTAGAGCGTGAAGTTGGCGGACTTGGGCGAGGCACCGAGGAACGGCCCGTTCGCGACGAGCTGCGGCCGCGCCGGCGCCGTCGTCTGCCCCGGATCGAGGATGTAGCTCAACTCGGAGTCCAGGTGCGTGTAGTTGGCCTGCACGCCGAAGTTGCGCCAGAAGCCGGGCAGGAACGTGAAGTTCTGCTGGTAACTGATCTCGTAACCCTTGATCTCGCCGCCGGGAGCATCCTGGAACTGGCGAATGCTGTAGGTACCGGGAACGCCGCCGTTGTTGGTGCCCTCCAACCAGGCCTGCTGCGCGGCGGTCTGGGTCTGCAGGAACGATGCATACGCATCGGGCGGCAGGATGGACTGGATCGTGCCTTCGGTCGCCACCGTCTGCGGGTAGTTCGACACGTCCTTCTTGAACAGCGCGAGCGAGAGGAGCCCACC
>DASTRL010000311.1:0-2859 GCA_035761265.1 Steroidobacteraceae bacterium
CGTTGCCGGCGATTTCGACGCCTTCGAGCGCCTCGAGCAGCGTGCGGCCCGAATACCAGGGCGTCTCCTTCGCGCCGCGGTGCACGACGTTCACGCCGTGCAGCGCCCCGACCGGGATCACCTCGATGTTCTGCACGCCGAGCTTGCGCGCGTAGGTCACGATCTCCGCCGCGATGCTCTCGAAGCGCGCCTTGTCGTAGGCGATGCGGTCCATCTTGTTGACCGCGACGATGACATTCTGCACGCCGAGCAGTGCGACGATGTGCGTGTGCCGGCGCGTCTGCACGCGCACACCCTTCTCCGCATCCACGAGCACCACGGCAGCTTCGGCGGTCGAGGCGCCGGTCGCCATGTTGCGTGTGTACTGCTCGTGCCCCGGGCAGTCGGCGACGATGAACTTGCGCTTCGCAGTCGAGAAGTACCGATAGGCCACGTCGATGGTGATGCCCTGCTCGCGTTCGGCCTGCAGGCCGTCCACCAGCAGCGCAAGGTCGGGTACTTCGCCCGTGGTGCCCCAGCGGCGGCTGTCGTTGGCGACGGCGGATAGCTGGTCGTCGAACACCTGGCGCGTGTCGTGCAGCAGGCGGCCGATCAGCGTGCTCTTGCCGTCGTCGACCGAGCCGCAGGTGATGAAGCGAAGCAGGTCGATGTCGCGCTGCTGCGCGAGGAACTGCTCGAGCGTGAGGTGCGCGGGCACGGTGCTGACGGCGGGTGCGACGGGGACGGCGGCCATCAGGATTGCTCTCTTGAACGGTGGTACGACATGGCGTCAGAAGTAACCTTCGCGCTTGCGGTTCTCCATCGCGGCGGCGGACTCCGCATCGATGGCGCGGCTCTGGCGTTCGGAGGTCGTCGTGCGCAGCATCTCTTCGATGATGGCGGGCACGGTGGCGGCGTTCGACACTTGCGCGCCGGTCAGCGGATAGCAGCCGAGGGATCGGAAGCGCACCGTCTCCAGGTGCGGCTTCTCGCCGTCCTTCAGGGGCATGCGGTCATCGTCCACCATGATCTTGAGTCCGTCGCGGTCGACTATCGGCCGCGGCTTCGCGAAGTACAGCGGCACCACGGGAATGTTCTCGGCGTGGATGTAGGTCCAGATGTCGACCTCGGTCCAGTTCGAGAGCGGAAACACGCGGATGCTGTCGCCCTTGCGCAGGCGGCCGTTGTAGAGGTTCCAGAGTTCGGGACGCTGGTTCTTCGGATCCCAGCGGTGCTGCGAATCGCGGAACGAGAACACGCGCTCCTTGGCGCGGGACTTCTCCTCGTCGCGGCGCGCGCCGCCGATGGCGGCGTCGGCGCCGTACTGGTCGAGCGCCTGCTTGAGCGCCTCGGTCTTCATGATGTCGGTATAGCGGCCGCCGTGCGTGAAAGGCGTGACGCCCGCGGCGCGACCCGCCTCGTTGGTGTACACGATGAGCTCGGCATTCAGTCGCTTCGCGGTCTCGTCGCGGAAGGCGATCATTTCCTTGAACTTCCAGCCGGTGTCGATGTGCAGCAGTGGGAAGGGAATGCGGCCCGGAAAGAACGCCTTGCGCGCCAGGTGCAGCAGCACCGAGGAGTCCTTGCCGATGGAGTACATGAGGATGGGCTTGGCGAACTCGGCCGCCACCTCACGGAAGATGTGGATGCTCTCGGCTTCCAGCCTGGACAGATGCGACAACTTGGCGACTCCCGCAGCCCGGCGCGGGGCCGGAACCGGCTTCAAGGTTGTCACGGGCTGAACCTGTGCGTGCATCGAGACCATCCAAAAGCGTAAAAAGCCGGCCAAAGGCCGGCATGGGCGGGGACTCTACTTACGCCAAGCCCCGGCCCGGAAAGCACTTTTGGTTATGCAGGAATAACACCGGGGTTAAATGGGGACATTCCCCGTTTCCTAGCAAACGGGGACAGTCCCCGGGGGGCCTACTTCAGATTCAGGGCCCTGCGCAGCTCCGCAGCCGTCATTCCGCGGACATAAACGGGCGTGCCGACGTCGAATTCGCGCGCACGGGCCAGGCCACCCACGACCACCGGGTCGAATCCCGCGTCCCGGACCAGCTGCTCGGCGACCTTCATGGCCTCCGGATCGTCGGCGGCCAGCGGGATCCCCAGCCTCTCCGGCTTCCTGAAGGCCTGGTTGGCGAGCGGCCCGGAGTTGATGGCGTTGAAGGCTCGCACCAGCCTCGTGCCGGGCAGATACTCGGCCGAAGCCACACCGGTACCCCGCTGGCGATCCCGGCCGGCCATTTCGCCATCCCGGCCCGGATACGGATTGCCGGTGTCCAGCACCACCTTGCCCTCGAGCTCTGCGGCATAGTCGCGACCGATCTGCGGCGTCGCGAAGTAGGGAACCGAGACCAGGACGACGTCCCCGAACGCCGCAGCTTCGCGCGGAGTACCCACCCTCACGTTCGGGCCGATCTCCCGGGCCAGCGCCCGCAGCTCCTCGGGATGCCGCGAGGAAATCAGCAGCTCGTGGCCGGCCGCACCCCAGTGCCGGGCAAGCGCACCACCGATCTCACCCGTTCCGATGATGCCGATCTTCATCGGGCGGGCGGTCTTCGGGACGGCGTCCGCCGCTTGGGCGGCAACGGGTATCAGGACGGCGAACAGGATGGCAGTCAGGAGTCGCATGCCGGGGCTCCGAAAAATTCAAGGACGGTCGTTCTGATCGTACCCATGCAATGCAAGTTCGTCCGCGCCGCGCCGGAAGGAGTGCCGCCGCGCCGAAGCGAATCACCGCTTCCGCTTCGTCAGCGCCGGATATCGCCCATACGTGCGCCGGCTGCGGGAAATGCCGGAATCCTCTCACGACGCCCGTACTGCAACATCTGGCATGGTACGGCTATGCCTAGCTACCGCCCCGGCGCAATACGCTCG
>DASTRL010000312.1:0-2767 GCA_035761265.1 Steroidobacteraceae bacterium
GTTCAACGCCGGCTCTCCGGAAACCGCACCGATCGCCGTTACCGCGGCGATGCGCGAGATGCAGACCAAGACGGGGCAATCGATATGATCCCGTCTCTGCTGGATTTCGAGGGGCCGCCGGTGTCTAGCACACATAACGCCACAACAGGCTTGAGCAGCATCGAGGCGCGTCAGCGTCTGGCTGCGTTCGGGGCCAATGCGATCAGCGAGAAAGCGCCGTCGCGCTGGCGAGTATTCGCGACCAAGTTCAACTCACCCGTCGCCTGGATGCTGGAAGCCGCGATGGTGCTGCAACTCGCGCTGGGCAAGGAAATGGAAGCGGCGATGGTCGGCGGCTTGCTGTTGTTCAACGCAAGCCTTGGAATTCTGCAGGAGACTCGCGCGAATGCCGCGCTCGCCGCGCTCAAGTCGCGGCTGGCGCCGACAGCTCTGGTTCTGCGCGATGACGTCTGGACCCGGCTTGCTGCCGCCGAGATCGTCCCGGGAGATATCGTCCGCCTATCCCTGGGCGCCGTTGTGCCTGCCGACGGGCGCTTGCTGTCCGGAGCGCTGCGGGTGGACCAATCAATGCTCACTGGTGAATCGGTGCCGGTGGACGCCGCAGACGGCAGCGGCGTTTACGCCGGCTCGCTGGTGCGCCGCGGCCAGGGTATCGCCGAGGTCACGGCAACGGGCTCGCGCACCGCCTTCGGCAAGGCGGTGAAACTGGTGCAGGTCGCCCAAGCGAAAAGCACCGAGCAGGCGGCGATTTTCAGCGTGACGCGCAGGCTCATGGCGATCAACGGCTCCATCGCCACGATGCTGCTGATCTGGGCCTACGCCTCGGCGCTTCCGTCCGCCGACCTGCACAGCCTCGCCATCACGGCGCTGCTGGCGTCGATTCCGGCGGCGCTGCCAGCCACGTTCACGCTGTCCGCAGCGCTCGGCGCGCGCCGGCTGGCCGAGAGTGGCATCCTGCTGACCCGGTTGTCAGCTGTGCACGAGTCCGCCGCGATGGACGTGCTGTGCGCCGACAAGACCGGCACGTTGACGCAGAACCGGCTCGAAGTCGCCGGTGTGCAGCCGATGCCCGGCTTTGATCACGACACCGTGCTCGCGCTCGCCGCATGGGCGAGTTCGGAAGGCGACCAGGATTCTATCGACGCCGCGATCCACAAGGCGGCATCGCGGCTCCCGGGCTCGGCCGACTCGCTGCTGCGATTTGTCCCGTTCGATCCCTCAACCCGCATCGCCGAGGCGTGGGTGCGCGGCGCAGACGGCGTCGAACAGCGCGTCGTCAAGGGCGCCTTCCAGGAAATCGCCGCGCTCGCGCTAGCGCCCGACGACGCGCGCCGTCAGGTGGACGAACTGGCGGGTGCTGGCCACCGCGTGCTGGCCGTGGCTGCAGGACCTGTCGACACCTTGCGCCTGGCCGGACTGCTTGCGCTCAGCGATCCACCGCGCCAGGAATCGGCCGAGCTGATCGCGGAACTGGGACGGCTGGGCGTGCGCACGCTCATGGTCAGCGGCGATTCCGCAGTCACGGCGCAGTCGATCGCGCGCAAGGTCGGCATCAGGGGCGAAGTGTGTCCGCTGGAGCGTCTCGGGGATGCGGACAGCGTGGAACGGTTTGGCGTCTTCGCCCGCGTGATCCCGGAAGGGAAGTTTCGCCTGGTTCAGGCGCTGCAAAGCCGTGCCCATGTCGTCGGCATGTGCGGGGACGGCGTGAATGACGCGCCGGCGCTGCGGCAGGCGCAGATCGGCATCGCGGTTTCGACCGCCACCGACGTCGCCAAGGCGGCAGCCGGCATGGTGCTGACCGAGCCCGGTCTCGGCGGCATCGTCTTTGCCGTGCGCGAAGGACGCATGGCCTTCGGCCGGCTGGTGACCTACAGCCTCAACATGCTCGTGAAGAAGATGGAGATCGTGCTGTTTCTCGCGGTCGGTCTGGCCATGACCGGCCACGCGATCATGACACCGGCTCTCATGGTACTGATGCTAGTGACCAACGATGTCCTGGCGATGTCGCTGACCACCGACCGCGCCGCCCCTTCCCCGGTGCCGGGGCGCTGGGACATGCGCAGCATCACGATGACGGGGCTCGTGCTCAGTGTCTGCAAGCTGGCGTTTTCCACGGCCATGCTGGCACTCGGACAATTCTGGCTGGGACTGGATACGGCGAAACTCCAGACTCTGTCTTTCGTCACCCTGGTCATCGGCGCGCAGGCGACACTGTATGTCGTGCGCGAACGGCGACCGCTGTGGTCGTCACCGCCGAGCCGCTGGGTGCTGGGGGCCTCGGCCGTGGATATCGTCCTCGTCGGTGCGCTCGCCGTGAGTGGCACGCTGATGGCGGCGGTGCCCCTGAAGGTCGTCCTTCTGGTGCTGATCGCCGCCGTTGGCTTCGCGCTGGCGCTCGACGAAGTAAAGCGATGGACCCCAGTCGGAAGTGGCGGTGCTGCATAATCAGAACTATGAAGCAACCGACGGAGTTCAACATGAGAACGATTGGGGCCGCGATCGGCGCAACTCTGCTCTGCATGGGCTTCGCCTTCGCGGCAGAGCCCGTCCACCATTCCGCAAGCCAGACCGCGAGTGACACCCGCCAGCCGCTCTACCTGCTGCCGGTGATGGCGCAACACCAGAAGCAGAACATGCGCGAGCACCTCGCCGCGGTCAACGAGATCGTAGCGGCCCTGGGCAAGAACGATTTCAAGAGCGTGGGCGAGGCCGCGCGTAAACTGGGCACCACTCCGGAAATGCAGCAGATGTGCGCGCACATGGGAGC